>CAIQUL010000147.1 GCA_903874975.1 uncultured Chthoniobacter sp. | reverse complement strand
TCTTTCACCGTCACCTCGATGACGTTCCAGTCCTGCGGCTTGTAGGCTTTGAGCTGTTTGTAGGGACCGGCCACGAGATAGTCGCGGCATTGGAGCTGCGGGGCGCGGAGGAAGATGCCGCTGTCGGCGTTGACCGAGGCGCGGAATTCGAGCCGGAGGAGGAAGTCTTTCGGAAACTCGCGGAGCGTCCAGAGTTGGCGGAGGCGCGGGCCTTTGGCCGCGTCGTGCGGATGGACGGTGAGCACGCCGGCAGCGGCGGAGTAGCGGTCGTCGGTGCTGGCGGTTTTCCCGTCCAGATCGGACTCGGTTTTGTAATGCCAGCCGGTGAGGTCTTTGCCGTTGAAGAGGCTGGTGAAGCCGTCGTCGGGCTTCCAGTCATCGGCAGGGACGGCGACGGCGGTGAGGCAGATGAGGGCGAGGGTGGCGAGGGTGGAGAGGAGTTTTGGGAGTTTCATGGAAAGAAAAAGACGACGCGCAGCCTTCCGACTCCCCGCCGTAGGGGCAAGCGTGAAACAGCAGGCTGCGGTCCTGAGCTGAGGCGCGAATTCCGGCGAGCCGCCGGTCGGACTTGCCGCGCGACTAATTTTCACTTTGCGGGTGGGAGCGAGCGAGGGGTCAGAGCTTCCTATCGTCCACTCGCAATTTCAGCAGGGCCGACAGGCTCCCCATCGCCAAACGCGCCGCGATCCACAGCCGCGATCCACAGCCGCGATCCACAGCCGCGATCCACAGCCGCGTCATGCAGCAACCCGGAGAACAGCCTCCGAGAGCCGGATGCGGGAAACCCGCCTGTCCGGTTCGATGAGGGGAGACGCGAGACGGTCATTGGCCAATCCGCCGCTCAATCCGTCGGCTTCTCCCTCCTTTACTAAAACAACTCCGGCTCCGGCGCGCGAAAGATACTGCGGCCGCGGACGAATGTCTCCACCACCGCGTGAGGCCCGCCGCGATGGATACACAGGCTCGTGAGATCCTCTCCAGAGAGGTCGTTCACGGGCTTCGCGCTTTGCCGATACGGGAGCAGCGCGGCGTAGTCCATGATGGTCAGGTCGGCTTCCTTGCCGACCTCGAAGCTGCCGATGACCGCGCCTTTTCCCAAGGTCTCGGCGGCTCCCTGCGTGGCCATGTGCAGCGCCGCACCGGGCGTGGGCACGAGCGCGTCCGCTTCGTAAAAGGAACGCGCTTTCTGGGTTTCGATGGCCGAGCGCATGACCTGCCACAGGTTCAGCTCCGGGCCGGTGCCCACTCCGCTGCCCAGGCCGATGCGGAGACCGGCGGCGCGCATTTTTTCCAGCGGAAAAAGGCCACTGCGGAGGAAAAGATTCGCCGTGGGACAATGGGCCACGCCCGCCCCGGCGGCAGCCAGCGCGCCGATCTCGCGCTCGCTGAGGTGCAGGCAGTGACCGAGCACGGTGCGCGCGGTGAGCAGCCCGCACATTTCGTAGACGTCGGTGTAGTCGCGCGCGGCGGGGAATTGGTTCCGCACCTTCTCGATCTCCTCCAGATTCTCCGCGAGATGCGTCTGGATATACGCGCCGGATTCCGCGGCCAGTTTCGCCACGGCCCGCAGCAGCCGCTCGCTGCACGCCACGGCGAAGCGCGGGCTGAAGGCGTATTCGATCAGCCCGTCCGCCGCGCCATGCCAGGCCCGGCACAGACGTTCGCTTTCATGGTTCAAAATGGAGGCGATCTTTGTCGGCTGGAGCTGCCCGTAGCTGCCCACGTCGGTCATCATCTGCCCCATGATCACGCGCAGCCCGCTGGCCGCCGCCGCATGGAACGCCGCCTCGCACGAGTCCTCGTAGATCGCCGTGTAGAGCATCGCCGTGGTCGTGCCGTGCCGCGCCAACTCGGAGAAGAACGCGCCCGCCTCCCGGCGTCCCTTGGGCCCGGTGAACTCCCGCTCCAGCGGAAAAACGTGCTGCCGCAGCCAGGGCAGCAGCTCTCCCCCACCCCGCCCCACCGCCGGATACTGCGGGATGTGCGCATGGAGATCGATCAAGCCGGGGAAAACCGCCGAGCGCGGCGAGTGACGCCAGCGCACCGGTTGCTCCCGCGGCTTGCGCGCGAGCGACGCATAGTCGCCGACCTCCACAATGTGCGCGCCGTCGATGATCAGCGCGCCGTCGCTCCAGGAGCGAAGGCGGCCAAACTCCGGGGCGTCGATGAGAAAGCCGCGGATGCCGAGCAACGAGTTGTCGGGATTCATCGCGCGAAGCGGGTGGACATGGAGGGAAAGGCTAGCAGGCCGGAAAAATGGGGTCAACGAAACCGATCACCCCTCAAAAAAAATCCGGGCCGCGCACGCCAACGAAAACACACACAAAAGTCAACGTGCACGACCCGGTTCAATTCCCCCCAAACACGAAGATAAGACCGCCGCCTCCACGCTGCGTTCAAATTGTCCCAAAAGTTTTCCCAATGCGCCGCTGATCCATCGGGCGTGAGTCTTGAAGCGGGAGGAACTGGAGGGCGTGCAAAGGAGCGGCGTGCTTCCAGCCGCCGACCCCACAACGCGCGCAGCGCCAAACTCTCCCGTTGGGTGCACTGCACGCCGCCGCCTTGCCGCAGATTGGTGCGCCTCCGGTGCAGCCGGTGGTCGGCGGCTGGAAGCACGCCGCTCCTTTGCACGTCCCCCGGTTCATCCCGCACCAAATATCACGCTCGCGGGTTCGGTCCCTCAGGATGACCACGATTTTGGGACGGCTAATTGACCAGCGAAAAGACCGATCAGACGGTCCTTCGGATTGCTTCCAACCGGCTGCTTATGCCTCCGTCGCCTCCGCCGCGAGCGTGGCGGCTCCGATCATCCCGGCGGCGTTGCCGAGGGCGGCGGGGACGACGCGGAGGTTGTCGTGATAGATGGCCTGGGTGCGCTCGCGGATGGTGCGGCGGATGGGCGTGAAAAGGAGGTCACCCGCTTGGGCCACGCCGCCGCCGATGACGATGGCATCGGGGTTCAGGAGCCAGACGACGTTGACGAGGGCGGCACCGATCTCGACCCCGACGGCGTCCCACAAGCCGAGCGCGATGGCCTCGCCGCGCCGGGCGGATTCGGCGAGGGCGAGCGGGGTGCAGTGCTCCGCCGGCACCTCGCGTCCGGCGGCGCGATAGAGTTGCGCGGCGCGGGCGGCGATCTGGTGGTTGCCGACGTATTCTTCGAGGCCGCCGGTGTTGCCATAGGGCCCGGGGAGGCCGCGGTAGTCGATGCTCGCGTGCCCGATTTCGCCGGCGGCGAGCTGCGCCCCGCGGTGGATCCGGCCATCGAGGATGAAGGCTCCGCCCACGCCGGTGCCGAGCGTGATGCAGAGGACGTGGCGGCCATCCCGCGCGGCCCCGTACTTCCACTCGCCGTAAGCCATCGCTCTAGCGTCGTTCTCGATGATCGCGGGCAGGCCGGTGCGCTCGACGAGGAGCGCACGCAGCGGCACTTCGCTCCAGCCGGGGACGTTCGTGAGGGTGTGGACGATGCCGTTCACGCTATCCACGAGGCCCGGCAACCCCACGCCCACGGCAACAACTTCAGGATGGGCCGCGCGCAAGACCGCGATGATGCGGAGTATCTCGGCGAGGAGCGCGTCGGCCTGCGGGAAAAGCTGGGTGTCAATGACCGCGCCGTGCGCCAGCACGCGTCCGTCCTGGATGACGGCGGACTTGATCGTGGTGCCGCCGAAGTCGATGCCGATGGCTGGGCGCGTGGTCTGCATGAAGGCGGGCGACATTGCGGGAGCAAAGGGCGGGCGGTCAATGCGCGCGTGGGCAAAAGGCTGGCGTCGGGAGCGGGAGTATTCAGTATTCAGTTTTCAGTCCCGACGCGGACTCCGAACGCTGCATACTGAACACTGCCCCGCGCCTGCCCGATGACGCTCCTCAACCCCACGTCCGACGTTTTCATCCCCGACGGGCTCCCGCCCGCCGAGGCGCTCGCGCGCGTGACGCACCTCGGCATCGGCGCGCATCAGGACGATTTGGAATTCATGGCCTTTCACGGCATCGCCGCGTGCTACGCGAGCGCCACCGAGTGGTTCGGCGGCGTGACCTGCACGAATGGCGCAGGCAGCGCGCGGCGCGGTGCGTTCGCGGAATTCACCGACGCACAAATGATGGCTGTGCGCCGCGAGGAGCAGTGCGCGGCGGCGACTCTCGGGCGCTACGCCGCCATGCTCCAGCTCGACTACCCGAGCAGCGTCGTGCAAGACCCCGCCGACCCGCGCCTCGTGGCCGACCTCACGGCCATCCTCGCCGCCACGCAGCCGCGCGTCGTTTACACCCACAATCCCGCCGACAAACACCGCACGCACCTCGCCGTCGTGGTCCCCGTCATCCAGGCCATCCGTGCCCTGCCCCGCGCGCAGCGCCCGCAGGCCGTGCACGGTTGCGAAGTCTGGCGCGATCTCGACTGGCTGCCCGACAGCGAGAAGGTCGTCCACGACGTGAGCGGCCACGACACGCTCGCCGCCGGGATCAATGGCGTCTTTCGCTCCCAGATCGCCGGAGGCAAACGCTACGACCTCGCCGTGCTCGGTCGCCGCCGCGCCAATGCCACCTTTTTCGCCAGCCACACCCTGGACCGGAGCGACGCCCTCGCCTTCGCCCTGGACCTCACGCCGCTCGCTCTCGACGACTCGCTCGACATCGTCGACTACGTCACCGGCTTCATCGACCGCTTCAAAGCCGAGGTCGCCGCCGGCCTCCGCCAGCGCCTCGGAAACTAGCCCATGGAAATCATCATCCAGCCCACGCCCGAAGCCGCCTCCCTCCTCGCCGCGCGCCACCTCGCGCAGCTCATTCGCGAAAAGCCCAACGCCGTCCTCGGCCTCGCCACCGGCCACACCCCGCTGGCGCTCTACCGCGAACTCATCCGCCTGCACCGCGAAGACGGCCTCGATTTCAGCCGCGTGACCACTTTCAACCTCGACGAATACGTGGGCCTCCCGCCCGCGCACCCCGCGAGCTACCACGCCTTCATGCAGGAGCATCTCTTCGCGCACGTCAATGTCTCGCCCTCGCGCATCCACCTCCCCGACGGCCTCGCCACCGACATCCCCGCCTCGTGCCGCGCTTACGAGGAGGCCATCCGCGCCGCGGGCGGCATCGATCTCCAACTGCTCGGCATCGGCGGCGACGGCCACATCGGTTTCAACGAACCCTCCTCCTCCCTCGCCTCGCGCACCCGCATCAAGACGATCACCGAGCGCACCCGCCGCGACAACGCCTACGCCTTCGCCACGCCCGACGCCATGCCCCACCACGTCCTCACCATGGGCGTCGGCACGATCATGGACGCGCGCCAGGTGCTGCTCCTCGCCTTCGGCGCAAAAAAGGCGGACGCCATCGCCGCGGCGCTCGAGGGCCCGATCACCGCGATGAACCCCGCCTCGATCCTGCAGATGCACCCCGTGGCGAAATACCTCCTCGACGAACCCGCCGCCGCGAAGCTCACGCGGCTCGACTATTACCGCTGGGTCTACGACGGGAAACCCGACTGGCAGAAGGTGTAGGCGCCGCACTGCCGGAGCGCCGTCGGAGCGCGTGCGTCCCGCTTGCCCCCGCGCCCGGAGGCCGAGCGGCAGGTGCCGCCGAGGGGGCGTGATGAAAAGCGCGTCCGCGATGGCGAGGCGAAATGCGGCATCGGGAAAAGCGGTCGGCACCGAATGTCCCGGAGGAAGGCAGGGAAATGGCGGTGGCGTCAGCCTGGACCGAGGCCGTTGACCAAGGTCCACCGCGATTGTGGACTGGAGTTTCTCCATTTTTCCGAAACGCGGAGCGGTTCCCCATGAATAGCCGGGGTCGCAGACCCCCGGTAACGCGAGAGCGACGCATCTACCCCGGAGGGATAGAGCCCCATGCCGCCTGCCCGTCCGCATCGTCATGCGGAAGGTGCTGGGGACGCGCACCCCGCATGAGGGAAGCCCTCCGGGGTTCAAATCGCGGACTCCCATTTAATCAGACCCGCGCCGAGGTTTCCGGGGACAAAGCGCTTGCCCGCGCCCGGAAAACCGACTTCTCTTTTTTACTCAGCTCCAGCCGCCACCCCCACTCATCTCGTCGTTATGATCCAACTCATCGGCATTCTCGTCGTCTTGAACACCCTCGTCAGCGCCATCTGGTGGACGGCAAAACACCGCGCGTGGAGCGCCGGGCTGGCCGTGTTCACCGGGCTGGGTCTCAGCGTCGGGCTTACCATGGTTCTTCACCAGCACCTGCTGGAACTCGCCCCCGCCGACATGGGCGCCCTCTCCGCAGCTGCGGGCTCAGCCCAGAAGGAAGCTGCCGCCGTGATCGCGTTGCGGGAGAAATTTGAAAGCGAGATCGGCGAAATTAAACGCCTCGCGGGTCAGTCCGCGTCCACCGCGCCGGTGGAGAATGTCGCCCCCGCATCGGCCGCGGAAGCCACGCCGGAAGTTGCGGAGCTGCGCGAAAAGCTCGCGGCCAGCGCCGCCGAGATCGAGCGCCTGGGCAAACAACTGGAGAAAGCCCGGCCGCGCGTTGCGGAAACAGGCGCGGCCTCCCCCGCGCCTACACCCGAGGCGCTGCAGGCCGCCGCGGAGCAAGCGCGCATCCTGCCGAAAAGCGGGGAGATCCTTCCTCCTCCCCAGGCCAGATCGCGGACCGGAGAAACCGCCGGGGAGCAAGCGGCCCTCCTCAAACAGCGCTTCGAGGAGGCCATCGACCGGCACAAGGAGGGGCAACACCAACTCGCCTACGTGGCCGCTCAGGCGTGCGTCGAGCTTTACGAATCCTCCCGCGACGCCGGCCAAAAGGACGGACCGGACCTGGGGGGCGTGACCACCGACGGGGCCGCCGCCATTTACAGCGTCGCGGCGGAAATCTGCCAGCGCGTAGTCCAGCACGAGCGCGCCCTCGAGTGGGCTCGGCGCGCGGTGGAGCTGCATCCCTCGCCGGAGCGCAAGGCCCTCCTCGCCACCACGTATCTCAATCTCAAGCGGCGCGAGGAAGCGGACAAAATCATCGAGGAAGCCAACAGCGGCTCCGACCCGGCGAGCCTCGAACTGCGCAAGCTCCTCACCGACTTCGGCATCATCAAAGCCGCCCGGAAATAGCCGCCGCCCCGCGCTTCGCCGTGCTCCAACTCATTGGAGGGCCGTCCTCGGGGAGGAACGCCAGAATGGAACAGCGCCATCCAACGAGGACTTCCACCCGCTCTTCCGTCAACTCGACCAGCGTGCCGTTTTGGAGCGCGACCTCGATCTTCGGCCGGTGACTGGCGAACATCAGTTGGGTCGCCCGCAAACCAAGATTTCCTCTGCGCACCAGCACGAGCTTCCAAGGCCAGCGGTCGCACGGAGGGGACCACGCTTCGCCAAGGCGGAGCACTACATCAGATTCGACGCCACCTCGGCCATCTCGCTGCGCTCGCCTTTGAAGAGGTTGATGTGCGCCATGAAGGACTGGCCCTGGAGCCGGTTGCGGGTGAAGACGAGGCCGTTGGTGTGGGCGTCCACGTAGGGATTGTCGATCTGCGCGAGGTCGCCGATGAGGATGATCTTGCTCCCCTTCCCCATCCGCGTGACGAGCGTCTTGGCCTCGTGCGGCGTGAGCTGCTGGGCTTCGTCCACAATGAAAATCGCGCGCGGAATCGAGCGCCCGCGAATGTGCGCGATGGCTTCGATCTCGAGCAGACCGGCCTGCATGAGCGGCTCGTAGGGGCGCGCGATTTTTCCACCGGCCGAACCGTTGCCCGCACCGTAGGCGGGCGACGCGGACTTGCGGGCGCTCTGCTTTTTGCTGTCGAAATGCTCGGGCCTGCGGGGCTTGCCGAGGAGCTGCTCGAGGGCGTCGTAGGCGGGCTGCACCCAGGGCTGCATCTTTTCCTCCATGCGGCCGGGGAGAAAGCCGATGTCCCGCCCGGTCGGCATGATGACCCGGGTGATGAGCATTTTCTCGTAGTCGCCCCGCTGCACCTGCTCCAGCGCGGCGCCCACGCTGAGCAGGGTTTTGCCGGTGCCGGCCTTGCCATAGACGGTGATGAGCGTGAGCGCGGGATCGTAGAGCGCGTCGAGCAGGAAGCGCTGGCCGAGATTCGCGGCCTGGAGCGTGCGGCCGTCGCGGATCACGATGCGGTCGTTCCGCAGCCGCAGAAACTCGCCGCCGCCGAGGTGCCGCGCGGGGACGCCGTGGGTCGGCTCTTCTTCGTTGCGCAAGAGCACGTATTGATTCGGCACCAGTCCTGGGGTATCCGGCAGTGTGATGCGCTCCTGGCTGGTAAAGGCCTGGAGGGTATAGCCGGGGATGTCGATGGTCTCGTAATCCTCCTCGCCGCTGCGCCGCTGGGTGCGGCGAATGTCACCATCCTCCACGCGGTCCGTGCGGTAATCCTGCGCCTCGATCCCGAGCGCGCGGGCCTTGAGCTGCATGTTGAGATCCTTCGTCACGAGGATCGTCCCCGCGGCCTCGGTGTCCGCGAGATACGCGGCGCTGGCGAGGATGCGGTTGTCCGTACTTTCGAGATCGGGGAAAAGCGTCTGCACCTGCCGGCTGCGCGGCGAGTCGGCGGTGATCTGCCATTCCTTGCCCACGTGCTTGATCCCGGGATTGATGAACACGCGCAGGCGCCCCCCGTTTTCCAGGGTCACGCCATCGCGCATCTGCGCGGTGGTGCCAAAGCGGGCGCCGAGCGTGCGGTGGACCTCGCGGGCATTGGCCCCGCGCGTGGTGGATTCGGATTTGAAACGGTCCAGCTCCTCCAGCACCTCCACGGGCACCCAGACGGCGTTTTCCTCAAACTGAAACATCGACTGCGGATCGTGAATCAGGACGTTCGTATCGAGGACGAAATGTTTGCGGGGCGGAGCGGTGGTTTTCTTGGCCATGGGTGGTTTCTAGTTTCTGGTTTCGGGTTTCTGGTTGTTCGTGTCGGCGCTGAACCTGGCGCGGTGGACGAACCAGAAACCAGAAACCAGAAACAAAAAATTACTCCACGCCATCGATATTCAAATACGTCGGCGTCCGGTCGCTCCGCCCGCCGGGCGCGACCCACTCGATCCGCATCTCTTTCAAAATCCACAACCCGTCCTCGGTCTTCTGTCCCGAGATGACCTTGAAACGGCGCACGAATTTTCCCGCGTCGTTGTAGGCCTCCGCCTGCATCAGCGCGCCGCTGTTCTTTGCGATCCACAGCTTCACGCTGCCATACTGCGACTCCGCCAGCGACCCCGGCTCCACGCGGACGATCCAGCACTTTTGCAGCACCATCGTCTGCTCGCCCACGACCTCCGCCTTGGGCCAATACAGGAACCGCAACGACAAATCCTCGTAGCTCAAATCCGTGTCCCCCACCCGCGTATCGAAACGCGCCGGCGTGATCTTCTCCGTGCCGCCGCGCGTGACTTCCTCAAAGCGCGAAGTCTTCTCCGTCAGCCGGAGCTGGAGCGTGAGCGGCGGCGCGGTGAATTCGTAGCGCACCACCCCGCCATTCAGCGTCAGGCGGAAAGGCACCGTCTTGCCCGCCGTGCGGAGTTCGCCCCGCAACGCGCGATTCTGCGCCGCCTGCGCCACCCGCACCGACTTCAAAATCGCCTGCGCATCCGGCGCCTCCTCCGCCCGCACCGGGCCGCCCAGACACAGCAGACCGAGCGCGAGCAATCGTGTCTTTACATGAAAAAGCGGGGTCATACGCTGCCGACCCTCAGCGATTTGTCCATGGATCAAAAGCTCCTTTTCCTCATCAACCGAGAGTGGACAAATCCGCTCTGGGACCGGCTGATGGCGCTGACCTCCAGCCTGCCGGCATGGATGCCGGTGCTGGTGCTGGCGGGGCTCGCGGCGCTGTGGCGGGGCGGGTTTCGGGCGCGGGCGTTCCTCGTGGTGGCGGGGCTCATCGTGGGGATCAATGACGGCGTGGTGGCGAAGACGGTGAAGCGCCTGGCGGATCGGCCGCGGCCGCATCAGGTGCTCGCCGGGGTGCGGGTGCTCGATCTGGCGAAAACAAAGTTTCCCACACCGCGCCTGCTGGCGGTGACGCAGCCGGTGCAGGAGAAGTTTTCCCGACCGACGGGCGATCTGGACAAAGTGGAGGGGCGCTCGTTTCCGTCGTCGCACTGCATGAATACGATCTCGATCGCGCTGGTCGCGGCGGCGTTTTACCGGCGGCGGGGCTGGCTGGCGTTCGGGCCGGCGCTGCTCGTGAGCTACTCGCGGGTGTATGTGGGCGCGCACTGGCCGAGCGACATCGTGACTTCCATTCTCTTCGCGCTCGGCACTTCGCTGCTGCTGCTCGCGCTTTGTGAAATGCTCTGGCGGCGGCAGGGCGCAGGCCTTTTCCCGCAGCTCCACGCGGCCCACCCGAGTCTTTTCGCGGCATGACTCCGCGCAGCTTCATCTGGCTCTTTCTCGGGGTGCTGACCGCGCTGCGGCTGTTTTATTGCAGCATGGTGGAGCTGTCGCCGGACGAAGCGTATTACCTCCAGTGGAGCCAGCACCTCGCGCCGAGCTATTTCAGCAAGGGCCCCGGCGTGGCCTCGACGATCTGGCTGAGCACGCACCTTTTCGGCGTGTCGGAGTTCGGCATTCGCGCGTTCAGTCCCCTGCTCGCGCTGGGCACGAGCCTGCTCCTCGCCGGGCTGGCGCGGCGCTTTTTCAACGAGAAGACGGCGCTCTGGACGGTGGTGCTGATCAACTGCACGCCGATCTTCAACGCCGGCGGGCTGGTCATGACCATCGACCCGCTCTCGATCTTTTTCTGGACGGCGGCGCTCGGCACGTTCTGGCGGGCGCTGGAGAAAAGCCCGGCGTTTTCCCGCTGGTGGCCGCTCACCGGCGCACTCATC
This sequence comes from uncultured Chthoniobacter sp., assembly GCA_903874975.1. Taxonomy (GTDB): domain Bacteria; phylum Verrucomicrobiota; class Verrucomicrobiia; order Chthoniobacterales; family Chthoniobacteraceae; genus Chthoniobacter. The sequence goes on along the minus strand of CAIQUL010000147.1, from coordinate 74,820 downwards.
GGCGCGGGTTTCCTCGCGAAATACACGAACGCGATGCAGCTCCTCTCGATCGTTCTGCTGCTCGCCGTCACCCCGAAATACCGCCGTGAACTCCGCGGCCCCGGCTTCGCCGCGCTGCTCGGCGTCTTTGCGCTCTGCACGATTCCGGTGCTCGTCTGGAACGCGCAGCACGACTGGATCACCCTGCGCCATCTCGGCGAGCGCGGGGGCCTGACCGACGCCCCGCGCTTCCACCCGAGCGAATTCTTCGTCTATCTCGGCCTGCACTTCGGCGTGTATTCGCCGCTCATTTTCGGCGCGATGCTCGTCGCGCTCGTCTGGTCGTGGAAAAAGGCGCGCGCGCATTTTCGCCCGCGCTTTCTCCTCGCCTTCACGCTCCCGCTTTTCGCGCTCTACTTCACCCTCGCGCTCAAGCAAACCGGCGAGCCGAACTGGACCGCGCCCGCCATGGTCAGCCTCGCCATCCTCACCGCGGCCTGCTGGCAGGAGCTGGCCGCGGAGCGGAAATGGGTGCGCCCGTTCGCGGTCCTCGCGCTCGGCTTCGGCGCGGTGCTCAGCCTCATGATGGCGAATACCGATCTGCTGCGGGTCGCCGGGTATCCGCTGTCGTTCGATCGGGATCCCAGCGCCCGATTGCGCGGTTGGCGCGACGCCGCGGAGAAGGTCGAGACGCTGCGGAAAGACTACGAAGCCGAACTCGGGCAGCCGGTTTTCCTCATCGCGAACCACTACGGCACGGCGTCGGCGCTCGCCTTTTATCTCCGGGACAAACGCCGCGAAGGCCCCGGCCACCCGCCGATCTACTGCCCGATGTCCGCCGCGCCCGGCAACCAGTTTTACTTCTGGCCGCGCTACGACGGCACCGTCCGCTACGCCGATCTCGCGCGCGACCTCCTGCCCGCGCTGGAGCCCGCGCCGCGCGCCGCGCTCACGGCGGCGCTGGCCGGGCTGGAGGTGCCAGGCACGCCGGAGCAGGAAACCCTCGGCCGCGTCCGTTTCCTGAAGGAACTAAAGGAGGCCGCGCCCCACCTCGGGATCGACGAACAATCGTCGGAGGAAATGGGCTTCAGCCCCTTCACCGGCCGCACCGCGCTCTACATCACCGATCGCGTGAAAGAGAAGAAGCCCGCGTCGTCGCTGATGCGTGAGTTTGGCCGCTGGAAAATGATCGCCGAATTCGAGATCACCGAACGCGGGCTGCCGCTCCGCCAGTTCCGCGTCTTTGCCTGCTCCGACTACCGCCAGCCGGAGCTGTGACTCCGGCGTGAAACATTTCGCAAAATCGCCTTGCCCGGCTCCCGGCGGTTCCTAGAGTCCGCGCCATGCTTCAAACTAGCCCGGTCGCCTACGATTCGAAGATCGAGGGAAACATCATCTTCACCCAGATCGACTCCGCCATGAACTGGATGCGGAAAAACTCCCTCTGGCCGATGCCCATGGGCCTCGCCTGCTGCGCCATCGAGCTGATGGCCGCGGGCGCGTCGCGGTTCGACATCGCGCGCTTCGGCGCGGAGGTCATGCGCTTTTCGCCCCGGCAGAGCGACGTGATGATCGTGGCCGGCACGGTGACCTACAAAATGGCCCTCGCCGTGAAGCGCATCTGGGACCAGATGCCCGAGCCGAAATGGTGCATCGCCATGGGCGCATGCGCATCGAGCGGCGGCATGTATCGCAGCTACGCGGTGCTCCAGGGCATCGACCAGCTCATCCCCGTGGATGTCTATATCTCCGGCTGCCCGCCCCGCCCCGAGGCGCTGCTCGAGGGGCTCATGCGCCTCCAGCGGAAGATCGAAACCGAGCACCCGCTCCGGGAGCAAAAGCGCGAGTTGATCGCCAGCTTCAACGCCTAGACCCGTCATGGCCGCCGCATCCCTCAATTCCGTCGTCAGCGCCATCCAAGCGAAATTCCAAGTCGCGCAGAAAACCGAGTTCCGCGGCGAAACCACGCTCACCGTCGAGCGCACCGAGATCAAAGACCTGTGCGCCTTTTGCAAAGACACCCTCGGCTTCGCCATGCTCCTCGACCTCAGCGGCGTGGACAACTTCGGCACGGAGCCCCGTTTCGAGGTCGTCTATGAGCTTTACCAGATGGATACCGACGCCCACCTGCGCCTGAAGATCGCCGTCTCCGAGGACGCGCTCGAAGTCCCCTCCGTCATCACCATCTGGCCCACCGCCGACTGGCACGAGCGCGAGGCCTTCGACATGTACGGCATCACCTTCACCGGCCACCCCGACCTCCGCCGCATCCTCATGTGGGACGGCTACCCATTTTTCCCGCTGCGCAAAGACTTCCCGCTCGCCGGCCGCGCCAGCGACATGCCCGACGTGGCTTTCAGCAAAGCCGCGCCGCTGGCCGGCGGACCCTTCGTCACCGTGCCCTCCACGGCCACCACGAAAGACCGCGAACCGCGCTCCCGCGAGCAGAGCTAGCTCTAACCTCAACCCCGTGATCGACGCGCGCCCTCGCTGATAGGGTTGCGTGCTCTTTGGCGTTCGGCCATCAAACATGATTACGGCGGTGGATTTCTACCGGGACCGCTGACCTTTAGGTGTTTGGTTTGTTCCCACCGTTAGCGCTGCGCTTTGGGAATGGGTGCGTGAGACGAACTGCGGCCATCCACCCGCAGGATGGGCCGGAGCGTCACGCCAGGTATTTGGTCATTCGTGCAATCCGTGGCGGATTCAGAATAGGATCACCGCCATGAGCATGAACTGGAATCAACTTCTCTGCGCGGAGCGGCTCGGTCGCTCCAGCCAACCGCGCCCGCACGATCCCGCGCGGTCGGAGTTTCGACGCGACTCGGACCGGCTGACTTTTACCACGGCGTTCCGTCGGCTCCAGGACAAGACGCAGGTCTTTCCGCTGGCCGACAACGACTACGTGCGGACGCGGCTCACGCACTCGCTGGAGGTCGCGAGCGTGGGGCGCTCGCTGGGCGGGCGGGTGGGCGCACTGGTCGCCGGACGCCACCGACTCGCGCAGCACGGCTCGGAGTTCGGGGAGATCGTCGCGGCCGCCGGACTCGCGCACGATCTGGGCAATCCGCCATTCGGACACTCGGGCGAGGACGCGATCCGGCATTGGTTTCAAACCTCGCCCGTGGCGGCGGAAGCGGGTGCCGAGCTGAACGCGGCGCAGCGGGCTGATCTCGCGAGCTATGAGGGCAACGCACAGGGCTTCCGGCTGATCACCCGGCTCCAGGCGCGCGACAACCCCGGCGGCCTGCAACTCACGCACGCCACGCTCGGCGCGTTCACGAAGTACCCGCGCGAGTCCGTGGTGCCCGACGGCGTGCCGCGCGGGGCGAGCGGAAAAAAATTCGGCTTTTACCAGAGCGAGCGCGACCACTTTGCAAGCGTGGCCGAGCACTGCGGCCTGCTCCGCCGCACGCCCGGCGCGGCTTGGTGGGCGCGCCATCCCCTGGCCTTTCTCGTCGAGGCCGCGGACGACATTTGCTACCGGCTCGTGGACTTCGAGGACGGCCTGCGCACGGGGCACCTCCGCTACGGCCAGGTGCGCGATGCCTTCCTCGCGCTCATCCCGGCGAAGCAGCATCCGCGGCGGCTCCGCGAGGCGCACGACGACACGCGCCGCGTGCAAATCCTGCGCGCCGTGGCCATCGGCGCGGCCATCGACGAGGTGACCGACGTTTTCATGGCGCACGAGCGCGAGGTTTTGGCGGGGCGTTTCGACCAGCCGCTGATCGACGCCGGCCCTTCGCGTCCGGTCTGGGAGAAAATCATGCAGCGCTCGCGGCAGACGATCTACAACACCGCGCGCGGCGTGGAAATCGAGGCCGCCGGATTCGCCGTCCTCGGCGGGTTGCTCGACGATTTCGTCGCCGCGCTCAATGACCTCGCGGCCCGCGGCAAGAACGCCGCCGCCCGCAGTCACAAACTCCTCGCGCTCGTCCCCGCGCAATGCCTCGCCCGCCAGCGCACCGCCCCGCGCGATCCCTACCAGCGCCTGCTCGGCATGCTCGATTTCATCTCCGGCATGACCGACACCTACGCCGTCGCGCTTTACCGCAAGGTCCGCGGCATCTCCCTCACCGGCCGCTGAACGGGCCGCGCGGCGCGCTCCTACTTCATCCGATCAAACGTCTTCTTTAGAATCTGCCAGTCAGCAGCGTCGCCGACTTTCGCCCGGTGGTCGGCGATGACCCTGGCTTCGTTGGCGTTTTTCGTCGGGCGATTGACCTGATAGAAAATGCCAAACGCGCCGGAACCTTCGGCGTCGGCGAGTTTGTAGGCGGCGTATTCGTCGGTCACGTCGTGGTCGGCGGGCACCTCGAAGAAGGTGCCGCCCTTGCGCGGGTTCGCGGCGTCGAAGGCTCCGGGATAAAACTCGATGCACTCGCTGAGGCACTCGATGAAGGAGAAGCCGTCGTGGTCCATCGCGGCTTCCATCGCCTTGAGGAGATGCGGGATATTCGTCGCGGTGGTGCGGGCGACGAAGGTGGCGCCGGCGGCGATGGCCTGCTTCATGGGGTTGATCGGCCGGTCCGTGGAGCCCCACACGTCGGTCTTCGACTTGAAGCCGATGGGCGAGGTCGGCGAGGTCTGCTTTTTCGTGAGGCCATAGACGTGGTTGTCCATGACCACGTAGGTCAGCTTGACGTTCTTGCGCGCGGTGTGGCTGAAATGGTTTCCGCCAATCGAGAAGGCATCGCCATCGCCGCCGAAGACGAAAACGTGGAGGTCGGGCCGGGAAAGCGAGACGCCGCTGGCGAACGGGAGCGCGCGCCCGTGGATGAAGTGCGCGCCGTGCGCCTGGACGAAATACGGAAAGCGCGAGGAGCAACCGATGCCGGCCACGGTGCAGATTTTCTCATGCCAGACTTTGCGCTTCTCGATGAGCTTGTAGTAGAGCGCGAGAACCGAGAAGTCGCCGCAGCCGGGGCACCACGTGGGATGGTCGGCGGCGGTCTCTTTTTTCGTGAGCGCCTTGCGGTCGGCGTCGAGGAGGTCGGGCACCGGGATGCCGGCGGCGGTGGTGCGTGGGAGCGGGGTGGCGGTGAGGGTGGACATGGAAAAAGGGCTTACTTCGTGAGGATGAGGACGCGCTGGAGGATTTCGCTGACCTTCCAGGGGAGGCCGTCGGTTTTCGTCACGCCGAGGATGCGCGGGTCGCAGTAGCGGGCACGGAGGACGGCCCCGAGCTGGCCGTAGCCGTAGAGACCTTCGTCGTTCATCTCGACGACGACGATCTTTGTAAATCCGCTGAAGATCTTCTCCAAGCCGTTCGGCAAGGGGTTGAGGTGTTTGAGGTGCAGCGCGGAAATCGCTTCGCCCTGCTTGCGTCCGAGCTTCACGGCCTCCTCGATCGGCCCCTTGCTGGAGCCCCAGCTCACGAGCAGGACACGCCCTTCGGACGCGCCGTAAACCTGCGGCGCGGGCAATTCCTCCGCGAGCTTTTGCAGCTTGCGGCGGCGCTTGGCGTTCATCTGCGTGTGCAGTTTGCCGGAGCCGGTCGGGTGGCCCAATTCGTCGTGTTCGAGACCGGTGACGACGGGATACTTCCCGCTCGCGACGCGCGTGCCCGGCGCAAGGTGCCGCGTGACGCCATCGGCGGCGGCGAGGTCGTAGGGCTTGTGCTCCGCCACAGCGGAAAGGTCTGGCGAAATGTCCTGGCAGACCTTTTCCAAATCGGGATACGCGAACGCCTCAATGCGCGAGGCAATGCCCTGATCGCTGAGGATGAAGACCGGCGTCGAATATTTCCGCGCGATGTTCACCGCCTCGATCGCCGTGTAAAAACAATCCTCCACACTGCTCGGTGCGAGCACCACGCGCGGGCTGTCGCCGTGGCCGCCGAAGACCGCGATGTTCAGGTCGCTCTGCTCCACGTTCGTCGGCATGCCCGTCGAGGGACCACCACGCTGCACGTCCACGATGACCACCGGCATTTCCGCCATCGAGGCCCAGCCGATGGCCTCCGTTTTCAACGAAATGCCCGGCCCGCTCGAACCCGTCACGGCCACCCGCCCCGCGTAGCTGGAGCCGAGGGCCATCGAGATCGCGGCGATTTCATCCTCGGTCTGCACAAACATGCCGCCGTATTTCGGCAAATCGCGGCGGAGCAGTTCCATGATGTCGCTCCACGGCGTGATCGGATAACCCGCGCCGAAACGCACCCCCGCCGCGATCAGCCCGTAGGCGAGCGCCTCATTGCCGCTCATGACCACCTGCGCCGCGCCGGATTGCGCCGCGTGCTGGAACTGAAACGTCTCCCACAGCCCCTGCACCTGATGCCCGTAGCCGGAGTTGAAGCACGCGAGTGCATTCTGCACGACGGTCGGATCTTTGCCGCCAAAGCGCTCTTCGATCAGCTTCGTCAGCTTCGCCACATTGAGGTCGAACATTTTCGCCAGCAGCCCGAGCGAATAGATGTTCTTCCCCTTGTCCCGCCCGGTCCCGCCGATGGCCTCCACCGTCAGCGACGAAATCGGCACGCCCACGTGATGATACGCGCCGAGCAAGTCCTCCTTCGGGGTAACGTGATCCGAGTCGTAGAGCACGATGCCCCCGCGCTTCAGCGAGCTGATGTGGTTCGCGTAGCTGTGGTCGTAAAAGCAGAGCAGCACGTCGGCTTCATCGCCCGCGCTGAGCACTTCGCCGGAGCCGATGCGCACCTGAAAAATGGACGGCCCGCCGGAGATCGTGGACGGGATCGTCATGAAGGTCATCACCTCCTGCTCACTGCGCCCGGCGAGGCGCGCGAGGAAGCCGCCGATGGCCTGGATGCCGTCTTGCGAGTCGCCCGCGATGCGGATGATCGCTTCCTGGACAGTGGAGATTTTCGGGGTTTGTCCCGACGTGGGTACGACTGCGGATTCGCTCATGATATTGGGGTAAATGGAAACCCGATTGCGCTGCGTCCGGTGCGGTTTAGAAGCCACCGCCCGCTGCGCCGGGAGGTAAATGTGGCGCAGATCCTAGCACCGGCGGCAGAGCGGTCAATGCGGAGAAAGGTTCGGGCGGAATACACACTCCGTCATCCTGAGCGAAGCGGAGGCTTAGCGCAGCGCAGTCGAAGGACTTCTATCTTCCGGTGGAGGCGGAGGCGGGGGCTGGCGGGTCGGGAAAAGTTTGAGATCCTTCGACGCCGTTCCGTCCCGCCTTCGCCCTCCCGGAACTCCGCCCAGGATGACCGCGGTTTTTCCAAGCACGCGCGAAAAGGACTTGTCCCGTTCAGCGCTTTTCGGCACCACTCTGCGCCTTTCCCGCGCGAAATTTCCCGACCCAAGCCATCGCGTGGCGTGAAACCCACAACCATTAGCCAATCCCAAATGAGCACTCCCGCACACTCCCTCCCGAAACTTCACAACGCGATGTGGCCCGGCCTCGTCAGCAAGGGCACCGGCGAAGGTCAGGAACCGCCGATCAGCCTCGAACGCATGCTCGACCTGACCGCCGCCGCCAACGTCAACGGCCAGAAATTCGAGGGCATCGACTACTTTCTTTTCCTCCCGCACACGAACCCCGAGGCGAGCGACGACGAACTGAAGAAGATCGCCGATCTCATCGCCGGCAAAGGCTTCAACGTCGGCTCGCTGGTCGCGCCGGTGTGGGGCGGCACGGTCGGCGATTCCGCGATGGGCGACGCCGCGCAGCGCGAGAAATTCCTCAGCGCCGTGAAGATGGCGTGCCGCATCGCCGGCATCTTTAACCAGCACGGCGTCCGCAAATACGGCGTCATCCGCATCGACTCCGCGGAGTTCGGCGTGAACAAGTGGCGCGAGAATCCAACCGCGAACACCGCCAGAATCGCCGAGACTTTCCGCGAAGCCGGCAAGATCGCCGAGCAGCACGGCGAACGCCTCGCCGCCGAAGGCGAAATCTGCTGGGCGGGCATGCACTCGTGGAAAGACATGCTCGATCTGCTCGAAGCGGTCGGGATGCCGGAGACCGTCGGTTTCCAGGCCGACCTCGCGCACACCTACCTCTACCTCCTCGGCTACAACGCCCCCGAGCACGCGCTCGTGCAGGAAGGCTTCAGCCCCGCCGAATTCTACGCCGCCTACGAGAAGATGACCGACAAACTCCGCCCGTGGACCATCGACTTCCATGTCGCGCAAAACGACGGCCATGTCCACGGCGCCGGCGACCACGACAAGACCGGCAAGCACTGCCCCGCCGACGATCCCGACGGTAAACTCGATATTGTGAAATGCGCCGGCTATTGGCTCAAAGACGCCGCTGCCCGCGGCATCAAGCACATCTGCTGGGACGGTTGCATGTTCCCGAACGCCAAGCTCGAACAGGCGCAAACCTGGAACGCCATCCTCGACGTGATGATCAAAGTCCGCGCCGCCCACGGCTGGTAAGCTCTACCTTTCACCCACACCGAACCCTCAACATCTATGGCAAAAAAGAACCTCAACATCGGTATCGTCGGCTACGGCTTTATGGGCCGCACTCACGCGAACGCCTACCACAACGCGGCGAAGTTTTTCGACACCCCGCTCGTCCCCGTCCTCAAGGCCGCCTGCGGCCGCGATGCCACCAAACTCAAAGCCTACGCGGATAACTGGGGCTTTGAATCCACCGAGACCGACTGGCGCAAGCTCATCAAGCGCGCCGACATCGACGCCATCGACATCGTCACCCCCAACGACTCGCACGCCGAGATCGCCATCGCCGCCGCGCGCGCCGGCAAGATGGTGCTGTGCGAAAAACCGCTCGCCCTCAACGGTGCGCAGGGTGAGGAAATGGTCCGCGAAATCGAGAAGGCCGGCGTGCCGAACACCGTGTGGTACAACTACCGCCGCGTCCCCGCCGTCACCCTCGCCAAGCAGATCATCGACTCCGGCAAGCTCGGGCAGATTTTCCACTACCGCGCGAACTTCCTCCAGGACTGGACGATCAGCGCCGACCTCCCGCAGGGCGGCGCGGGCCTCTGGCGGCTCGACGCCAAAGCCGCCGGCAGCGGCGTCACCGGCGACCTCCTCGCGCACTGCATCGACACCGCGCTCTGGCTCAACGGCTCGATCGTCGATGTCAGCGCCATGACCGAGACCTTCATCAAACAGCGCAAGCACACCCTGACCGGCAAAATGCAGGCCGTGAAGATCGACGACGCCGCCATCTTCCACGGGCACTTCGCCAATGGGTCGCTCGCCCTTTTCGAATCCACCCGCTACGCCCGCGGCCACAAGGCGCTCTACACCCTCGAAATCAACGGCGCCAACGCCTCCATCCGCTGGGATCTGCACGACCTGCACCGCCTCCAGTATTTCGACCACAGCGACGAAGGCATCGTCCGCGGCTGGCGCTCCATCCACGTCTCCGACGGCGACCAGCCCTACATGAAAAACTGGTGGGTCCCCGGCCTGCAGATCGGCTACGCCGAAAGCTTCACCCACCAGGTCGCCGACTTCCTCAAAGCCGCCGCCGCCGGCCAGCCCCTGCCACCGACCTTCCGCGACGCCCTCGAGACCCAATACGTCTGCGACGCCGTGCTCAAGAGCGCGAAGACGAAGAAGTGGGAGAAGGTCAAAGCTGTCGCCAAAGCGAAGGCACGGGCGAAGAAGTAGCCGCCTGCGGACCCCAACCTCAGAATCATCAGCCCCGAAGGACTCAGACCTCGGGTGACTCCTTGCCGCGCATCGCCGTTTCCAAGCTCCGTAGTGCATCGTCAGTCGTGAAATGATCCGGGATTGGTGATCGGTGATGGGTGAATGGTGGTCTGCTCGAGCGTCTGGAAAACCCTCCTTCCGCATCACGCGACACTGTTGCGTAATTCCCAGCCGGAGAGGTCGGGATAGCGACTGGCACCGCATCGCGCTGCGCGACCCACGAGGCAAACCGATGCAGCCCGGAAACGGATTCACCCCCGACAAGAGAAACAGAACCGCGGGCAACCCAGGGAGCGTGCGCCGGATGTCACGAGTTATTCCGGTTGAACTTCAACCCACCCGACGAGCGGCGCGGGCTGCGGGAAAGTAGGATGGACTTTAGTCCAAACGGGCGGGGACTTGGGACTAATAAAGTCCAAGCTCCATAAGTGTCCCCTCCCCTACCCAGCCGCGTGCGCCGGTTCGCGCGGCGGCGCGGGTTGCCGCGGGGTGAATTTCGCGCCCCGACCACGGCCTTGGAGGCGTTCGAGGTAGAGGTAAATCACGGGCGTGATGTAGAGGGTGAGGAGCTGGGAGACGAGGAGTCCGCCGACGACGGCGATGCCGAGCGGGCGGCGGGATTCGGCTCCCGCGCCAAGGCCGAGGGCGATGGGGAGGGTGCCCATGAGCGCGGCCATGGTGGTCATCATGATGGGGCGAAAGCGGACGAGGCAGGCTTCGTAGATGGCGTCGGCGGGCGCTTTGCCGGCGGTGCGCTGGGCGTCGAGGGCGAAGTCGATCATCATGATGGCGTTCTTTTTCACGATGCCGATGAGCATGAGGATGCCGACGAAGCCATAGACATTCAGCTCCAGCCCGAAGGCCCAGAGCGCGATGAGCGCACCAAAGCCAGCGCTGGGCAGGCCGGAGAGGATGGTGATGGGATGGATGAAACTTTCGTAAAGAATCCCGAGGACGAGGTAGATGACGAGGACGGCCATGAGCAGGAGCAGCCCGAGGCCTTTGAGCGAGGATTGGAAGGCCTGCGCCGCGCCTTGGAAGCCGGTGCTGATGCTGGGCGGAATTTCGCTTTTTACGGCGGACTCGATCTTCGGGATGGCGTCGCCGAGGGAGGCGCCGCCGCTGAGGTTGAAGGAGATGGTGACGGACGGAAGCTGGCCGAGATGCTGGATGGTGAGCGGGCCGAGGCTGCGCTCGATTTTTGTGACGGCGCTGAGCGGGACGAGTTTGCCGGAGGCGGAGCGCACGTAGAGGGCGTGGAGATCGACGGCGCTTTCCTGAAAGTGCGGGAGGACTTCGAGGATGACGCGGTATTGGTTGGTGGCGGTGTAGATGGTGGAGATCTGCTGCGCGCCGTAGGCGTGGGCGAGCGCGGTCTCGATCTGGCTGGCGCTGACGCCGAGCGCGCCGGCCTGGTCGCGCTCGATGGTGACCATGACTTGCGGGTTGGTGATTTGCAGGTCGCTGGCCACGTCGATGAGGCCGGGAATCTGCCGCATCGTGGCCTCGACCTTGGGCGCGATGGCGTAGAGTTCCTGAAGGTCGGGACCGGAGAGGGTGAACTGGTAAAGGCTCTTGGTCAGGCTGCCGCCGATGCGGATCGAAGGGACGACCTGCGGAAAGGCGCGCAGCCCCGGCACGCCGGCGAGCTTGGGCCGCAGCTCGGCGATGATGGCGTCCGCCGATGGCCGTTCACTGCGCGGCTTGAGGTTCATGAAAATGCGCCCGGAATTGCCGGTCGAGCTATTCGGCCCCACGCCGACGCTGGACATGAAGCCCTCGACATGCGGATTGCCGAGGACGACGGCGGCGGCCTGCTGCTGGAGGGCGCACATCTTTTCAAACCCGATGCCCTGCGCGGCCTCGGTCATGACGAAAATCTGGCCGGTATCCTCAGTGGGGATGAAGCCGGTGGGCAGCTTCGTGTAGAGAAATGCCGTCGCGGCGATGCTCGCGAGCGCGACCATGAGGACGAGGAAACGGTGCCGCAGAGCTGCCTGGAGGGTGCGCTCGTAAAGGTGCAGCGCGCCGTCGAAAACGCGCTCGCTCATTTCGTAAAGCCGGCCCTGCGGGCGCTGGTCGTGTGGCTGGAGAAAGCGCGCGCAGAGCATCGGCGTGAGCGTGAGCGAGATGAAGCCGCTGACCAGAATGGCGACGCCCATGACGACGGCGAATTCATTGAGCAGGCGTCCGAGGATACCCCCCATGAAGAGCACGGGAATGAAGACCGCGGCAAGCGAGATGGTCATCGAGACGATGGTGAAGCCGATCTCGCGCGAGCCTTTGAGCGCGGCCTCCATGGGCGAGGCGCCCCGCTCGATGTGGCGCACAATGTTTTCCAAAACCACGATGGCGTCATCGACGACGAACCCCGTGGCGAGGGTCATGGCGAGGAGCGAAAAATTGTCCACGCTGAAGCCGAGCAGGTGCATGACCATGAAGGTGCCGATGATCGAGAGCGGCATGGCCACGGAGGGGATGAGGGTCGCGCGGATATTGCGGAGGAAAAGGAAGATGACCAGGACCACGAGTGCGATCGCGAGGACGAGGGTGAACTCGACCTCGTGAACGCTGCTGCGGATGGAGAGGGATTTGTCGGCGAGGATTTCCAACTGCACCGCCGGCGGCATCTGCGCGCGGAAGGTGGGCAGCAGCGCTTTGACCGCATCCACGACGGCGACGGTGTTGGTGCCCGGCTGTTTCTGGATGGCGAGGACGATGCCTCGGGTGCCGCGAAACCAGCTCGCGATCTTGTCGTTTTCCACGCTGTCGATGACGCGCCCGAGCTGCTCCAGCCGGACGGGCGAGCCGTTGCGGTAGGCCACGATGATCCGGCGATACGCGGCGGCATCGAAGAGCTGGCCGCTGGTCTGCACGGTCGCGGCCTCGGCCGGGCCGTAGAGCGTGCCGGTCGGGAGATTGACGTTCGCGTCCTGGATGGCCTTCGCGACTTCGTCCACGCCGATGCCGCGCGCCGCAAGTTCGCGCGGGTCCACCTGCGCGCGGACAGCGTATTTTTGCGGGCCGAAAATGGAAACCTGCGCGACGCCGGGCGTGGTGGAAATGCGCTGGGCGAGAAGCGTGTCGGCGTATTCGTTCACGTCGGAAAGCCGCAACGTGGGCGAGAGGACGGCGAGAAAAAGCACGGGCGAATCCGCGGGGTTCACCTTCTTGTACGACGGCGGGCTCGGCATGTCGCGCGGGAGCAGGCGGGCGGCGGCGGCGATGGCGCTTTGCACGTCCTGCGCGGCGGCATCGATGTTGCGGTTGAGGTTGAAGACGATGGTGATGTTTGTGAGGCCGAGCGCGCTCGTGGAGGTCATCGAGTCGATGCCCGCGATGGTGCTGAACTGCCGCTCCAGCGGCGTGGCCACGGCGGCGGCCATGGTCTCCGGGCTCGCGCCGGGGAGGCTGGCGGAGACTTGGATGGTGGGAAAATCGACGTTCGGCAGATCGCTCACCGGCAGCCCGCGAAAGGCGAAGAGCCCGAAGCCGAGGATGGCGAGCATGACCAGCGTGGTCATCACCGGCCGCCGGATGAAGGGCTCGGAAATGTTCATCGAAGCGGCGTTTCCACCTCGGGCTTCACCAGCACTTTCGCGCCGGGGACGAGGCGGAACTGGCCGTTGGTGACGACCTGCTCACCCGGCTCCACGCCTTTGCTGATGATGCTTTCCTGCCCGACGGTGCGCCCGACCGTGACGCTGCGGAGGTCTGCGGCCCCATCCGCTTTGACGACGAAAACCTGCGGTCCCTTTTGCCCCATGGTGACCGCGCTCGACGGCACGACGGTGACGCCCGTCTCGGTGTCCAACCGCAGGACCACATCCACAAACGCACCGGGCCAGAGCGCGCGGTCGTCGTTGGGAAACGTGGCCTTGAGCGTGATCGTGCCGGTGGTCATGTCCACGGCGTTGGCGATGAAGGTGACGGTGCCTCGAGCGAGCGCGTGGCCGCTTTTCGGATTAAGTGCAGTGACGGGCAGGGCGCGCTCCGCGAGGCCGCGCCGGATGTCCGCGAGGTGCTGCTCCGGGACGGCGAAAGTGACGTAGATCGGAGCCATCTGTTTGATCGTGGTCATCGCGGTGTCGGCGTTGTCCTTGATGAGGTTCCCCGGCTGAACGTGGACCGCTCCGGTGCGGCCATTGATCGAGGATTCGATCGTGGCGTAGCCGAGGCGGACGCGGGCGATTTTGACCAGCGCCTCGTCGGCTTTGACCGCGGCTTCCGCGGCCTCCGCAACGGCGCGCATCTGGTCGAGTTGCTCGGGCGAAATCGCGCCTTTGGTGCCGAGCGCGGAGTTGCGCTCGGCGGCACGGCGGGCGTTCTCCGCCTGGACGCGGTCTTTCACGAGGTTGGCTTCGGCCTGCGCGAGCAGCGTTTCGTACAGGAGCGGTTGGATGCTGAAAAGCAGGTCGCCCTTTTTCACATCCTGGCCCTCCTTGAAATTCACTTCGAGAAGCTCGCCTCCGACCTGCGCCTTGACCTCCACCGTCGCCATGGACTCGACGTTCCCAATGGCGCGTAAATCCAACGGCATATCCTTCTTCAACGCCTCGCCGACATTGACCGGAACTGGGCCGCCTTTGCCCACTGGCCCGCCCGCGACGCCGTCCTTTTTTGAACAGCCGGCAAGGGAGGCGAGCAGGACGACCGGGATCAGGAAACGCAAGGCGGCGGAGTGCATGGCGGGAAAACCGGTCAGTGGATTTTTCTGCGCGGGCGGGGACTCGTCTCCGGCGGTGCATCCCCGAAAATGGATTGCAGCGCGCACAGCGCGCCGGAAATGCCCGCCCGCTGCTGAGCGGTGAGCCGCGCCATACGCTCGCTGAGAAAGTTGCCGGTGAACTTCAGCAACGCCGCATACTTACGCCGCCCCGCCGCGGTCAGGCTCAGCATGATCTTGCGGCGATCCTCCGGATCCATCCGGCGAGTCGCCAGGCCGGAGGCGACAAGACCGTCGATGAGCTTCGAGGTTGCCGGCAGCGTGAGACCGAGGAAATCCGCGACCTCGCCGAGCATGGCGGACTCATTGCGCCCGAGGAAGGCCAGCGCACGAAACTGCGGCACGGACATCTCGCTGTGGCGGCGCACCTGCGCGCGGATGGCGCGCATCATCAGCGGCACGACCTCGAGAAGCTGCGCGGCGCAATGCCCGGTGGAGTTGTTCATAATCGTTGGCGAAGAAAATAGTGTCAGATAGAAACTAAACCGCAATGGGGTTCTCACGGCCCGGCGGCTGGAGAGGACGCATGGCGGCCTGTGAACTTTCTCCGCCACTGCTTGATTTTGCACTTTCCCGGTCGTGATCCAAAAAAGTCCAACGACGACGGGCGCGGGGAGGCTCCTGACCCGTCGCGCGTGCGTGGTCGGTCCCTCAGATGACACGCATGCGGGGCTACAACGCCATGAACGGACGCTATGCTACGATTGCGCGCCGGGTGCGGACTGGCGCTTCACCTCGTCCAAAGCTGGTCAAGTTCGGCGAACGCGAGCTTTTCCAAAACGATGCCGCGCGCCGCTGCGAGTTGCTCGACGGCGCGGAAACGGGTGGCGAATTTCCTCGTGCCGGGGTGGAGCGCGGTCTCGGCATCAAGGTCGAGTTTGCGGGCGAGCTTGACCACAGTGAAAAGGAGATCGCCGAGTTCGTCTTCGATTTCCGATCCTGGCACAGCGGGAGCGGAAAGGGCGGCGCATCTCAGACAGCCGCGTCCTCGGCACGCGGCGCACCTCTATCGTCCTCGGAAATGATGGCGGCGCGCTCCGATTGATGGCCCCGCTTTTCCGCCTCGGCCTCGGCGGTGCGCTCGGCGACGGCCGGCAGTGGATGTCCTAGATTCACCTCCACGAGCTCGCACAGCTCGCACAGCTCGCGCTCTTCGCCATCGAGAACCTCGACGTCCACGGCCCGCTCAACGCTTCCGCCCCCTGGCCCGCGCGCAACGGCGACTTCGGTCGTGGGCTCGCAGGGCGACACTCGCTCAGTCATGGGGCGGCACGGGAGGCGATCGCAGCCGCTTTCCATGAGGGCTGGTTCGCCGTGGTGTCCGTTCCGACCCGAGTGCGCTCGACGAGGCCGCCCACCATGCCGACATCGCCCAGCGCCGGGTGGTCTCACCGAAAGAATTCGCAATCGCCAGTATTGCAGACTTGCTCCGCCAGACTCGGTTTGCCAATTTTCCAAATCACCGAAGCCCATGTCCCGCCGATCACGACGCGAAGAGCGCCTGCTCAAAGAACAAGACACCGTAGGGGCAATCCGTACCGAGCGGAAGGACCTGGAGGAATTGGCCGGTCACAAGAGGGTTGCCTCGGCGCGGCTCAAGAGCGCGCAGAGGGACGAGGAACGTGAGGGAGATCACGGAGCCCGACCCACGCGAGTCGCCAGGGTCGGGAAGCCCTTGAAGCGGCCTCGGTAGCCGCGTCTCGAAGTGGCCCGGCGAGCGCCCGCGTCAACCGCCACAACCTGCTGGCTCGACGACCCGCGGGCGGCGGGTCACGTTCCGCGCGGATGCCCGACTACCCTCTGCACCAACTCATCGCCGACATTGATCGCGCCCTCGCGCCGGAGGACTTCGACGCGGCCGCTCGCAGCGCCCTGGCCGCCTTCGACGATTTGAACGCCGGGATGATCGCCGAACGAAAGGTGGCGCTCGCCTGCGGAGCGGGTTGCGCGGTCTGCTGTTCGTTGCGTGTGGACGTGCTGGCGCACGAAGTTTTCCTGATCGCCGACCACATCCGGCGCGAGTTCACAGCGGAGGAAACCGACGGGCTGCAGCAGCGGCTCACGAGCCACGCGGAGGCCGTGCTGCCGCTCACTCCGCGCGAGCACGCCACACGCAACGTCACCTGCCCGCTTTTGCAAGATGCCCGCTGCTCCATCTACGAGGTGCGTCCGCACGCGTGTCGGCGGCACCACTCCCAAGCTCTCGCCGCCTGCCAATACACGTACGATCATCCCGAAGACCTCGAGACCCCAGCCGCGCATGATCGCGAACTCTTTCGCACCCTGACCGCCGCCATGCGGGAGAACATCGCCGCCTATGCCGGCCTCGGTTTCGACACCACAATCTACGAACTCGGCACCGCTCTGCAGGAGGCGCTCGACGATCCCGCAGCCCGCCAGCACTGGCGCAATCGCCACGAAGCCTTCATCCGCGCATCGGTCACACCCACCGAGTGAGTCTGGCGGCGGATGAAAGTCGCGCGACCCAAAGTGCGGGAATCGCTTTGACCGCCCCACCCTCAGCCGATAGAGCACTCCGAGCGGATGCTTAGCCGCAGTTCCCTCATGCGAAACCTCACTCACCTCGCCCTCACGCTGTTCATTTCCACGGTCGCTCTGGCGCAGGACACCGATCCCGTCCGCCGGCCATTGGCCGCGGCCATCCGCGATCACACAGCCATCATTGCCAACGCCCGGTTCGTCATCTCCCACGAACTCGACGCGCGCATCAAAACGCTGCCCGCGACCACGCCGCCCGATGTCGGGCAGAGGCTCGTCGCCGAAAAAAAGGCGTTCGATTCCACTGGCGCGCTGCCCGCCTGGCTGGCGGTGCTGCCCCCGGTCAAAGGCTACCCGGAGACGATGGCCGAGGCTGATGCGCGCCTGGATGCTGCTTACAAAAATGCCGAGGCCGCCTATGTCAGAGCCCTGAGGGCCGATCTGGCCCAGACCGTTCGCGCCGAACGCCAGCAAATCAGGATTCCATCGGTGACCATCGCCACGCTCGCCGCCAGACCTGCCGCCCCGCCCACTCCGCCGCCGGCGACCGTGGCACCTAAAGTTCCCGGGGAATTCGTTGATTTACTGCCGCTGGTCAACGTGGAGCGGGACTCCAAAAATGGGCGGTGGGAACGGACTCCAGGCGGACTCAAAAGTGACCGAGGAGACGGTTCAGGCATCCGCATTCAGTATGCACCACCAGAGGAATACGACTTCCTCGTGGAGTTCACTCGCGACCATGGAAACGACAGCATGGGGCAGATTTGCTGGGCGTACGGCCACAGCTTCCGATGGAGTGTCGGAGCATGGGACAATACCATCGCCGGCATTGATGATTTGGAAGGTCGCCAAGCAATCAACAACCGCACGAAGGTCAAAATGGGGATCGAAAACGGCGTCCGCTACCAGTCCGTCGTCAAAGTCCGAAAGAATCAGATTTCCTGCTACCTCGACGGCCGCCTCATCACCACCCTCGAGACCGACTACTCCGACCTTTCCTACAAAGCTTGGCAAGACGCTCCCGGGATCCTCGGCATCGAAATTTGGCGCGCGAATTTCACCGTCCACAAAATGACGCTCACGGAAATCACCGGCAAAGGCAGCAAGGTCAAGGCCAGCGCGCGCAAATTCATCCGAGGAAGCGCACTGCGCCCCAGTTCTGAGCCATCCCGCGCTCCGGACTCGGCGCCCTGAAGGTGTAAAGATTTCGGCTGTCATCGCAGCTCACGCTCGCGGAGCCAGGCGAAGATGACGGGGGTGACGATGAGGATGTGCAAAAGGCTGCTCAGCATGCCGCCGATGACCGGCGCCGCGAGCGGCTTCATGATCTCCGCGCCGGCGCGCGTGCTCCACATGATCGGCAGCAGGCTGGCGACGATGGTCGCCACGGTCATCACTTTCGGGCGCAGGCGGAGACGCGCACCTTCCTTGACCGCGGCGAGGAGGTCGGAAGGCTGCAGGCTGAAGGCTGAGGGATGAACTGCGGCCGCGTCCCCCTTCATCCCTCCGCCTTCATCCTTTAGCCTTTTCTTCATCCTCTCCACCGCCTCCTCCAGATACACCACCATGACCACGCCGGTCTGAATCGCGGTGCCGAAGAGCGCGATGTAGCCGACCCACACGGCGACGCTGAACGGGTAGCCGAGGAGGTATTGCAAAAACACGCCGCCGGTCAGCGCGAAGGGGACGGCGAGGATGACGTGGGCGGCTTCCTTGGCGCTGCCATAGACCATGTAGAGCAGGATGAAAATGATCCCAAGAACGGCGGGGACGATGATCTGCAAGGTCCGCCGCGCGCTGAGTTGGTGCTCATACTGGCCGCTCCACTCGATGGTCATGCCGCCGGGGAGCGCGACTTCTTTGTCGATGCGGCGGCGCACTTCCTCGACGAACCCGCCGAGGTCGCGGCCTTGCACATTCGCCTGCACGAAGACGCGGAGACGTCCGTTCTCGCTGGCGATCTCGCTCGCTCCGAGGCTGCGGCGGATGTCGGTGAGCTGGCCGAGCGGGATGTGTTGGCCGGCGGGCGTAGCGACAAGGATGTCGCCGAGGCGCTCGATGTCGTCGCGCTCGTCGCGCTCGAGGCGGACTTGGATGGGGAAACGCTGGCGGCCCTCGATGGTGGTCCCGACGTTGCGCCCGCCGAGGCCGGCTTCGACGACATCGAGGAGTTGCGCGGCGCGCAGGCCGTAGCGGGCCATGGCTTCGCGGTTCACGGCGATTTCGAGATACGGCTTGCCCTGCACGCGCGAGGGCGCGACGCCGACCGCGCCGGGGATGCTGCGGACGATGCGCTCGACTTCGAAAGCCTTGGCCTGCAGGGCGTCGAGATTTTCGCCGAGGATCTTGATGCCGACCTGCGCGCGGATGCCGGTGCTGAGCATGAGGATGCGATTTTCGATCGGCTGGAGAAAGCCAGGGACGTAGCCGGGCACTTGCGTGAGCTTCGAGGTCAACTCGGCGACGAGCATGTCTTTGGTCATCCCTTTGCGCCACTCGGACTCGGGTTTGAGCATGATCGTGGTCTCGATCATCTCGACGGGCGCAGGGTCGGTGGCGGATTCCGCGCGGCCGAGTTTCCCCGCGACGGAGGTGACCTCGGGCGTCGCGGCGATGACCTGATCCTGCCAGGACATGATCCTTTTCACCTCCGTGAGCGAAGTCTGCGGGAGCAGAACCGGCATGAAAAGCAGCGAGCCTTCATTGAGTGGCGGCATGAATTCGGTGCCCATCCGCGGGATGAGCGCGAGCGCGCCGAGGAGCATGGCGGCGGCGAGGGCGATTACGGATTTGCGATGCCGCAGCGCCCAGTCGAGCGCGGGATCGTAGAGGCGCAGCAGGCCGCGCATGACCCAGTTGTCCTGCTCGGAGTGAAACGGCCCGCGCACGAGCAAGGCGCACAGCACCGGCACCACGGTGACGGCGAGGAGCGTAGAGCCGATCATCGCGAAGGTCTTGGTGAAGGCCAGCGGGTGGAAAAGTTTCCCCTCCTGGCCGGTGAGCGCGAAGACCGGGACGAAGGCGAGGATGATGATCGCCAT
Organism: uncultured Chthoniobacter sp.; assembly: GCA_903874975.1. Classification (GTDB taxonomy): domain Bacteria; phylum Verrucomicrobiota; class Verrucomicrobiia; order Chthoniobacterales; family Chthoniobacteraceae; genus Chthoniobacter. The sequence goes on along the minus strand of CAIQUL010000147.1, from coordinate 54,970 downwards.
GGCGAAAAAGATCGGGCGGCCGACCTGCCGCGAAGCAGTGAGGGTGACGGCGAGCGTCTCTGCCGCGGTGAGGCGGATGTCCGGGTGGAGCACTCGACCCGAGTGCTGTTGGCGGCGACCCGCCGACAACACCGGGTGCGCGGCGCCATGAGAGGAGGCTGTTCCCAAAGGCGCGCTCACCGGTGCTTCCGGCGAGTCGCCGGAAGCGGCACTCGGGTCGAGTGCTCCACCCGGAGCCATTCGCGCCGCTTTCTCCCGCTCCGCCTCCTCGCAGTGGCGGATGACATTTTCCGTCATGACGATGGCCGCATCCACGAGCACGCCGATGGCAATGGCGATGCCGGCGAGCGACATGATGTTCGACGTGATGCCGAACTGCCGCATGAGGATGAACGAAATCAGAATCGAGACCGGCAGCGGGAAGGTGACGATGAGGATGCTGCGGAAATGAAACAGGAAGATGATGTGCGCGAGCGTGACGAGGATGATCTCCTCGGTGAGCGCGTGCTTGAGGGTGTCGATGGTCCGGTCGATCAGTTCGCTGCGGTCGTAGAAGGATTTGATCGTCACGCCGGGCGGCAGGCTGGGCGTGATCGCGGCGATCTTTTCCTTCACGCGCTGGATGACCGCGTGCGCGTTCTCGCCATTCCGCATGACCACAATCCCGCCCACCACTTCACGCCCGTTCACATCGAGCGCACCGCGGCGGAAGTCGCCGCCGATCTGCACGGTCGCGACATCGCGGAGGTAGATCGGCGTGCCTTCGCGCTGGGCGAGCACGGTCTGTTCGAGATCGCCGACCGAGCCGATGAGCCCCAGTCCGCGCACCACGAACTCCATGCCGTTTTCCTCGATGACCTTGCCGCCGACGTTAAGATTGCTCTGCCCGACGGCCTCCATGACTTCCTGCAACGACACGCCCGCCGCGCGCATTTTCATCGAGGAAACCTCGATCTGATACTGCCGCACGAAGCCACCGATGCTCGCGACTTCGGCCACGCCGGCCACGGCGTTGAGTTGGTAGCGCACGAACCAATCCTGTTCGGACCGCAAGCGACCGAGGTCGTAGCCACCCGCGGGCGACTTCGCCGGGTCCACGTCGAGGTAGTATTGAAAGATCCACCCGAGCCCGGTCGCGTCCGGCCCGAGCTTGGGTGTGACATTTTGCGGGAGCAAATCGCCGAGATAGTTCAGCCGTTCGAGCACCCGCGTGCGGGCGAAGTAGTTGTCGATCTTCTCGTCGAAAATCACCGTCAGCAGCGAAAAGCCGAACATAGAGTTAGCGCGCACCGTCTTCACCCCGGCAAGGCCCTGAAGATTCACGGAGAGCGGATAGGTAATCTGGTCCTCGACCTCCTGCGGGCTGCGGCCCGGCCAGTCGGCGAAGACGATGACTTGGTTTTCGCTGAGGTCCGGAATGGCATCCACGGGCGCGCGGCGCAGCTCGAAAAGGCCGACGGCGATGACGACTAGGACGCCGCACGCGACGAGGAAGCGGTTGCGCAGCGACCATGCGATGAGCCACGGGATCACGGTTGAATCTCCTTTCCACATTCGAGCATCTCCGCGCCGAAAAACGGATTGCGCAGCGACCCGGCGACCTGCACCCAGCGGCCCTGATTGGTCTCTGCGCTCGGGACGGCGCTCTTGGCCATCGGACACTCAAAGACTTTCACGGCGGCTTTGCCATCCTGCCGTCTCACCTGCATGGCGATGTCGGAGACGGCCATGCTCAGCGGGTAGAACTGCTTGCGCGCGGCGGTGAGATCCTTGGCCGGGGTGACGTGTGCCACCGCAGTCAGCCGCGGGTCATCGAACGCCATCGCGGCAGCATGCAGCGCTTCGATGCGCGTGTTCTGCGCGGCGAGATCGTCCGCGGCCAGCGCCTCGCCAACCGCCGAGGCTGCCGCGAACAGCTTCTCCGCGCTCGCGCGCTGCTCGGCGGAAAGCGGCGCGGTGGTCTTCCGGGCGGACACTGGTGATGGCTGGTCCAGTTGCGCCTGCGCATCGACGAGCAAATTGCCCGTGGTCACGACGCGTTCGCCTTCCTGCAACCCCGCAAGCACTTCCCAAAAATCATCCCCGGCCCGCCCGAGCGTGACGCGCCTCGGCTCGTACTCGCGCTCGCCTTTCGCGACGTAGACCAGCGCCTCGCCACCCGGCGAAAGCACCGCGCTACGCGGCACGGCCAGCACCGGCTCCGTGTCCACGCGGATGCGGCCATCGGCGAAAGTCTTGTGGAGCAGTTCACGCCGGTGTTTGCCGGGATCGGGGACTAGCGGGTTGTCCAGGATCACGCGCACTTTCGCCGTGCGCGTTTCCATCACGAGATTCGGATCAATGAACGTAACCGGCGCGGTGAACACTTTGCCCGGCACGCTCGGCGTGGTGACCTCGACCATCTGCCCCGTGCGAATCCACGCGAGGTCGCGCTCGTAGGCGTCGAAGACGAACCACATTTTCGAAAAATCCGCGATCTCGAAGAGCACCTCGCCCTCCTTCACGTACTGCCCTTCATAGACTTTGCGCTCGACCACCGTGCCGGTGATGGGCGCGACAATGTCGAAGGTGTCGCCGGTCTGGCCGGGCAGCTTTTCAATCTGCTCCGCGGTGAGTCCGAAGCGGCGCAATTTCTGCCGACTGCCGGCGAGCGCGCTTTCGCGCTCCGGCGACGCGGGACGTTGCGCGGCGAGGTTGTATTCGCTGCGGGCCACGAGCAACTCGCGGCTGAAGAGCGAGGCCAGCGGCTGCCCCGCGACCACTTCCGCGCCGACGGAGTTGACGAAAAGTTTGTCGATCCGGCCTTCGACATACGCCGAGAGCCGGCGATGCGCGGAGTCGTCGTCATCGATCCGCCCGGCTACGCGGATAATGCGCCGCAGCGGCTGGCGCGCGATCGGCGTGGTCTCCACCTGGATCGTGCTGACAGTCTGCGCGCTGAGTTTCACCACCGGACCGGCCGTGGCGTCGGTGACGGGATCGCCCTCGAAGACGGGCACGAGTTTCATCCCGCAGATCGTGCAGTTGCCCGGCTGGTCGAACTTGATCCACGGGTGCATGGGGCTCTGGTAAAAGAGCACCTTGCGCGGGCCGGCGGAGGCCGCCGACGACGCACGCTGACTGCCGAGGTGCCAGCCAGTCGCAGCGGCGACGACGGCGATGGCGATGATGAGGAAGGAGAAAAAAGTTCGTTTCATGGAATCTGAGAGTTGGGTTGCATTGAGGCGGCAGCCTCCCGACCGGGACGCCGCCACGAGACGCGTGGACACACCACGCCTCTTCAATGCCCTCTCAGATGAGCCGCGTGCAGAGCAGATCGAGCCGCGCCACCACCGGCATTCGCGCCGCCTGCCGCCGGTAGACCGCCGGACGCTCCACCACCGGAACCAGGCGAAGTCCGAAGAGAACCCAATGCGGCGCCGACAGTTGCTTGCCGTCATCCGCAGTCGGCGCAGCTTGCACTGGAGGTGCCTCCTTTTCCGACCCACAGGCAATCGCGCAACAAGCCGCAGCCGGATCCGCACAGCACGCGTGGCACACCGCGACGCCCGCCCCTTTCCCACACGACACTGCCCCGCGCACCGGCCCGAAGGCGAGCCCCACGAGCAGGAAAATCAGGAGTGTCAGGCGCGCAACCATCGTTGGCTATCCATTCGGCTAGTTCGCGGGCGGCGTCAATGACACCAATTGCGCGATGCTCTCCATGATTTGCGCAGCCTTTTCCTCCACCGCCGGAAAAGCAAAACGCCCCGGTCTTTCGACCGGGGCGTTTGCGAGTTTATTTCCTAAACGAGGCGCTTAGTAGCGCTTCTGGTAGCCGCCGCGCTCGCCGCCGCCGCCGCCGCCGCCGCCGCCGCCGAAGGACTTGCGGGGGCCGCCGCCGCCGCCGGGACGATCTTCCCGCGGGCGGGCTTCGTTGACGGTGAGGGCGCGGTTCTGGAAGTTCTGACCGTGGAACATCGAGATGGCTTTCTGGGCCTCTTCTGCGCTGGACATGGTGACAAAGGCGAAGCCGCGGGACTTGCCGGTGAACTTATCCTGCATCAGAGCGGCTTCCGTGACGGAGCCGGCCTGGGCGAAGTGATCTTGAAGATCCATTTCGGTGGTATCGAAGGAAAGATTCCCTACGTAGAGTTTCGTGGACATGATGGTTTTGTTTTTTCTAAGCAACTGCGGAGCAAACTACGGCGGTTTCCGGTAATCGGATCTCAAACTGCCACTGAAGTCCGCGGACAAAATCCACGTTAACGAAACAACTAGCAATCTCCCTACCCTTATGGGCTCTAACGGTGCGGCGGGAAGTGACCGCATCGTGGGGAAAGCGCAAGGGTTATATTTGGGGCGGCGAAAAATCGGGAATCCGCAGCACAAATTTTTCCGCCGCACAGACTTCGCGCTTCCCATGCGGGGCACGCGGCCTTTACAAAAATCCCAATCACTCATGTCTGAACCCACTGTCGCAGTCCTCGGCGCTTCGCAAGATCGGCGCAAATATGGGAACAAGGCGGTGCGCGCATATCGCGAATACGGCATGAACGTGGTGCCGGTGAACCCGCGCGAGGCAACCGTGGAGGGGCTGACGGCGTATCCGAATCTCGACGTGATCACCGTGCCACTCGACTACGTGAGCCTCTATGTGCCGCCCGCCCTGGGCCGGCAACTGCTCCCGGCCATTGCCGCCAAATCGCCGAAGGAAGTCTGGCTGAATCCCGGCTCCGAAAGCGACGAACTGATCGAAGCCGCTGCCGATCTGGGACTGCGCACCATCACCGCCTGCTCGATCGTTGCCCTCGGCCTCAGCCCGGCGGAGTTTCCCGACACCTGATTTTTTGCCCAAACTGTGAATTCCATCTCCTCGTATCTCTCCTCCTCCATCGGTCGAAAATGGATCGTCGCCCTGACCGGCCTCGGCCTCTTCGGCTTCGTCGTCGGCCATCTCATCGGAAACCTCCAGGTCTTCCTCGGCCCCGAACCGCTGAACCGCTACGCGCTCTTTCTCCAAAGCCTCGGCGAACTCCTCTGGGTCATCCGCCTCGGCCTCCTCGCGATGGTCGTGGCGCACATCGTTTTCACGATCAAACTCCGTATGGAAAACCGCGCCGCCCGCCCGGTCGGCTACGCCGTGACCAACCGCCGCGCTGCGACCTTCCCGGCCCGCATGATGACCCTCAGCGGCCTGATGGTGCTCTGCTTCATCATCTTCCATCTCCTGCATTTCACCGCCCACAAGATCGACCCGAGCTTCGCGCACATGACAGACGCGATGGGCCGGCACGACGTTTACCGGATGCTGATCCTCGGTTTCCAAAGCAAGGCCGCGTCGACTTTTTACATCGTCGCCGTCGGCCTACTGGCAATGCACCTGAACCACGGCATCGGCAGCCTTTTCCAAACCCTCGGCCTGAATAGCGCGAAACTGCGCCCGCTGTGGGAGAAAGGCGGGGTCGCCCTGTCGTGGCTGATCTTCCTCGGCTACGCCTCCATCCCCGTCGCCGTCCTTACCGGAGTCCTGAAATTATGAGCGCTGTCCTTGATTCAAAAATCCCGACCGGTCCCCTCTCCCAGAAGTGGGAGAAGCACAAGTTTGAGTCGAAGCTGATCAATCCCGCAAACCGGCGGAAGTATGAGATCATCGTCGTCGGCAGCGGTCTGGCGGGCGCGAGCGCGGCGGCGTCGCTCGGAGAGATGGGCTATAAAGTGAAGTGCTTTTGCTATCAGGATTCGCCGCGCCGGGCGCACTCAATCGCCGCGCAGGGCGGGATCAATGCAGCGAAAAATTACCAAAACGACGGCGACTCCGTGCAGCGGCTTTTTTACGACACGATCAAAGGCGGCGACTTCCGCTCGCGCGAGGCGAACGTGTATCGGCTCGCGGAAGTCAGCGCGGCGATCATTGATCAATGCGTGGCGCAGGGCGTGCCGTTTGCCCGCGAATACGGCGGGTTGCTCGCGAATCGCTCGTTCGGCGGCGCACAGGTCTCGCGGACGTTTTACGCCCGCGGACAAACGGGGCAGCAACTCCTGCTCGGCGCTTACTCCGCGCTGAACCGGCAGATCGCGGAAAAGACCGTCGAGATGTTTCCGCGCACTGAGATGCTCGATGTCGTGCTCGTGGACGGCCACGCGAAAGGCATCGTCGTCCGCGACATGGTGACCGGCGCGATCACCTCGCACGCCGCCGACGCCGTGCTGCTCTGCACCGGCGGCTACGGCAACGTCTTCTACCTTTCGACCAACGCGAAAGGCTGCAACGTCACCGCCTCCTGGCGCGCCTACAAACGCGGCGCGCTGATGGCCAATCCCTGCTACACGCAGATCCATCCGACCTGCATCCCCGTCGCCGGGGACTTCCAGAGCAAGCTCACCCTCATGTCCGAGTCGCTCCGCAACGACGGGCGCGTCTGGGTTCCCAAAAAGAAAGGCGACAACCGCAAGCCCCACGAAATCCCCGACGCCGAGCGCGACTACTATCTCGAGCGGAAATATCCCAGCTTTGGCAACCTCGCCCCGCGCGACATTTCCTCGCGTTCCGCGAAAGAGGCGTGCGACGACGGCCGCGGGGTCGGCCCTGGCGGGCTCGGCGTGTATCTCGATTTCGCCGACGCCATCAAGCGCCTCAGCGAACCAACCGTGCGCGAGCGCTACGGCAATCTTTTCGACATGTATCACCAGATCACCGGTGAAAACGCCTACCAGCAGCCGATGCGCATCTATCCCGCCGTGCATTACACGATGGGCGGGCTGTGGGTGGACTACGACCTGATGTCGAACATCCCCGGCCTCTTCGTCCTCGGCGAAGCGAACTTCTCCGACCACGGCGCGAACCGCCTCGGGGCCAGCGCGCTGATGCAGGGACTGGCCGACGGCTACTTCGTCCTGCCCTACACGATCGGCAACTACCTCGCGCCGCAAATCGGCAAGCGTCCGACCACCGACCGCGAGGAATTCAAGCGCACCGAAGCTGACGTGCGCGCCCGCACCAACCGCCTGCTCAGCATCAAAGGCAAGCGCACCGTCGATCACTTCCACCGCGAACTCGGTCGCATCATGTGGGACTACTGCGGCATGGCCCGCAGCGAAAAGAGCCTCCAGCGCGCCCTCGCGCAGATTCCGCCGCTGCGAGAGGAGTTCTGGAAAAACGTGAACGTCCCCGGCGAAGGCGAGGCACTCAACGTCTCGCTCGAAAAAGCCGGGCGCGTCGCCGACTTTCTCGAATTCGGCGAACTGCTCTGCCTCGACGCCTTTGAGCGCCGTGAATCCTGCGGCGGCCATTTCCGCGAGGAGTTTCAATACCCCGACGGCGAAGCCAAGCGCGACGACACCAACTTCCAGCACGTCGCCGCCTGGGGCTTCAACGGCGAAGGCGAGAAACCCACCCGCAACGTCGAACCGCTGGTCTTTGAAGAAGTCCATCCCAGCGTCCGCAGCTACAAGTAACCGCTTTTCGTCATGAATCTTCACCTCAAAGTCTGGCGTCAGAAAGACGCCAAAAGCCCCGGCCAACTCGTCCCCATCGAAGCGCGCAACATTCCCGAGGACGCCTCCTTTCTCGAGATGCTCGACATCGTGAACGACGACCTTACCGTCAAAGGCGAGGAGCCCATCGCCTTTGACCACGACTGCCGCGAAGGCATCTGCGGGACGTGTTCGCTCTCGATCAACGGCCTGCCGCATGGCCCGAGCGAGACCACCACGTGCCAGCTCTACATGCGGAAATTCAAGGACGGCGAGACCATCCACGTCGAGCCGTTCCGCGCGAAGACCTTCCCCGTCGTCCGCGATCTCATCGTCGATCGCAGCGCCTTCGACCGCATCCAGCAGGCGGGTGGGTTTATCACCGCGCGCGCCGGCTCAGCACAGGACGCGAACTGTCTCCCCGTCCCGAAAGTCGCCGCCGACGCCGCCATGGAAGCCGCCGCCTGCATCGGCTGCGGCGCCTGCGTGGCCGCCTGCCCCAACGCCAGCGCCATGCTTTTCGTCGGCGCGAAAGTTTCCCACCTCGCCCTGCTCCCGCAAGGCCAGGCCGAGCGCACCTCGCGCGCCTTGAAAATGGTCCGCACCATGGACGAGGAAGGCTTTGGCAACTGCTCGAACTACCTTGAATGTGAAGCCGTCTGCCCCGCGGACATCCCCGCCTCCGTCATCGCCCGCCTGAATCGCGAATACACCGTCGCGTCCTGCAAGGACGCCGTCTGCTAGTCCGCCGCGGGCGCGATCGTCACGCCGGCCCGGCTCAGATTGCTCATCTGCTGGTCGAAGCAGGTGGGGCAGATGCCGTGGCTGAAATTGCTGCCGGTATGGACGTGGATGTAGCTCTCGACCTGATCCCAATAGTCCGAGTCGTCGCGCACCTTCTTGCAGTACATGCAGATCGGGATGAGTTCCTTGAGCAGGCGAATCTGCTTCGTGAATTCGAGGATGCGCTCGGCCACGCGCAGCCGCATGAGGATCGCCTCGCGGTCGAGCGGCTTGGTGAGGAAATCGTCCACGCCGGCATTCATCGCGTGCCGCAGGTTTTCGCGACCGGTGTGGATCGCGGTGAGCAGGATGAAATACGTGTACTCCGTCTTCGGGCGCTCGCGCACTTTCTGACAGAGCTGCAAGCCATCGAGCCCCGGCATCATCCAGTCGCTCACGATCACGCGCACCGGTTCCGCGTCGAACTTCTCCCAGGCCTCCGAGCCGCTGGCCGCGACGACGACTTCGTGCCCGTAATGCTCCAGCGTGAACTGCAGCACTTTCACCGACACGGGATCATCTTCTGCAATGAGGATTTTCATACGAGACAAGTGGAGCGCTCTCGCTCGAGCGCGATGCGGACCGAGGCAAATTCAGATTCAATGGCGGCGATCATGGCTGCCGCACCGTCCGGCACACCGTCATGGGCGGCGCGTTCGAGTTCCGCGCACGCGGCCCCCATGCGCTCCGCGCCGAAGTTACTGCTGCTGCCCTTCAACGTATGCGCGGCGCGCTCGAGTTCGGCGGACACGCGACCGGCCAGCGCCTCCCGCGCGGCAGCGATGACCTGCGGCGTGTTTTCGAGAAACGTCTCGATCAAGCTGCCGAGCAACGACCCGCCTCGATCGGCACCCATCTCCCGAAAACCCGCGAGAATTTGCGCGTCAACAATGCCGCCAGTCAGTGCCGCCGGTTTCGCCATCTCCGAGGTGCGCCTCCTTTGCGCATAGCGGCACAGCGCCGCGGCCAAGGCCTCCGGCTTGATCGGCTTACTCAGGTAGTCGTCCATCCCGGCGGCCAGGCACTTCTCCCGGTCCCCCTCCAGCGAATTCGCCGTCATCGCGATGATCCATTTCCGCCGGGTAGGCCCCTCGCTGATCCGCAATTCACGCGTCGCTGCGTAACCGTCGAGTTCCGGCATCTGGCAATCCATCAGGATCACGTCGTAGCTGGTCCGTCGCACCGCCTCGATTGCCAGCCGTCCGTTTCCGACCACATCCGGAGTGATGGAAAATCTCTCCAACTGACAGGCCGCGACCTTCTGATTCACCGAATTGTCCTCCGCGACCAGCACGCGGAGATTCAGCCCCACCAGTTCAGCCGGAATTTCCACGGCCTTGGGCAAAGGAACGAGCGCGGACTTGATCTCGCCCGCCCCGACGTCCGGCGACATCACCATCCGCAAGCACTCGAAAAGCTGCGCCTGTTTCACGGGCTTCACCAGACACCCATCCACCCCGCTTTCGCGCAGCGCCTCCGGGTCGTTGTGCCGGTCCATCGAGGTCAGCATGACGATCCGCGTGGCCGCGAGTTTTGGCTCCTTCTTGATGCAACGCGCCAGTTCCAGCCCATCCATACCCGGCATCTGCATGTCGAGAATCGCGAGATCAAACGTCCGCCCGCGCGCCGCCTCAGCGCGCATCAGGCCCAGCGCGTCGAGCGCATTGACGGACTGCTGCACGTGCATCGCCCGGGATGAAAGCAAGTGCTCCAGAACGGCGCGATTCGTCTCGTGGTCGTCCACGACGAGCACCCGCAGATCGCGCAGCTCTGCTTTGCGCGGAGCCACGCTCGGCACACTCGCAGCCTGCCGGACAAAGCGCGCGGTGAACCAGAAGGTCGAGCCTTTCCCCGGCTGGCTGACGACGCCGATCTCCCCGCCCATCCGCTGCACCAGTTGGCGGCAGATCGCGAGGCCCAGCCCGGTTCCGCCGAAGCGCCGCGTGGTCGTTCCATCGGCTTGCACGAAGGCCTGAAAAAGCTGCGCCTGCGCCGCCGGATCAATCCCGATGCCGGAGTCGGTCACGGTGAAGCGGATGACTGCGTGCGTCGTCGTCTCTTCCTGACAATTGGCGCGCACCACCACTTCGCCGCGCTCCGTGAATTTCACCGCGTTGCTGATGAGATTCGTGAGCACCTGCCGCAGGCGGCCGGGATCGCCACGCAGACCGTTCGGCACTCCGTTGTAAACGAGGGATGCAATATCGATTTTCTTCGCCGCCGCGCGCGCCGCCAGCACCTCCACGGCTCCCTCGACCACCGTCGAAAGCTGAAAGTCGATTTCCTCGAAACTCAGCATCCCGGCCTCGATCTTCGAGAAATCCAGAATGTCGTTGATGATCGTCAGCAGCGAGTCCGCGCTGCCCGCAATCGTCTGCGTAAAGTCGCGCTGCTTCGGTGTCATCTCGGTGTCGAGCAGCAAGTCCGTCATGCCGATGATACCATTCATCGGCGTGCGGATTTCATGGCTCATATTGGCGAGAAACTCACTCTTCAACCGTGCCGATTCGATGGCCGTGTCCCGCGCGGATTTCACGGCGTGTTCCGTCCCGCGCCGCACCGTGATGTCCTCGGCAGTCCCTTCGTAGTAGAGGAGTTTGCCATCGCCATCGCGCACCGCGCGGCAGTGCTCGGAGATCCAGATCGAGCTGCCCTCGCGGCGGTAAACCTCCGATTCAAAATTGCTCACGGCCCCTTGCTCCAGAATGAGCGAGGTGAATTCCCCGCGGCGTCCCGGCTGGACGTAAAGCTGCCGCCCGATGTGCGTCACCGTGCTCATCATTTCGTCCGGCGAATCGTAGCCGAACATCCGCGCCAGCGCCGGATTCACGCTCAGGTAACTCCCTTCGGCGGTGGACTGAAAGATGCCCTCGATCGCATTTTCAAAAATGCTCCGGTATTCTTCCTCGGCGTCGCGCAATTTGAGTTCCGTGCGTTTTAGCGTGGTGACGTCCTGCAGAGTGACCAGTCGCCCGGAGATCGCTCCCGAGGCGTCCTTGATGAGTTTCTGCCTCAGCAGAACCGAGACCTTGCGTCCATCCTTCCGCCGGAACGTGCAGGGAAACTCGCTCCGCGCGCCGTGCGGACTTTCACGCGTCCCGACCTCGTCGAGCTTCTCCTCGATGATGAAACTCCAAACGGACTTCCCGACCATTTCCTCGGCGGTGTAGCCCAGCATCACCAGCTCCGTGCCATTGACGCGCGTGATGTGGTTGTCGAGATCCAACTCGTGATAAGCGACCGGTGCATCGTCAAAAAGTTCGCGAAACCTACGCTCGCTCTCCTGCACCACGCGCTCGGCGGTCTGCTGAGTTTCGAGATTGGCGGTCGTGAGGGTTCGGACCCGCTCCTCACTCGCGCGCAGCGTCTCCTTGAGGCTCCGGTTTTCGCCCACCTCCTGCAGGGCGGCCAGCACCACCGCACGACCGGAGAGCGCTCCGCTCGTCAGCGTGATCTCCACGGAGACTTCCTCGCCGTCCGCCCGCCGGAATTGCCACGCCGCCACGCAACTCCCCTCGGTGGTCGCCGCCTCCATCAAGGCCCGCGCCTTGTCCTTGGACGACGCGCCGTCGGGCTGCGTTTCGGGAGACAGTTCGTCCAACTCGCGTTTGAGGAAATCCCGCCGCTCGCCGCCCCCGAGCAGGCGCGCCGCCGCCGGGCTGGCGTCGATGATCGCACCCTCGGCCAACAGCAGATACACCGCTGCGGAATTCTCGAAGAGCAGGCGAAACTTTTCCTCGCCCTCGTGCTGGTTCGTAATGTCCCGCGCCAGCGAAACCAGCTTCTCCGTCGGCCCGTCGCCCTCCGCGACCGGTGCGACGATGACTTCCCACAGGACCGGCTCCCCCACAGGTCCGCGCGACCAGCCGCGAAAGCGCGCCCGTTCTCCTGACCGGGCGCGCGCGATCGCATCCACGGCGACCTCCCTCGACTCCCCAACCCACTGCGCGGTCCAGTCCGGTGACGCCGCACCCGCCTTGGACGCCGAAAACAACCGCCCCTCGGACGACAGCTCCACGATGACCACGTCGCTATTCTCAAGAATCCGCCGGCGAAATTCCCACGCCTCCCGCAACTCCCCGGCGCGCACCCGGGCGCGCCCCATCAATCGCCAGCCCGCCAATCCCACGCCGCCCGCCGCCGCCAACCCCAGTCCCGATACCACCGTCCCGCCCACACGAAAATGCACCGCCACCACCACCGCGGACGCCAGCGTCAGCAGGAGCGCACCGCTGAGCATCGCGAGATTCGTCTGATCGTTGGAGGAGTTCATCCCGGAGAAATTTGAGACAAACTACCTAGCAATATGCGCGCCCCCTTTCCCATCGCCTCTGGCTCCGTACGTGAGAAACCCCGTTTTGCACGAGGCAAAACGGGGTCTCTCGGGGCTAGGAGGAAATTATTTGAGCTTGGACTTCAGGTCCTTGCCTGCGGCAAATTTCACGCTCTTGGACGCCTTGATTTTGATCTTCGCACCCGTCTTTGGGTTCACGCCCATCCGCGCCTTGCGGTTCGCGATTTTGAAGCTTCCGAAACCGACAAGTTGCACAGACTTGCCCTTTTTCAGCCCCGTTTTGATGCCGTCAATGACGGCGGCGACCGCGCGCTCGGCCTCCGCTTTGCTGGTGGTTTTGCCGAGGGATTTTTGGACGCTTTCTACGAGTTCTGCCTTGTTCATGAATTGGTGAAGTTTTCTGTGGTTTGATTGTTTGGTGCTGGGGGGTGCGACCAGCGGGATGCGTGTCTTTTGGCCCTGTGTCATTTTGAAGTCAAACAATTCCTCTAAGATTTGTTTCCACGTTCATGAATCTCCTAATCATCAGGCTTCCCGGTTGATTTCGCGCCACCGACAAACCACGCTTCATCATGACTTTATCCGACCGCCTGACGCGCTATCTCGACACTCCTCCGACGATTCACGCGAGCGCTTTTGTGGCCAGCGGCGCAGTCGTGATCGGGGACGTGACGCTCGCCGAGGAATCCAGCGTGTGGTTTCAAGCCGTGCTCCGCGGCGACATCAATCGCATCGTCATCGGCCCTCGCTCCAACGTGCAGGACGGCGCGGTGGTCCACCTCGCCGACGACTACGGCGCGTTCGTCGGCGAGTTGGTGACCGTCGGTCACAAAGCCGTGCTCCACGCCTGCACCATCGACGACGAAGTGCTCGTCGGCATGGGCGCGATCATCCTCGATGGCGCGGAAATCGGCGCGCGTTCGATCATCGGCGCGGGCGCGCTCGTCACCGGCGGGACGAAGATTCCTGCCGGCTCGCTGGTCCTCGGCTCGCCGGCAAAAGTCGTACGCACTCTTTCGCTCGACGACCAGGCTGGCATCAAAGTCTGGGCCGAAAAATACGTGGCGCTCTCCCGCGCGTTCCGCGAGCGCGCTTAGTCCAGGGCCGCGGCCAATTTCGCGGCGCTCACCTCCGCCAAGCGCGCGCGGATCAGCTCGCGCAGGTCGCGACGCTCCTCGCCGCGCATCTTGCCGCGGCGGATCAGCGCAAAAATCCGTTCGCAATGCCGGCGCGGGGTGTCGCCCCAGCGGGTGCTGGAAAGCCCGGCGGCTTCCATTGTGGCCTGCATCCGCGCGCCCTGGATCGTGGCTTCATCGCGCCGGGCGTGCGCGCGGTTGATGACGTAGGCAAACGTGCCCAGCGCCCGGTCGAGGAGGATCCACGGAAAATTAAGCGCGGGATACGGGCCGACCGAAAGCGCGCGCCCGCCGAGCCGCAGCCCACCCGGCAGCCAGCGCGCGTTGAGCTTCAGTTCGGGCCGTCGCTTGCCCACGACGAACGCCGTGATCGCGCCCGCGCCCGCGCCGACCGCAGTGGGAATCCCGATCGAGTGCCCGATCGTCGCCAGGTCGAAAAGCACGCCCGCCGCGGCACCGCTGATCGCGCCCGCCGCCACTAGCTGGCGCTCATCGAGGCCGAACGCGCGCCACGTGTCGGCGCTGAAAAGTTCGCTGTCGAAAAGCTGCTGTCCGCCCGCCTCGGCTTGCACGCGGCTGTGGCCGAAAAGCTTGATGATCGCCCGGTGCGAGCGCGTCTCGCGGTCGGTCAGCGCGGCCACGAATCGCTCCTTCAGCTTCTCGCCCGCTAGGCGCGAGTCCACGTCCGCGACCTCGCGATGCGTGAGCGCATCGGCGAGCAATTCCACGATGATCTCCGCGCACTCCCCGAGCCGTCGATCCCACTCGTCGCGGAAAACCGCCACCGCTCGCGTGAGCTTCGGCTTCCAGCTTTGCTCGATGCCGGCGAGCGTTTCGAGCAGTTCGAGCCGGTCGGCGAAAGTGGCATGGTGCGCGTTAAATTCGCGGACCGCGTTGAAGTGCAGCCCGAGCCGCCGCTTCCAGTCCTGCACATGATCGTCGGCGCTTGTCCGGTTGATGATCGCGAGCCGCGGCTGGCCGGTGAGCCGGAGGATTTCCATCTCGGCCGCATGGATTTCGAGCAGCGGCTCGGAACCGTCCACCACGTAGATGATCCCGGCCCCGCCGACCACCGGCTGAAAGAGCAACCGCTCCGCCTCGAACGCGTCATCGCCGCGGTGCCGCGCGATGAACTCGCGAAACAACGCCAGCGGATCGGCCGCTTGAGCCGCTTGAGCCGCTGGAGCCAGCTCCGCCAGCGCCTCAATGGCATTTTGAAAGCCCGGCGTGTCGTAGAAAACGAACAGGTCGTGCAGCGCGAAACGCTGACACTCCACGGTCTCGCCGGGCTGCGAACTGATCCGCACCTGATCGTTTTCCGCGAGCGTGGACACGACGGACGACTTGCCGTGATTGACCGCGCCCACGATCGCGAAGGTCGGCGTCGCGTCCGTCATGTCGCGCTCCATTTCTCCACGCTCAGCCGCAGCCCGTGAATCGCCTGCAAATTCCGCCAGTGCGTGAAGTCATCGTCCTCGACTCGCGCAAATCCCGCGCCGTCGGCCCGCCCGACCAGTAGCACCACGACCTCCGTTTTCGGCCCGGCGCTCTCCGCGATTTTTTGCAAACAGAGCGCGATGGCTTTGATCGGCACCCGCCGCGCCCGGACGACCACCACCACGGCGGCCAGCGCACCACTCGCCGCCGCGGCCAGCACTTCCGCATTGCCGCCCGGGTGGTCGATCTGCACGGGAAGGGTCTGCGCGACCTGCCAGCCAAACGTCTTGCGCACGTAGTCCGCGGGCTGGCCGGCGGGCAACGCGAGATCCGGAGCGACCAGCGCGAGGCCCGCGCCGCCGCGCGCCGCATGGGCCGCGGGCGAGATTGCCACGCGCGGAATCGCCAGCACCGCCGTGCCGTTTTGCACCTGCACGACCGGGCCGGTGAGCCGGCGATAAAGCGCGTTGCAGCCCTCGTGATCGAACGTCAACGCCTGCAAACTCGTGCGCATTTTCCACGCACCAAAAACGAGCAAGGCGCCGCGCAGCAGCAGGCCGTAGCACGCCACGGCGTAGGCGAGAAACGGCCACCACGACACCATTGCCGCGCTGTCCAGCGGTCTGATTCCCGCGTTGTAGGAAAACCGGCTCGCGACGATGTCCTCGATCACCGGATGCGCGTTCGGCGCGAACCACGACCACGGCGCCGCGAGCGTGGAGACGATGCCGTGTGCCGCCTGCGGGCTCAGGTCCAGCGTCGATTGCCAGCCAAAGGCCAGATCGGTCACGGCCACGTGCATGACGAGTACGGCGAAGATGCCGAGGTTGTAACCGACGGCAAAAATCTGCGTGACGATGAGAAACGGCCACGCGACGAGCGAGCCGTAGATTTCGCGCCGGCGCGCCAGGCCGGCCAGCGTCGCGCGCAGCCGGTCGCGGTCTTCGCCCGGCAGTTTGCGCAGCCCCGCACTGAGCGCCCAGCCGAGCGCGGTGAGGACGCTGCGCACCGGATGAAAGTCCTCGAAAAGGCCGGTGGTTGCGCGCGCCAACCAGATGAGCACCGCCGCGACGAGCAGCAGGATTTGCACGCCCACCGTCCAGCCGAGGAAGGTCGCCACGTTCACCGGTTCGCTGCCTTGGTAGTGGAGCAGCGTCGCGGTCACGCAGCCGCCGAGTACCAGTCCCGCAAGTCCGCCGAGGCTGGCCACGGCCTTGCCCGCGGCCGCGCAGCGCTGGCCAATCGTGCTCCGCGCACCCGCGCGCCGGGCGAGCAGCCAGGCTCGGAAAACGCTCCGGCGGTCCGTCTCGCCACCCGGAGTGAGTTTGGGGCGGACGTGCTCCTCATAATACTCACGGCCATCCTCCGCAGCAGTCTCGCCCGCGAGCAGAAACTCGAAGTCGATGAGGTCAGCGATTTTCCAAGACGGGGATCGACTCACGGCATCTGACTAGTTTTCGCCGCAAGGAAAGTCATCCCGATTCTTTGCGCCGCGCAATTGGGCGCTGCGCGCGATTGCAGTTCGGCACCCTGGAGTGTGCCGCTCCGTTTCGCGTGGGCGCGGGGTGGTGAAACGCTGCCTTACAACGCCGCGGTCAGTTTGATGATCTCCGCGAAGTCGCGCGCCACGAGGCTGGCTCCGCCGACGAGCGCGCCGTCGATATCGGGCTGCGACATCAACTCGGCGGTGTTGCCGGGTTTCACGCTGCCGCCGTATTGGATGCGCACCTTGTCGGCGGTGGCGGCGTCGGACATTTCGGCGAGCACTTTGCGGATGAAAGCGTGCGCGGCCTGCGCCTGCTCGGGCGTGGCGGTGCGGCCGGTGCCGATGGCCCAGACGGGTTCGTAGGCGAGCACGGTCTCGGTCAGCGCCTTCGCGTCGAGGCCGGCGAGGCTACCGCGGAGCTGCTTTTCGAGCACCTGCTCGACTTGGTTCGCGTCACGCTCGGTGAGGGTTTCACCGATGCAGACGATCGGCTTGAGCGAGCCTTCGTGCGCGACTTTGGTCTTCCGGTTCACCGTTTCATCCGTCTCGCCGAAAAGCGTGCGCCGCTCGCTGTGGCCGAGGATGACGTAGCGGGCAAACAGCTCGCGAATCATCGCGGCGCTGATCTCGCCGGTGAACGCGCCGCCCTTTTCCCAGTGCATGTTCTGCGCGCCGAGCTTCACGTTTTGCACGTTGTTCAGCCGCTGCGAAACATGGGACAGCGCGGTGAACGGCGGGACGAGGACGATGTCCACGCGCTTCTCCTCGGCGACTTCGCGGAGGAAGGTGTCGAGGTAGGAGTCTGACTCGTTTTGAGTCATGTTCATCTTCCAGTTGGCTGCGATGATTTTGCGGCGCATGGCGGTGTTTTTTGAAACGGAAATTTCTTACTGATCGTTGAGGGCTGTGACACCGGGGAGGGCTTTGCCTTCCAGCAGTTCGAGCGAGGCGCCGCCGCCGGTGGAGGCGTGGGTGACTTGGTCGATCACGCCGAATTTCTTCGCCGCCGTCGCCGTGTCGCCGCCGCCGACCACGCTGATCGCGCCGCCCGCGGTCGCCGCGGCGATGGCGTCGGCCATGGACTTGCTGCCGCCGGCAAACGCGTCGAACTCAAACACCCCGGGCGGGCCGTTCCAGACGATCGTTTTCGCGCGTCCGATGACTTCCGCAAAGAGCGCGCGGCTCGCCGGGCCGCAGTCGAGCCCTTCCCAGCCGGCGGGAATGCCCTGCTGGTCCGTCGCGGGCTGAGTGTTCGCGTCGGGCGCAAACTTGTCCGCGCAGATGAAATCCACCGGCAGATGAATCTGCACGCCCTTGGCCGCGGCCTTGGCAAAAAGCTCCTGCGCGATCTCCGCGCCTTTGGCGTCGAAGAGGCTGTTCCCGATCTCCATGCCTTCGAGCACCTTTTTGAAAGTGAAGGCCATGCCGCCGCCGATGATGATCTCGTTGGCCTTGTCGAGGAGGTTGTTGATGAGCGGGATTTTGTCCGCGATTTTCGCCCCGCCGAGGATGGCGAGCAGCGGGCGCGCGGGGTTGTCGAGCACCGCGGCAAAGGCTTCGAGTTCCTTCTGCATGAGAAAGCCCGCGGCCTTCACCGGCAGGTCTAAGCCGACCACCGACGAGTGCGCGCGGTGCGCCGTGCCGAAGGCGTCGTTCACGTAGATGTCGCCGAGCTTCGTCAGGCTGGCGCGGAAGGCCGCGACCTTCGCCGGGTCGGCGGATTCCTTCGTGCCGTCCTCGCGCTTCACCTTGCCCTCTTCCTCGATGTGAAAGCGCAGGTTTTCGAGCAGGACGACCCCGCCTGGCTGGAGGGCGGCGCAGGCCGACTCCACCTCGGGACCCACGCAGTCCCGGAGGAACTGCACCGGTTGGCCGAGCAACTCGGCCAGCTTCTCCGCGACCGGCTGCAGGCTGAGCTTTTCCACGCGCTGACCGTCCGGCCGCCCGAGGTGGCTGGCCAGCACGACCGCCCCGCCATTTTCCAGAATGAACCGGATCGTCGGCAGGGCCGCCGCGATGCGCTGGGCATTGGTGATCGCGCCGGTGACTTTGTCCTGCGGGACATTAAAATCGACGCGCACGAAAACGCGTTTACCGGAGACGTTGACATCGCGAAGAGAGAGTTTGGCCATGATGGGATGAGGTCGGGAAAAAGTGAGCGGGCGATAAAGCGCGGCACCTGCAAACATGGCAAGCACGAATGAGCCAGTGACGCGGAAAGTTCACTTGTCATCGGTGGTGCGCCACCTAATGCTCCGCCCTTTTTCCGACCCCTCCCGAGAGCCCATGAAACACTTTCTCTCCATCGAGTCCGCCACCGTCGCGGAGTTGCACGCGATCCTCGCACTGGCCGCCGAGATGAAGACCACGCGCGGCAGCCACGCCGCGCATCCGCTGCGCCACCAGTGCTGGGCGCTGCTTTTTTCCAAAAGCTCCACGCGCACCCGCGTGTCTTTCGAGGTCGGCATCCGCGAGCTGGGCGGCGATGTCCTTTTCCTCAATGCCAGCGAGATCCAGCTCGGGCGCGGCGAGCCGATCAAGGACACCGCGCGCGTGCTCGGGCGCATGATTCACGGGGCGGTTATCCGCACTTTTGCGCAGAGCGATGTGGAGGATTTTGCGCGCTTCTCGGGCATCCCCACGATCAATGCGCTGACCGACGGCGAGCATCCGTGCCAGATCATGGCCGACCTCCAGACCATCCAGGAGCGGCTTGGCGGTTACGCGGGAAAAGTGGTGACGTTTGTCGGCGACGGCGCGTGCAACATGCCCATCTCCTGGATGTGGGCTGCGGCGAAGTTGGACTTCGAGCTGCGCATCGCCGCACCGCGCGCCTTCCAGCCCGCGAGCGAGATCGTGGCGCGGGCGTTTCCCATCGTGAAAGCAACCGCGTCAGCCGACCGCGACGCGCTGGCGGTGTATGAAACGGGGCGCGGCGGGCGGCTGGTCATCACCGAGGATCTCGAAGCCGCCGCCACCGGCGCAGACGTGCTCTACACCGACGTTTGGGTGAGCATGGGCAAGGAGGACGAGGCGGCTTTTCGCGCCGCGCAGTTTGGCCGCTACCAGATCAATGCCGCGCTCGTGGAGCGCGCGCGGGCCGGCGCGCTGGTCATGCACTGCCTGCCCGCGTATCGCGGCAAAGAAATCAGCGATGAAACGCTCGAAGCGCATGCCGACACCATTTTCGCCCAGGCCGAAAACCGTCTCCACGCGCAAAAGGCCATCCTCAGCCTGCTCGCGTGCTGAGGCGCGCGCAGGACGCGCTGCACTTTGGACTAAAGTCCCAGCTACTTTGTGAGCGCGTCATCTCGGGATCAGATTTCCGGGTGGAGCACTCGACCCGAGTGCGGTCTTCGGCGACCCGCCGAGGACGCCGGAGTGCGCGGCGCTCCGGGATTCCCGCGGGAACGAACAGCCGCGCGCTCCCCGACTTGGCGGCGGGTCGCCTCCAAGGGCACTCGGGTCGAGTGCTCCACCCGGAGTGCGCGGCGATGCGAGAAAAAGTAGCTGGGGCTTTAGTCCAAAAGCCCAGCCACCCTTTGGACTAAAGTCCCAGCTACTTTCCGAAATACGCGGGCTCGCGGCCGGGCTGCCACTTGATGTTGCAGCCGATGCTCGGCTTTTGCTCGGGATGCACCGCTGTGCCGGCGAGCACGGCGTCGAGGGCGGCGCGGAGGTCGGCCCCGTCGGCCTGGCCGCGTCCGGGGCGGGAGGCGTCGAGTTGGCCGCGATAGACGAGGCGGCGCGCGGCATCGAAGACGAAAAAATCCGGCGTGCAGGCGGCGCTGTACTCTTTGGCGACCACCTGCGTTTCATCATACAAAAACGGGAACGTGAAGCCGGCGGCGCGGGCCATCGCCGCGGTCGGCGCGGGTGCGTCCTGCGGATAGTTGGCCACGTCATTGGCGGTGATGGCGACCAGCGCGAGACTCCGGCCCGCGTAGTCCCGCGCGAGCCGCGCGAGTTCCGCCTGCACGTGGACGACATACGGACAATGGGCACACAGAAACATCACGAGCAGCGCGTTTTTTTCCGCGAAATCCGCCAGCGAGACCGTGCGGCCGCAAGCCACATCGGGCAGGGCGAAATCCGGCGCCACTGTGCCGAGCGCCAGCATGGTGGATGAAACGGCCACAACTCGAAACGACAGCGGGCGCGAAGCGCCGTCAGTGCGTGGGCGCGAGTTGAGAATCCCAAGGATCCGAGCGCGGCGGCGGCTTGGGCACGCGCCCGCTCAGGAGGGCTTCGGTCACGGCCCACTTCCAATTCAGCGAGCCGAGCTTGAGATTGCTGCGGTATTTCCGGGAGCCACCATCATCGCGATCGCCGAACCGCGCGGGTCCGTAGTAGCGGTCGCGGGTGTCGGCGGAGGAGTAGTCGCCCCGATAGTAGCCCGGTCGGGAACTGCCATACGTCCGGGAGCCGGGGCGGCAACCTTGGACCCAGCGCCCATTGGAGGCATAGCCGCTCGAGCCGTAGTCGCTGCGGTAGTCGGTGCGGTAGCTCCTTTCATCCCCGATCCGGTAGCGGTAGTTGGGATAGCCGCGGTCCCCGTCATCGAGCCCGCCGCCGGAAACCCCTCGGCCGCTGCCATACGTCGTGCGGTCGCCCGTGCGGTCGTAGGTGCCGCCCGTGTAGGTGTGGTAGCGGTAGCGATCGGTCGGGTAGTAGTCCCAGTCGAAGCTGCGCAGCACGTAGAAATCCACCACGGCATACCATTCCTGCGTGGCGGGTTCCGCGCGCCGATTGTTCGCGTAGCGGGTATCGACCCGGTCATCGACCCACTTCACCCAAGCGGGAGATCCGACTTCGGGATGACCGGAGACATAGCGATAGCCACGGACGGATTTGGAATCGTAACTCTGCACGCAACCCGCGGCGAAAAGCAGCACGGCCGCGGACGCGAGAATATTGAAAATCGGAAGAAGTTTTTTCATGAGCTTACTCTGTGGCGGCAGACCAATAGCACGAGGCCGGTGATTTGGATAGATCAAAAAATTCTCTCGCACTCTTCATGCGCCGACCGTGTCTCGGCGAGGCGTGGGACGAAGGCATTGCCGTGCTGCTGGCTCGTCTCTAGCTTCGTCCGCTCCCATGCGTTTTCCGCTCCGTCATCTGGCAAAGCCCGCCCTTTTCCTCGCATTCGCCGCCCTGCTCGGCGGGCCGGCATGCGAGCGGAAGGAGCCGATGGTAGAAAGGAGATTTCAGATAATAGTGGAGGAAAATACGCGATTGATTGCTGCGGTGAGAGCGCAGGATCCTGCCTATCTGGCCGCCGGTTATGATGAAACTGCGAACAGCGGAGCAGGCGGATATTCTCCCGAAGGCATGCGGATACTTACGGCAGCGAACGCGGAACTCCGCGCCATCCTCGCCAGCGGCGAACGCGCCCGCGCCCTCGCGGCGAACAAAACCGTGCGCGCGGAGATCGAACGCCAGGTCGCGGCGATTCGCGGGCTGGAATTCAAGAGGCCGGTGGACTACCAGGTCCTCAATCGCAAGGAGATCAAGCAGACCATGGCGGGCAAACTGGACGAGGTGTATTCCGAAAAGGAGTTCACAGACATGACCGAGGCCATGTCCGCAGTCGGCCTCCTGCCGACGGGCTACCCGCTGCGCGAGAAATACATCGACCTCCTCGGCGAGCAGGTCGCCGCTTTCTACGACCAGCACACCCACAAGCTCTACATGTACGAGGACGCCTCGCTCGACAACGCCCAGAACCGCGTGGTCCTCGCCCACGAACTCACGCACGCGCTCCAGGACCAGCATTTCAGCCTCAAGCGCCTGCCGCTCGAAATCAAAACCAACGACGACCGGGCCGTCGCCGCCAGCGCACTCGTCGAGGGCGATGCCACGCTCGTGATGAGCGAGTTCATGCTCAAGAACCTGTCCAAGCAGATGCTCAAGGACAGCGTCGTCTCCTCCTTCACGCAAAACATGAAGCAGCTCGAAACCGCGCCGCGCTACCTCCGCGAGATGCTCGTCTTTCCGTATCTGCGCGGGCAGGAATTCTGCGCCACACTTTTCGGCGCGGGCGACTACGCGGCGGTAACGAAAGCCTACGCCGCGCCGCCCAGCTCCACCGCGCAGATCCTGCATCCGCAGAAATACCTCGCCAACCCGCGCGAGGAGCCTATCGCCATCGCCTGGTCGCAACTCGAGGTGAAAGGCGAAAAGCCCACCGCCGACAACTGCGTGGGCGAGATGGGCCTGCGCATCCTTTTCACCGAATGGCTCGACGCCACCACCGCCGAGCGCGCCGCGGCGGGCTGGCGCGGCGACCGCTACCTCTACTACCCCGGCGGCCAGGCGCTCGTCTGGAAAACCGTGTGGGCCACCGCCGCGGACGCCGCCGAATTCTTCGCCGCCGAGCAGCAACTGCTCACCAAGCGCCACTCCCCTGCCCGGCCGCGCACCACCCAGTTCACCTTTGAGGCCGACACCCCGCGCATCCTCCGCCTCCGCCAGACTCCCGCCCACGAGGTTATCCTCATCGACACCGCGAGCGCCGCCTGGGCCGACGCGCTCGAGACCCTCCGCTGACCGCGCCGACTACGAGAGCGCACGCCGCACCGCGCGGCGCGTCACCGCGTCCGGCGAAAAGCGGCGGTAGGCCTCGCGCAGGATCGCCGAGACCGATATGCGGCGGGACGGACGCTGGGAGGATGGGGATTTTCCGCTGGGAGTCGGGTTTTGAGATGACATTTTCATGGGCAACTTAGAAAGCAGGAACGATGCAACCGCGTGGCGCAATTGTTACGACGAGGTGAAATCTGCCCCCGCCTCGGCGAGAGCCGTTGCCTTCAACCCCCGCCCGCCCCTTTACTGCCCCCATGAAACACTACCGCACTGGCTGGATCTCCGATGTCCACCTCGGCACCCGCGGCAGTCAGGCCGAGGCGCTGCTCGACTTCCTGCGCGACCACGAGTTTGAGACCCTCTACGTCGTGGGCGATCTCATCGACGTGTGGCAGCTCCGGCGCGGCATCTACTGGCCGCAGGCGCACAACGACGTCATCCAGAAACTCCTCCGCGCCGGGCGCAAAGGCACCCGCGTCATCTACATCCCCGGCAACCACGACGAATTCGTCTCCGGCTTCATCGGCCACTTCGGCGCCGTCGAGATCCTGCCCCGCGACATCCACACCACCGCCGATGGTCGCCGCCTCCTCGTCATCCACGGCCACGAACTCGACACCGTCATCCAGAATATCAAGTGGCTCGCCTACGTGGGCGACGTCGGCTACCAGCTCCTCCTCAAGCTGAACACCCCCGTCAACGCCGCCCGCCGCCTCCTCGGCCTCGGCTACTGGTCGCTCAGCGCCTACGTGAAAAAGAGCGTCAAGAACGCCGTCAGCTTCATCGGCGAGTTTGAAAAGGAGATCGTCCACTACGCGACCAGCGACAAAGTGGACGGCGTCGTCTGCGGCCACATCCACTCCGCCGCCATCCGCATGATCGGCACCACCGCCTATTATAATAGCGGCGACTGGGTCGAAAGCCTCACCGCCCTCGTCGAGCATGCCGACGGCCACATCGAACTCCTCACCCACCGCCTCCCCCTGCCCGGTGCCAAAGCTCCGCCGCGTCCCGCTGAGCTGGAGGAAAGCCCCACGCCCACCGTCGCGGGCACCACCGAGCCGATCTCCGTCGCCTCCGGCGTCTGAGCCCCCGCTCGGCTTCCGAGCGACACGCTCCAGACCGCCGAGCCTCACCCGGCGGATGCTGTTTGGCTGTGGCCGCGAGGTTTTGGAGTGAGCCGAGGCTCCGGCGCTTTGAGGGGCGGGGCTCACTCCGAAAGCGGCGCAGCCGCGCCGCACTCCAAAACGCTGTCGCGCGATAGGGGCGTGAGCGGTGATCGGGGATGGCGAAGCGCCTTTCCACCCAGGCTCACACCGCCGCCCACTCGGTGGTCAGGGAGTGGGTGGTGACGGCTTGCTGGACGTTTTTGAAGGCGATAGGGGCGGTCTGGCGAAAGGCGGCGCGGGCGGCGGGATCGAGATCGCGGCGAAACTCCGTTCGGGATGACGGGTTGCTTGGGGAGGGGCGGCCCGCTGAGAGAAAATGGTTACGACCGGCGCCCCACGAGGAGACGCCGGCCGCCCCAACCAAGGAGATCGCGAGGATACCTACTTTTGGGGATTCAGCACGACATAAGTTCGTTTGCCGCGTCTTTCGATGTTTAGGACCACGCCTTTGCCCGATTTGGCGTCGCCGGAGGTGGCGAGCGCGGCGGCGCAGGCGGTGGCGTTGGCCACGGGTTTGGTGCCGACTTCCGAAATGATATCGTCGGCCAGGATGCCAGCTCTCGCGGCGGGGCTGTCGGCGACGATCTCGGTGACCTGAGCCCCGGCGGGCTGGGCATCGCGCAGTTTCATGCCAAAGTTTTCCAGCGTGTCGCCGGTCTTTTTGGGGGCCGGCCGGACCGCTTTCGAGACGGTGGCGGGCAGCTCGCCAGTGGGCACGGCGATTTTCAAAAAGCTGCCGGCCCGCCAGACGGTGAGCTGCACGGCTTGGCCGATCTTCGCTTTTACCACCTCGCGCTGCAGGTCGCGCGCGGTGGCGATCTTTACGCCGTCCACTTCGGTGATCACATCCGCCGCTCGCAGGTCGGACTTCGAGGCGGGGGCATTGGCCTCGATGGTCTCGACGACCACGCCTTTCTCCACGCCGCTGATCTGGTCGCGGAGCCGAGTGTTTTCGCCGAGCGTCTCGATGCGGATGCCGAGCCAGGCGCGCTGCACTTTGCCGGAGGCGAGGAGTTGCTGGCTGATGTCGCTGAGGGTGGCGGCGGGGATGGCAAAGGCGAGGCCGCGCCCGACGCCGTTGATGAGGGTGTTCATGCCGACGACTTGGCCCGCCACGTCGAAGAGCGGGCCGCCGCTGTTGCCGGGGTTGATGAAGGCGTCGGTCTGGATGTAGTCCTCATAGAGGATGGTCGCGGAGGTGGGACCGAGGAGGTTGGTGCGGCCTTTGCCGCTGACCCAGCCGACGGTGAAGCTGTATTCCTGGTTGAACGGCGTGCCGATGGCGCAGACGAGTTGGCCCACGCGGAGCGCGGCGCTGTCGCCCATCTCGACGGCGGGCAGGTCTTTGGCCTCGATGCGCAGCACGGCGATGTCGGTTTTGTCGTCGGTGCCAATGACCTTCGCCGGAAAGGCGCGCCCGTCTTTCAGCCGCACGCGGAGCTTCTCGGCATCGGCGATGACGTGGTGATTGGTGATGATGACGCCATCGCCGCGGATGATGAAGCCGGAGCCCTCGCTGCGGGCCGGCGGCGCGGGGAGTTTCCAGGCCGGGTCGCGATCTTTGCGGTCATCGAGGAAAAACTCGAAGCCCTTGAGCGCCTCGGTGTCGTCGGGGTCCGTGCGTTTCGTGGCCTCGATCACGACCACGCTGGGCGCGACTTTTTCAAAGATCTGGACGAAACCTTCGTCGATCGTTTTCAGCAGACTCAGGGCGGCCGCTCCTTTTTCGCCATCCGCTGCGGACAGGCGACCGGCGGTGAACGCGACGAGGGCGAGAAGGGTGGCGGCGGGGCGCATGGCGGGCGATAGGACAGCCCGTGCGGGGCGGTGTTCAACTACTTTCTGCGCGGCGCGGGTGGACGGCGCGGGCGAGGTCCGCTATCCACTCCGCCGTGCGCCGCTACCTCGAAATCTATTGGCTGATGATCCGCAACTCGCTGATCCGCGAGATGAGTTTCAAGGCAAACTTCATCCTCTGGATGATCGTGGAGCTGCTGTGGTTCGCGGGGCAGATGTTGTTCCTCGAGGTGCTCTACGGGCACGTGGACGACATCGGCGGGTGGTCGAAATGGGAGTGCGTGCTCCTGGTCGGTACGCACCAGATCATCGCGCAGGTGTTTCAGGCGTTTTTCTACGTGAACCTCGCGGCGCTGCCCGACCTCATCCGCACGGGGTATCTCGATCTCATGCTGCTGCTGCCGGTGGACGCGCAGTTCGCCGTGTCCACGCGGAAGTTCGGCATGGACAATATCGTCAACGCGCTGGTCGGCGTGGGCATCGTGGTGTTCTCGCTTTTCAAACTCGGCGTCGTGCCGCAGACGCATCAGGTCGTGCTCTTCATCGCGTGCATCCCCTTCGGCGTGGCCGTGCATTACGCGATCCTTTTCGGGCTGTCCACGGCGGCCTTCTGGATCGTGAAAGCGCAGGGACTGATCTACGGCTACTTCAATGTCTTCAACGCCGGGCGCTACCCGGACACGATCTTCCGCGGCAAAGACCTGTTCAGCGGCCTTTTCAAATTCGTCTTCAGCTACATCATCCCGGTCATCATCGTGGCGAACGTCCCCTCCCGCGTCCTCGCGCGCGGCTTCGAGGCACCGTGGCTCGGACTGGCGCAACTCGTCGGCGCGTCGCTCTTCATCTTCACCGCCACGCGGCTCTTCTGGAACTTCGCCTTGCGGCGGTATTCGTCGGCGAGTTCGTAGCGGGTTAAAAAAGCGCGCACTTTGGGCGCGCAAATCGCCGCTGTCGCGTGCCGTTTGCCCACCCCTGTTCCGACCATGGAAAAAAGCGGGATTTCGCGCTTGCGCCCCAAGTTGATCCCACTTATCTAACGCCCCTCAAATTTTCCCGAAACGCGAGAAACCAACGATCTCCCCACATTTTATGGCCAAAGCCAAACCAGCAAAGCCCGCTGCCAAATCGAAAAAGGCCGGGCCCGCGAAAGCGGCGAAGAAGGCCGCGAAACCCGCGACCAAGGTGAAAGCACCAGCCAAAGCCACGAAGCCAGCCAAGAAACCAGCGAAGCCCGCCAGGGCGGTCAAAGCCGCAGCGAAACCGGTGAAGCTGAACGGTTCCGCAAATTCCAAATTGAAACTTAAAATCAAGAAACCCGCCGCCCAGAAAAGCACCAACGGATCCGTTGCGCCCAAACCTGCCGCCCCCAAGCCCGTGGCCCCGAAGATCAAAGTCAAACTGACCCCTTTTCTCCTCAAGCAGCAGGACCACCTCCTCCAACTCCGGGACTCGCTCCTCGATACCATGGCTGGCGTGGCCAAAGACAATCTCCGGTCCCGGGCCGAGGGCAGCGAAGCGAGCGCCTTCGGCATGCACCAGGCCGATGCCGGCAGCGATGCTTACGACCGCGATTTCGCGCTCAGTCTCCTCTCGCAGGAGCAGGACGCCCTTTACGAAATCGAGGAAGCACTCAAACGCCTCGAACTCGGAACCTACGGCGTATGTGAGATCAGCGGCAAAGCGATTGCCATCGCCCGCCTCGAGGCGCTGCCGTTTGCACGCCTCACCGTCGAGTGCCAGGCGCAACTCGAAAAAACGGGCAAGGTTTCCCGCGCCCGCGTCGCTGTCACCTCCCTCTTCGGTCTGACCGACGAAGAAGCGGGGGAAAAAGATGAAGAAGAAGAACCGGTCAGCGATACCAAGGAATAAACAATTATGGCCCGCGATTTCATCATCCTCGAATGCACGGAGGCAAAAGCCGAAGGCAAACCCGTCTCGCGCTACATCTCCACGCGCAACAAAAAGAGCCCGAACACTCCGAACCGGCTCGAAAAGAAGAAATACAACCCGAACCTGAAGCGCCACACGCTTCACCGCGAAACCAAGTAACCGTCCCGACCTATGCAGCCCAAGACACCGCAACGCCGCACCAATTTCCGCAAGGCCAACCGCTCGATGCCGCGCCGCCGCATCGACATCGCCCTCGACGCCCTCGACTACAAGAACCCGGACATCCTCAAGCGGTTCGTCACCGAGAGCGGCAAGATCCTCGCCCGCCGCCTCACGGGCATGCCCGCGCACTTCCACCGGAAGATCACCCGCGAGATCAAACGCGCCCGCGCCGCCCTGCTCATGCGCTGATCGCGGGCCGCAAGCCGCTCTGTTTTCCCAAAGGACGCGCCACCGATGGCGCGTCCTTTTTGCGTCCGGGCGGAAAGCTCAAAATCCGCGCCGCGAATTTCCCCTTGCCGCCCGGCCCCATGTCGCTTACCTCAGCGCCGGATGTTGGGGAAGCCATGGGCGCAGCGCGCTCGCTTTTTCCTCACCAGTTCACCGACAGATGAGCAGATTCTTCTCCCTTCTTCTACTCCTCGGCGACGCTCTCCCGGCTTTGCGGCGACTCTTTTGGTCGCGCACCGGGCGGCACGGACGGACGCTACACCCGGCGGCCTCCCCGACATCCCCCGGCGAAGTTTTCCGAAGGTCTCCAACCCGCAGTTCTCCCGCCCCCGCGAGAACCCACCGAGACACGACGGACCGTGCACCCCGCGTGCGCTTCCTGGGCACCTCAATGCCTCAAAATAGAAATCCCAAACATGAGATCGCAAGATTCCCGCGGTGGCTCCGGCCGTCGCTCGGGACGCGGCCCGCGCCGCTCCTCCTCACGCTCCCACGACCGCAACGATCGCAACGACGATCGCAACGACGATCGCGCCCCGCTGCGTCCGCCCGTCCAGAAATCCTTCTGGCAGAAGCTCATCAGCTTCTTCAAGTCTGACGCGAAACCCGCAGGCAACGGCTCGCGCCCGGCCTACCCGCCGTATCAAGGCGGCAGTGGCAACGGCAACGGTCGCTCCGAGAACCAGCCCGCGCGCAAAATCGAGCTGCTCGACGTCACCACGCCGAAGCTCTACGTCGGCAACCTCAGCTTCAGCGCGACCGAGACCGATCTCGAAGAACTCTTCAACGGCGTCGGCATCGTCCGGAGCGCCGAGATCGCCACCCACCGCGACACGGACAAATCGAAAGGCTTCGGCTTCGTGAGCATGAGCACCGTGGACGAAGCGAAACGCGCCGTCACGGAGTTGCACGACAAGGCCTTCATGGGCCGCAAGCTCGTCGTCAGCGGCGCCAAAGCCGAGCGCGAGACCGACTACCGCGGCTGAGCCCACGTCCGCACGCATCGACTCCCGGAGGCCCGCCAGCAGTGGCGGGCCTCTTTTTTTGTGACACATCGCCAGCGGCGGGTGACAACTTCCCTAGCCCAATC
The DNA here is from genome assembly GCA_903874975.1 of uncultured Chthoniobacter sp. GTDB lineage: Bacteria > Verrucomicrobiota > Verrucomicrobiia > Chthoniobacterales > Chthoniobacteraceae > Chthoniobacter. The sequence continues at coordinate 25,398 of CAIQUL010000147.1, read as the reverse complement.
GCCGCCCTCCGTGTCGCCCGTCACCACTCCATTCTTCATCATCGCCGGCCCCACAGCCGCCGGAAAATCCGATGTCGCCGTCGCCGTCGCCGAGCGCTGCGGGGGCGAGATCGTGGGCGCGGATGCGTTCCAAGTTTACCGCGGGCTCGACCTCCTCACCGCCCAACCCACACGCGCCCAACGCGCCCGCGTGCCGCATTATTTGCTGAGCGAAATCCCCCTCACCCAGTCCTTCGATGTCGCCCAATATCTCCGCGCCGCCAGCCTGCGCCTCGCGGAGATTCATGCCCGCGGGCGCGTGCCCATCGTCGTCGGCGGCACCGGGCTTTACCTGCGCGCCCTCACCCGCGGCCTCGCCGATCTGCCCGGCGCGGATGCCGATCTGCGGGCGCGTTTGGAAAGCCAGCCGCTCGGTGAGTTGCAGCGCCAGCTCACGGCACTCGACCCCACCGCCGCCGCTCAGCTCGATCTGCAAAATCCCCGCCGCGTCATTCGCGCGCTGGAAGTCTGCCTCGTCACCGGGCGTCCGTTTTCCAGCTTCCGCGAGCAGTGGAGCGGTCCGCCATCCGGCGTCCGCGGCGTCGTGCTCACGCGGGAACGCACCGCCCTCCTCACCCGCATCCACGAGCGCACCGAGGCGATGTTTGCCGCCGGAGTCGTGGAAGAAGTCCGCGCCGCCGGTGAGGTCGGCCCGACCGCGAGCCAGACCATCGGCCTGCGCGAAATCCGCGCTCACCTCGCCGGCCAGCTCAGTCGCGCGGACTGCATCGCCGCCATCCAACTCGCCACCCGCCAATACGCCAAACGTCAGATGACCTGGTTTCGCCGCGAGAGCGCGCTCACTCCCATCGACCTCGGGATCACCGACCCTGCGCAACTCGCCGAGACTTTGGCCGCCAGCATTGCCCGCCCACCCGCCAGCGCGTAGCAAGACGACCCCGATGCCCGCCACGTCCGCGTCCTCCGATTTCTTCGCCGCCCTCGGCGTCCGCATTTTCCACCGCCGCCTGCACGTCGGCCTCGCGGCAGTGCTCCTCGCCGCGCTCGTCTATCGCCCGCGCGATTTCTTTGGCACACACGCCACCGCCGGCACCATCGTTTCGTTCGCCCTCGTCCTCGCCGGACTCGCCCTCCGCGCATGGGCAGCGGGCTGCGCAGGCGGGCACACGCGCCGCGCCACCATCGAGGCCCCCCGCCTCGCCACCGGCGGCCCTTTCGCCCACGTCCGGAATCCCATCTACCTCGCCAGCGTCATCCTCGGCGTCGGCATGGTCGGGCTGCTCGCCGATCCGTGGATGCTTGCGCTCTGCGTCGCCGTCTTCGTCTTTCTCTACACCGCCATCGTCCCCGCCGAGGAACGTTTTTTGTGTGGACAGTTTGGCGACGCCTACGCCCGCTACTGCGCCCACGTCCCGCGGCTCCTCCCGCGTCTCCGGCCTTGGACAGAAGCCGAACAGCGCCCCTGCGACCGCACCGCCATCCTCGGCGAAGCCCGCCTCGCGCTCCTCCTCATCGCCATATACATCGGCCTCCGCGCTGCCGCCTGCCTGCGCGGGCACTGGTTTGGTTTTTAGAAAAACGCGTCTCTCAGCTCCGGCCCGCCGGCCCCGGAAGGCGCACGATGATCGTGGTGCCTTTGCCATATTCACTCTCGGCCTGCACCGTACCGCCGTGCGTTTGGACGATGTGTTTGACGATGGACAAGCCCAGCCCGGTGCCGCCCTGCTCGCGGGTGCGGGCCTTGTCGGCGCGGTAGAAACGCTCGAAAATATGCACCAGATCGCTCGGCGGAATCCCAAGACCCGAGTCCTCGACGCGCAGCTCGAATTGCCCGCCGACCAGCGCCGCGCGCAGCCGGATCTGACCGCCGGCCTCGGTGTATTTCACGGCGTTTTCGAGGAGGTTGTTCAGCACCTGGCTGAGCCTCAACGGGTCGGCGAAAAGCGCGGGCAAACCCGGTGCCACGTCCAACTTGAGCGTCAGCTTTTTCTTCGCGATCGGGTTTTTCCAATCGCCGGCCACCGCTGACAAGAACGCGCCGGGCTCGATCGCTTCGGTTCGCAGTTGATCCTGGCGCGACTCCAGCCGCGCGAGGGTCAGCAGGTCTTCGAGCAGCGCATTCAGCCGCAGCGAGTGGCGACCGAGAATCGCGAAGACTTCCGCCTGATCCGCCCGCGCCATTCCGGGATCGTCGCGCAGATTTTCGAGGTAGCCGTGGAAGATCGAAAGCGGGGTGCGCAGTTCGTGCGAGACGTTGGCCACAAATTCGCGGCGCACGTCTTCGAGCTGCTTCAGGCGCGAGATGTCGCGGAAGATCGTCACCACGCCCGGCCCGCCAGCCTGGTCGCGGATCGGCACCGCATGCACGCCGAGATGCCGCGCGGGTCGCCCGCCGTTAGCCGAGATGTCACGCGTCTGCGCCTCGCCGGTTTTCAGCGCGGCGGAGATCATTTCCTCGATCTCCGGCTCGCGCAAAAGCTGGAGCACCGTCTGGCCGAGCGGGTCATCTTTCGGCTCAAAAATCCGGCTGAACGAAGGATTCACCAGCCGCAGCGCATGCTGCCCATCCACCACCATCACGCCTTCCTCCATGCTCGCGAGGATCGTCCGGAGGTTGAATTCCTCGCGGTCGAACTGCCCGCGCAGCCGCGCCTGTTCCTCGGCCAGCTTGCCGAGCGGATGCGTGAGCGCGGAGAAATGGCCGCCGTCGAGAAAGACAAAATTTCCCGGCTCCCGACCGGCGGCGAGTGCGTCCAGCATTTCCCGCAGATGCCGCCAGTGGCGGCGCATCCGCCGCTCGTGCAGCCACCACGCGAGCGCGATGACGGCGGCGAGGATACCGAAAAACCAAGTCACTTGCGCCCGTCCGCGATGCGGTAGCCGAACCCGCGCACCGTCTGGATGTAGTCCGCGGACTTACCGAGCTTCTCGCGCAACCGGCGGACGTGCGTGTCCACGGTGCGCGTGTCGATGGCGCTCTCGTAACCCCACACGTCGTTGAGCAGGGTGTCGCGGCTTTGCACTCGCCCGCGGCGCTCCATCAGCACGGTCAGGAGCTTGAACTCCGTGGCCGTGAAATCAATCGACTTGCCCGCGACGGTGATCTCAAAGCGGACGCGGTCCACGCAGATGTCGCCGAGCGCGATCTGGTCGCCGGCGTCGGGCGAACTGCTCGCGCGGCGCATCACGGACTTCACCCGGAGCACAAGTTCACGCGGGCTGAAAGGCTTGGTCAGGTAGTCGTCGGCCCCGAGTTCCAGGCCCACGATGCGATCCACCTCCTCCGCTTTCGCCGTGAGCATGATGATCGGGATCTGCGCGGTGGCAGGATCCTTTTTCAAAACCTTGCACACCTCGAGGCCGGACATTTCCGGCAGCATCAGGTCGAGCACGATCAGCGCGGGCTGCATCTCGCGCGCCTGGGTCAGCGCCTTCAGTCCGTTCTCGGCTTTGATGACGTTAAACCCGGCGTTTTTGAGATTGAGGGTGACCAGGTGGAGCACGTCCGGCTCATCGTCGGCGACCAGGATTTTTTTGTTCGCGGCTTTGCTGCTCATGGATGTGGGGCGGAGTCTAGGGGGATGCGCCCCGCCGACAAGCCGGGGGATGTGACATTCCTGTAACATACCAGCCCACCCGCTCGCAGCGGGAAGCGCCGCGTCGCAGCCCTGCGGTCCGGGGCACGCGCGCTCCCCTTTTCCACCGCGAAGACGGACGCAGCCCAAGCAATGGGGAAGCCCCCGCCGGCGCGGGTCCCAGCGCCGCCGGCTTCGTCAAAGTGGACACCACAAAACTCGCCGCGCTCATCGACCTCGTCGGCGAACTCGTCATTTCCGAATCCATGGTCGTGCAGGATCCCGAGCTGTTGAAATCGCCCAGCCCCAATCTCGCGCGCAACCTCGGCCAGCTCCGCCGCATCACCAGCGAACTCCAGCGCACCGCGATGTCGCTCCGCATGGTGCCGATCAAGGCCACCTTCCAAAAGATGACCCGCCTCGTGCGCGTGGCGGGAGGCAAGCCGGCGCTCGGCACCATCCATCTCCGCGCCTTCCATCAGGGTGGCAATATCGTCATCCAGATTCAGGACGACGGCACGGCATCGTCGTCGGCGAGTCCGGCAACCAGACGCGCTGCCTGCTCGTGGACGAGCTCATCGGCAAACAGGAAGTCGTCATCAAATCGCTCGGCGGTGCGCTCAAAAAGAACCCTTCGCTCGCCGGCGGCGCCGTGCTCGGCGACGGTCGCGTGGGCCTCATCCCGAATGTGGACGCGCTCGTGAAGCTCAACCACGCCCTGCCGCTCGCCGCGTAATCACCCGCCCGCCCGGCACCTTTTTCCAGAACCTCCGCAACCCAATCGAACCTATGGCTACCGCAACCCTCGAAACCTCCGGCACCGCCCACCAACTCGCCGGATAAGACCGAGAGCGCGCACACCGTGGACGCCGGCCATTTCCAAATCGAGATGGACCTGCTGACCTATGAACGCGATCACGACACGGCGGGCGGCGCGAACACGCAGACCGAAAGCTGGGGCATCGCGCCGATCAATCTCAAGGTGGGTCTGCGCAACCGCACCGACCTGCAGGTCGTGCTCGCCACCTATGGCAGCGTCCGCACCCTGGATCGGGTGGGGCGGTGAGTTAGTCCCGACTGCTACTGCTGCTGCTCCGCCCGCGCGCCAGCTTGTTCAAGGCGTCGAAGCTTGGCGCGCTCTGTGTCTTGATTAACTCGGCGCCCCTTGGGTGATGATGATCTGCCATTCAGTCTTGTCCTTATCCGCCCACGAGGCGCCTTGGCGGCCTGAGATCTGGGCGCTGCCGAGGATGAACTCCACTGATTCCGCAGGTTTGAGGGCCTTGACCTTTTCCTTCCCACTCAGGCGACTTGGGCCGTAGCTGGACGAGGAGTAAGGGGACGAGTATTACCTCTTGATGAGGATGGTCCGCGTTAGTTCAGACTCGGCCCGCGGCTTGAAGCTGACATTCTTGATTGCGGCCTTCAGGGCTTGGGTTAGATCGATACTTTCGAGCAGGTGCCCCGGGAGTCGTTGTTGTCGATCGTCGTTTTCGAAACCGTGACGCCGACCCCGTTCGTTTCCTCCGCACGAGCGGCGGTAACGGTGAGGGCGAGCATGGCGCTAAAGACGAGGGGCAACAGGATTTTCATTTAGGGGAAGTTAGTTGGAGCCGTTTTTCTCACTCGTGCCGCCGGAAGAACTCCCCGCACCGCTGGACGAAGCGCGCTTGGCCATGGCATCGAAGCCAGGCGTGGTCTGCGTTTTGATGATTTCCCTGTCCCCATGCGTGATGGCGATCTGGTGTTCGGTCTTGTCGCTGCCCCGGCCGGAGTAATCCTTCCACGCGCTGACTTGGGCGGCACCGATGATGAGTTCCTGAGTCTCCGCAGGTTTGAGGGCGTTGACCTTTTCCACACCGGTGTAGAGCGTGCTCGAATACGTCCCGACCACGAGGATTTTCCACGTCATTTCGCCCTCGGGCATCGGTTTGAAAGAGATATTTTTGACCGTGACTTTGAGCGCCTGGGTTTTATTGCTCCGCTCGTAGTAGCTGGAAGTCCGGGAATCCTTCTTGTCGAGGGTGGTTTTGGTGACGAGCACGCTGAGACCATTTCTGTCTTCCGCCGGCGCGGGCGTGGCGAGGAGCGGAAGGGCGAGGGCGAACGCGAGGCGGGAAAGCGTGTTCATGGAGTTGGTTAGAAAGGCTGAAACGTTCCCGGTCAACGGAAGTTTCACCCCCAAGACCGACCGCGGCGGGGAATTATTAGATTGCTCCGGCTGCCGGGCGGTGGGCAAAGGTGGCGCATGACTGAAACGGAAGCCTGCGTGGCGCTGAACATGGTGCCGAATCTCGGGCCGGTGCGGTTGCGGCGGCTGCTGGAGCGGTTTGAAACACCGGAGCAGGTGCTGCGGGCGCGGGTCGGGCAGCTCCGGGAGGTGGAGGGCGTGGGAGCGGAGGTGAGCGAAGGGATCGCAAGCTGGGAGAGCACGGTGGATCTACCGGCAGAGTTGGCGCGGGTGCGGGATTTCGGGGCGGAGGTGCTCACGCAGGCGGATGCGGTTTATCCTCGGTTGCTGCGGGAGATTTATAATCCGCCGATCGTGCTCTACACGTGGGGACGGCTGACGGAGCGGGATCAGCACGCGCTGGCGGTGGTGGGCTCGCGGAAGACTTCGCACTACGGGCTGGAGTGCGCGAAAAAGATCTCCTACCAGCTCGCCTACGCGGGGCTCACCGTGGTCAGCGGGCTGGCGCGGGGCATCGACACGGCGGCGCATCAGGGCGCGCTCGCGGCGCAGGGCCGCACGGTGGCGGTGCTCGGCTCGGGGTTGATGGACCTTTACCCGCAGGAAAACCTGGCGCTCGCCGAGAAGATCGCCGCCTCGGGCGCGGTCGTGAGCGAATACCCGATGACCTACCCGCCCACGCCGCAGACCTTTCCCTACCGCAACCGCATCGTCGCGGGCTGGAGCAGCGGGCTGCTCGTGGTGGAGTCGGGGTTGAAAGGCGGCGCGCTCATCACGGCGGGCCAGGCGCTGGAGCACAACCGCACCGTCTATGCCGTGCCTGGCCCCATCGACCGCCCGACTTCCGGCGGCCCGAACCGCCTCATCCAGCAGGGCGCGAAGCTCATCACCGGCGCCGCCGACATCCTCGACGACCTGAACGTCCTCATCCCGGCGGAGCGCGCAAAAACGGCACCCGCGGAGCTTTCGCCCGACGAGCAGACCATCCTCGACGCCATCGAAACCAACGAAACGGCGCTCGATTTCATCGTCGGAAAATCAGGCTTGCCGATGCCGAAAGTGGCGTCCACGTTGCTCGCCCTCGAAATGAAAAGGCGGGTCAAACAGCTCCCCGGCCAACAATTCGTCCGACTTTCGTAACCCAACCGCCCATGTCCAAGACCCTCGTCATCGCGGAGAAACCCAGTGTCGCCACCGACCTCGCGCGGGTGCTCGGGGTGAAGAAGGACGGCGACTGGTATGAGAACGACCAGTGGGTCATTTCGTCCGCCGTCGGCCACCTGCTGGAGCTGGCGCCGCCGGAGGGTTTCGAACCGGCTCGGGGAAAGTGGAAGATCGAGAACCTGCCGTCGCTGCCCCCGGAGTTTGCGCTCGCGCCCATCGACAAAAACGTGGGCCGGCTCAATGTCCTCAAGCGCCTCCTCAAGCGGAAGGAAGTGGATGCCATCATCAACGCCTGCGACGCCGGGCGCGAGGGCGAGCTGATCTTCCGGAACATCATCCGCGCGACCGGCGTGAAGAAGCCGCTCAAGCGCCTCTGGCTCCAGTCGATGACCGCGGAGTCCATCCGCGCCGCCTTCCAAAACCTGCGCTCCGACGCCGACATGCAGCCGCTGGCCGACGCCGCGCTCTCGCGCTCGGAGTCCGACTGGCTCGTGGGCATCAACTCCACGCGCGCCCTCACCTCCTTCAACTCCCAAGGCGGCGGCTTCAACAAAACCACCGCTGGCCGCGTGCAGACGCCCACCCTCGCCATCCTCGTGGACCGGGAGGAAAAGATCCGCGCCTTCAAGCCGCGGGCGTATTGGGAAGTCTTCGGTGATTTCGGCGTCGCCGCCGGGAGCTATCGCGGACGGTGGTTCGACTCCGCTTTCAAAAAAGCCGCCGAGGAAGACCGCGCCGAGCGCATCTGGGAGAAAGAAAAGGCCGACGCCATCAAGGCCAAGTGCGACGGCCAGCCCGGCACCATCGAGGAGGAGAAAAAACCGACCTCCCAGGCCGCGCCGCAGCTCTACGACCTCACCACCCTTCAGCGCGAAGCCAACGGACGCCACGGTTTTCCCGCGAAGATGACCCTCCAGATCGCGCAGGCCCTTTACGAAAAGCACAAGGTCCTCACCTATCCGCGAACCGACTCCCGCTACCTCCCCGAGGACCACCTCGCCACCGCCAAGAGCGTCATGGGCGGCTTCACCGATCGCTCACTCGCCGTCCACGCCGACAAAGCGCTGCGCGAAGGCTACGTCCACCCGAACAAACGCATCTTCAACAACGCCAAAGTCAGCGATCACTTTGCCATCGTCCCCACCGGCACCGTGGCCAGCGGGCTGAGCGAAACCGAAGCCAAGATCTACGACCTCGTCGCCCGCCGCTTCATCGCCGTCTTTTACCCGGCCGCGCAGTTCGAGGTCACCACGCGCATCACCACCGTCGTCGGCGAGAAGTTCAAGACCGACGGCAAAATCATCGTCGATCCCGGCTGGCTCGCCGTCTATGGCAAGCAGGCCGAGGGCGACGGCGAGAACGACAAAGCCATCGTCGCCGTGGCCAAAGGCGAGGGCGCGCGGACCGAGGCCGTGGAGGTGAAAGAGAACGTCACCAAACCGCCCGCCCGCTTCAACGAAGGCACGCTCCTCTCCGCCATGGAAGGCGCCGGCAAGCTCATCGACGACGAGGAACTCCGCGAAGCCATGAGCGAGCGCGGCCTCGGCACCCCGGCCACCCGGGCGCAGGTCATCGAGGGCCTCATCTTCGAGGGCTACCTCATTCGCCAGGGCCGCGACCTCATCGTCACCGCCAAAGGACTCTCCCTCATCACCCTCCTCCGCAGCCTCAAAGCCGAAGCGCTCACCAAGCCCGAACTCACCGGCGAATGGGAGCACAAGCTCCGCCAGATGGAGCGCGGCCAACTCTCCCGCCCCGCCTTCATGGAGCAAATCCGCGGGCTCACCACCGACATCGTCAGCAAAGTCCGCGGCGGCATGGGCACCGTCGTCGAGGGGCACTTCCACGACCTCGAAGTCCCGTGCCCCAAATGCGGCAGCGAGCGCTTCAAAGAGAGCTTCAAGGCCTACGAATGCTCCAACCCCGAGTGCAAACTCCTCATTTGGAAAAGCATGGCCGGCCGCGAACTCGAGCGCGAGGAAGTCATCACCCTCCTCATGGAAAAGCGCGTCGGCCCCCTCGAAGGTTTCCGCAGCAAACTCGGGCGCGGTTTCAACGCCGTGGTCATGCTCGACACCGCGGAGTGGAAGCAGAAATTCGACTTCCCCGACAAGGACGGCGAGAACGGCAAACCCCTCGACCTCAGCCAGGCCCAGGATCTCGGCGACACCCCCGCCGGGCATGTCTGGGAAACGGACGCCGCCTTTCTTTGCGTTCCCGCCAAAGAAGGCGCGAAACCCATCCGCATGGGCAAACTCATCTGCCAGCGCACCATCCCCACCGAGCAAGCGCTGAAGTTTTTCCGCGAAGGCAAGACCGACCTGCTCCCCCGCTTCATCAGCAAAAAAGGCCGCCCCTTCGCCGCCTACCTCAAGCTCGAGGAGGGCAAAGCCATCTTCGAATTCGCCCCGCGCGAAAAGAAGCCCCCGGCGAAAAAGAAGGTCGCCGCCGCCGCGCCGGAGTAGCGCCAGCCGCCGGCTTGCCGCAGCGGTCGTTGCGAGTGCGGAAAGTAGCTTGGACTTTAGTCCAAAGGCCCTGCCGCCCATTGGACTAAAGCCCAAGCTACATTCGCTCGCCCGTGACTTCGCCGACGTGGCGGTCACCGCGCGGGGAGGGGGAAGAGTGCGCCTGCAGGGGCGCTTCGACCGCGACGCGCGGGCCAACCTACACGCGGAAGAGTGCGCCGAGTTTTTTCCCGAGGATGCGGCTGGTGGCAAAGATGGTGAGGCCGAGAAAGACCATGGCCCAGACGCCGAGCGCGGAGGCGACGAAGCGGCCTTCGCCCATGAGTTGAAAGAGTTCGTAGATGGCTTTGGTGATGGGGAAGTGCTGCTGCTTTTGCGCGAGGATGAGCGAGTCGGAGACCTCCAGCATCGCAAAGGAAAACGCGAGCAGCCCACCCGCGAGGACGTTGGCCGTGATGAGCGGGAAGGTGATCCGGCGCAGGGTGCGCAGCGGCGGGCAGCCGAGATTTTGCGCGGCCTCCTCGAGCGTCACGCTGGTCTGCTGGAGGCCGGCGACGGTGGCGCGCAGGACATACGGCAGTCGGCGCACGGAGTAGGCGATGATGAGCAGGAGCGTGGGATCTTTCGAGGGGTTCAGCCACGCAAAGGTGCGGCCATCCTGGGTCATGGAGATGTAGCCAAAGGCAAGGACCAGCCCCGGCACGGCGAGCGGCAGCATGGCCATGGCATCGAGCAGCCTGCGGCCCGGCAGCGTGGTGCGGACGACGACGTAGGCGATGGCCACGCCGAGCACGATGTCGAAGACCGTGGAGCACGCGGCGTATTTCACGCTGTTGATGATCGAGGGCACGGCGAGCGGGTGGCCGAGCGCGGCCTGATAGTGCGCGAGCGTCCCGCTTTCCGGAAAAACCGTGCGATACCAGTCGCCCGCGAACGACACGAAGATCACGCCGAGATGCGGGAGCAGCGCGAGCGCCGTGACCGCCGCGAAACCCAGCGCGCAAGCCCATTGCGCGGCGTGGCCCGGCGTCCGCGCGCCGCCGATGGTGGTGGCCTTTGGCGTCATGGCGCTCCCCGTTTGGCCAAAGAAAAACTGGCTGACCGTGTAGAGCAGCGCGGTGCTGGCGAGCATCACCACCACGAGGGCAAACGGGAACGGGTTGCCGGCGATTTCCTTGATGCCGTAGAAAATCTGCACCGGCGTGACGCGCGTGAGATCGAAGACCAGCGGCACGCCCAGCTCGGTAAAGGCGAAGATGAAGACGATGGTGCCGCCGGCAAAAAGGCCCGGCATGATCAGCGGCAGCGTGATCCGCCGAAACCGCCGGAAGCCCGTACAGCCGAGGTTTTCCGCCGCCTCCTCCATCGCGGGATCGAGATTCGCGAGCGCGGCGGTCAGGTTCAAAAAGAGGATCGGATAGAGGTGCAGCGCATTGAGCGCGACCACGCCCCACATCCGCCCGGAGCCGAGCCAGTCGATGGTCTCGCCCGCGCCGAGCACACCCAGTTTCACGAGCAGCGCATTGAGCGCGCCGTATTGGCCGAGCATCTGCCGAATGCCGATGGCTCCGACGAACGGCGGCAGGATCATCGGCACGAGGATCGCCGCGGAGAGGAGCTTTTTCCCCGGAAACTCAAACCGGTCCGCCACAAAAGCCAGCGGCAGCGCGAGGGCCAGCGCCGCGACCGTGCTGCCACCCGCGAGCAGCAGCGCGTTGCGCAGTCCTTCGAGGTAGATGCGGTTGCGGAAAACCTCACCGACGAAATCCCACGTCACCCGCCCATCCGCATCCACAAAGGCTCCCGCCAGCACCGTCCCGATCGGCCACACAAAAAAACACGCGAAGAACGCGGCGGTGAGCGCATAGACGAACCAGGCGAAAGTCTTCGACATCGGGCGCGAGCCGTAGCGCAAGCGCCCGTGGAGGTCACGGCGATTTCCGGCAGGCCCTCAACTCCACCGGAGGTGCGGCCGTTCCCAAAGATGTTTGTGGCGTTTCATGCGCGGTCGAAAAGCAGCCTGCTGCAGCCAGTTACCGACGCAACCTGCCGATGAAAACTAAAGCGCTAGGAAATTTTCCAGCAGGCGCTTGCCGCAGAGGGTGAGGATGGACTCCGGGTGAAACTGCACGCCGTGGATGGGAAACTCGCGGTGGCGCAGCCCCATGATCTCGCCCTCGGCGGTTTCGGCGGTGATTTCGAGCGCGGCGGGAAAGGTTTCACGCCTCACGAGAAGCGAGTGGTAGCGCGTGGCGTCGAAGGGATTCGGCAGGCCGGCAAATACGCCATTGTCGTGATGCAGAATGGGCGAGGTTTTCCCATGCATCAGCCGCCCCGCGCGCACGACCTCGCCGCCATAAACCTGTCCGATGGATTGGTGCCCGAGGCAGACGCCGAGCAGCGGGATCGTGGGACCAAAGCGGCGGATCACCTCGCACGAAATGCCCGCCTCATTGGGCGTGCAAGGCCCGGGAGAAATGACGATGCGCTCAGGGTTGAGCGCGGCGATTTCGTCAGGGGTGATTTCGTCGTTTCTCCTGACCAAAGGATCGGCGCCCAACTCGCCGAAATACTGCACCAAATTGTAGGTGAAAGAATCGTAGTTATCGATGACGAGGAGCATGGGATTTAGCAGTTAGGATTTAGCATTTAGCATTTTACTGCTTCCGACGCGTGGCGTGAATCGCGGCGTAGATGATGGCGCAGAGTTCGTCGGATTCAGCACGCAGCGGTTCAACTCGGGAGCCGGGCAGCATACCATCGGCGATGATGAGTTCCAGCCAGTGGCCGCTTTCATCCGCTTCTTCCAGCACGACACCGAGCTTGGCGATGAACTCGGCGGTCGATCGTGCGCGACAGGCTGAGCGATAGTTCGCGCCCACGGAACTGGCCGAGCGCATGAGTTGGTTGGCGATGACTTTGCCAGGAACATCATTCGGCAGCTCCCTCACCAGTTTCATCACTCGAAGTCCAAAATCTTTCGTCCGCTGCTTGAGGTCTTCCTTGTTCATAAAACGCACCGCACAGGGCCAAATGCTAAATGCTAATTCCTAAATGCTAAATTCCCTTCGCCCTCGCGATCGCCGCCATCATCCCCATCGCCTTGTTCACGCACTCCTGATATTCGGACTCGGGTGACGAATCGACCACGATGCCGGCGCCTGCCTGGACAAACGCTTTGCCGTCCTTGAGCACGACGGTGCGGAGCGCGATGCAGGAGTCGCTGTGGCCGTCGAAGCCGAAGTAGCCGACGGCTCCGGCATAGACGCCGCGTTTGCTCTTCTCGAGTTGGTTGATGATTTGCATGGCGCGGACTTTCGGGCTGCCGCTGACGGTCCCGGCGGGAAAGGTCGCGCGCATCACGTCGTAGGCGGTGCGGTCGGGGCGGAGGGTGCCGTGGACGTTGGAGACGATGTGCATGACATGGCTGTATTTCTCCACGGTCATGAAATCGCTGACCTGCACGCTGCCGAACTCGGCGGCACGGCCGACATCATTGCGCGCGAGATCGACGAGCATGAGGTGCTCGGCGCGCTCCTTCGGATCCGCGAGCAGTTCGGCGGCATTGGCGTCGTCCTCGGCGGCGTTAGCCCCGCGGCGACGCGTGCCGGCGATGGGCCGGATGTCGATGCGGCCATTGATCGCGCGGACGTGGACCTCCGGCGAACTGCCCACGAGCGCGAACTGCCCCGCGAATTTCATGCAAAACATGTAGGGCGACGGATTCACGAAACGCAGCGCGCGGTAGAGCGTGAGCGCGTCGCCCGTGTAATCCGTCTCGAACCGCTGCGACGGGACGAACTGGAAGATGTCGCCCGCGCGGATGTATTCCATCCCGTCGCGCACCATCTGCAGGTATTCGTCGCGCGTGGTGTTGGCGGTGGGCGTGACCGGCGGCGATTGGCGGTCCACGTAGATCGGCGGGAGATGCGTCGGTTGATTCAGTTTCGCGGCGAGCGCCGCGATCTTTTTCGCGGCCAGGGCGTAGGCCGCATCCGGATCGTTCTCGACGAACGCATTCGCCACGATCCGCAGACGGCGCGTGCGGTGGTCGAAAATGAGGACCGTTTCCGCGAGGAAGAAGAAGCTCTCCGGCAGGCCGAGTTGATCCGGCGGCGGCGCGGCAATGGTGGGCTCGAAGAACCGCACCATGTCGTAGCCGAGATACCCGACCGCGCCACCCGCGAACCGTGAATCCTCCAGGGCCGGTGACGGCACGAAAGTGAAGCGGTTCATCAGCGCTTCGAGTTCGTGCAGCGGATCGCGCGCCGTCTCGAACTCGCGGACCACACCATCCTCCACGATGCGAATCGTCCGCCCGCGGCTCTCGAACGTCAGCCGCGGTTGCGCGCCGACAAACGAGTAGCGCCCCGCCTGATCGCTCTTTTCCACCGACTCAAAAAGAAACGAGTAACCGCCCTCGTCGATCTTTTGAAACGCGGAAACCGGCGACTCGGCGTCGGCGATGAGTTCGGTATAAATCGGGATCGTGTTCCCGCGTTTCGCCAACTCGCGGAACTCGGCGGGCGACGGTTGGATTGGGACGGAGTCGGACATGGGTATCGAAGTCAAAGTTGTGACGGGGACAGGGCGGAAACGTATGCGCCACGCCGCAAGGCGCGCACCGAATCCGAGGCGCGGTCCCAGACGGCGGCAGCGTGGGCGCTGCGACGCCGTTTTCATAGAAAATTTGCTAACCCGTCATGCGCAGCGCCGGAGACTCACCGGTAAAAGTCGATCCACTGCACCTCGATTCGCGGCGTGCCCTCGAAGAGCGCGGCAGGAATGACAAATTCCAAAGCCGCCGCCGTCTCTTGCACCACGGCGTGGATCGTCTCGGTTCTTTCCCGCGGATCATTGCGGAATTTCCCCGCGGCATCGGCGCGGCGCAAAAGCCACTCGTTCTTCCCCGGGCGCAGGCTTTCACCGAGCTTCCATCGGTCGGTCGAAAGGAAAAATCCCTCGTAATACGTCCCGCCAACCGGGCGCTTCCACACCAACCGCAGCGTGACCTGCGCGGGCCAGCCTCCCGCGGGTCGCAGCAGCGTGCAGGTCCCAATGTCCCCACCCGGAACGGAGAGGACGATGCCCTGTCCTGACGGAATCACCGTGACGGGCCGGTTCCGGTCACGCCGCATGGGCACCCCGCCATCCTCCGCAAGCGCCGTCCAGCCCGCGAACCCGACGAGGAAAAGCAGGAAGGACCCGCGACGCATCTTCCTCATGGAAACTCGCCCGGGCCCTCTATGGCCGCTTGCCCGCCGCCCCAGGCTTCGCACCCGCCGGAGCATCCAGCAGCGCCGCTTTGACCTCCACTGGCTTGGCCCCCTCGGCGATGGCAAAGAGGTGCGTCTGGCTGCCGAGGTAAAGCGTGCCGTTCGCCACGATCGCCGTGGAATAAACCGGCGCGCCCACGTTCACCTCGCTCAGCAGCTTCAACTTCCTGTCGCTGGCAAAGACACACACGTCGCCGTCTTCATCGCCGACATACACTTTGCCATCCACGACGAAGGTGCTGCCCCACATGTGCGCCTTCATGTCATACTCCCACTGCTTCTTCCCCGTCTCCGCATCGAGGCAGAAAACGAACCCGCTGAAGTCCGCGATGAAGAGCAGCCCATTCGTCGGGTCGATGCTCACCGTCGAGATCGAGCGGTGGACTTCCTTGAAATCCCAGATCAACCCCGTCTTCGTGATGTCGCCGCTCTTCGTCGCGTCCACGCACACCAACCGGCCCACGCCCTCGCCGTGCTCGGGGTCCTGCCCGATGGCCACATACACGCGGTTCTTATAAAAGACGGGCGTGGCGTTGATCTCGCTCGGACCTTCCGCGGCGGGATACTTGATCGGCTTCCCGGCCTTGTCCTTTTTGTATTCCTCCGGCACCGCGTCGAACCACCAGACCTTCTTCATCAAGCTGACGTCGCCCTCTTTCACCGGCTCCGTGCCGAACGCATAGAGCACGCCGTCGCCGCCGCCGAAATAGACCTGATCCTTGCCTTTGACCTTCCCCGCCGATGGCGACGTCCACTGGCCGTGCTTGATCCGCGGGCCGACCGCCGCGTCGTCCTCGCCGAGGAGCGTCCCGGTGTTTTTGTCCAGCATGATGAAGCTCGGCGACTGCGGCGACGGGATGTTCACGTGCGTCCAGTCCTGGCCATTCGAGGTGCAGGTAAAAAGCTTGTCGCCGAGGATGATCACCGAGCTGTTCGAGGCGTTGTGCGGAAAGACACCGAGTTCATCCATCATGTCGTAGCGCCACAGGATGTCCGCATCCAGGGTGCCGGGGGCGATCGGCGGTTTGCCCGGACCGCCGAGATACTTCGCCTCGTCCTTAAAGGGGCCGTTGTTCCCGTCGGCCAGGCCTTCGGTGTCGAGGCACACCACCTCGCACCGGCTCGTCACCACCCACAGCTTGTTCCCCTGCACCTTGGGCGATGACAGGATGCCGAGATACTCCCAGTCATTCACCTTCCCGCTCGCCAGCTTTGGCACCGCGAGCTGCCACAGGAACCCGCCATCCCGCTCCCGGAAGGCATACAGACACGAGCGATCCTCCTTGAACTTCGAGTCCCGCGGCGACGCGTTGTTCGTGCCGACGTAGATGCGCCCGTTCGAGACCACCGGATTCCCGTAAGTCTGCGACCCCAGCTTCGCCACCCACTTCACGTTCTTCGTGGTGGCCAGGTCGATCTCCTCGGAGTTCGGTTTAAACTTCCCCGGCTCGAACTTCTCCGGGAAACCCTTCGCCGGCGAATACATGTTCCGCCCCGGATCATTCCCACCCCATTGCGCCCAGTCCTCCGCGGAAAGCGTGACGATGCTCGCAAAAAAAGCGGTGGAAAGAGCGGCGGAAAATTTCATGGCGAAGGTGGTAAAAGCGGACACCCCTGATACCCGCACCTCTGCCAAATAAAAGGCGCATTTTGGAAAAACGCCCGTCCGCCAACGCCCGAGCATTTCCTCTTTCCCCCCAGGCCCACTCCTCGTGCCCAAGCTCCAGCTTGGTCAGGAGGCGGACTTGGTCACAAGGCGTGACGAGCGCGAGAAAGAGCGGTTCGGTGGGCCCGGTCAGCGCCTGATTGTCGCTTCGACCACGACGCCGGTGTCGAGCAGGATGCCAGCGGCGCGCTCAGCTTTCGTCATTCGTCATCCGACATTCGTCATTACAAAAGCTGCCGCCGTTTCACCTCCGCATGCTGCCCGATGACCTGCGCGACGAGCTTGCCGGAATCGAGCAGGGCGAAGCGGACGCCGCGGCGTTTGAGCACCTTTTCGAGTTCGCGCAGGCTGTTCCATTGCAGGTGGCCGCCGAGGTGGCGGTAAAGGTCGTCGATGCTGGTGACGGCGGCATCGCTGAAGAGCGGTTGCGCGCCGGGCGGTTGAAGCATGTCCACGATCATCAGGTGCTGGCGGCTGATCAGCTCGCTGGCTTTGGCAAAGCTCTCGGCGAGCATTGGGTCGTCGAGCGCGGTGAGGAAAATGAGCAGCGCGCGTTTGCGCAACCGCAGGCGAATGAACGAGCACAGCTCCTCGAAGTCGGGCGTGACGCTCTGCGGCTGGAGCGCGTAGAGGCGGTCGCGGCAGGCGTCGTAGTGGGCCTGGCCGCTCTTCGCGCGGACAAAGCTGAGCACGCGATCGCTGAAGGTCACGAGCCCGAACTGATCGCCCTGCTGCTCGGCGGCGAGGCCGAGGATGAGCGCGGCGGTGACGTAGCGTTCGAGGACGGTCGTCTCAGGGGTTTCTTGTTTCTGGTCGCGGGTTGCTGGTTGCGGTGAAGGCGCGGCCGATTTGGAACCGGAAATCTGTCGGGCCGACAAGCGCGAGGCATCCACGATCACGTAAACCTCCTGAGTGCGCTCGACCTGGAAAACTTTCGTCACCGGGTGGCCGCGCTTGGCCGAGGCTTTCCAATGAATTTCGTTGAGGCTGTCGCCAGGGACGTACATCCGCAGCTTTTCAAAATCGCGTCCCTGCCCGGCAGCGCGCTGGGCGTGCGCGCCGAGTTGGCCGCGCTTGAGGAAGATCGCGGCGACGTTTTTCCGCTCGTCGAAAAGATTGGGATACACGCGCAGCTCGGAGCGCAGCGCGTGGCTGGTCCGCGCCGCCCAGAAGCCGAGCGGCGAGACCGCTTCGAGATACACGCGATCGAGAAAATACTGACCACGCCGCGCCGGCGTGACCGCCCAGTCGAGCCGGGAAACTTGCGCGCCCGCCGGGAGCAGCGCCTCGCGGTCTTCGCTTGCGGGTTTGATCTCGCGCGGGAACGCGAAACCGATCCGCAGCCGGCGCGCGTCTTGCGCGTCGTTCTGGATGCGGACCTCCACGGTGCCGGGCCGGTCCTTTTGCAAACGCACCACCTCGGGTAAAATCACGCGCACCCCACCGAGGCCGCCGCGCGCGGTGACCGCGTCGAAGATCACCAGGAAACCCAGCCCGCCGATGAAGATCGCCGCCAGCCAAGAGAGCGTGGGGAGCGTCGCCGCGATCGCGGCGAAAGGCAGCACGATCAGCGTGATCCAGAGGATGAGGCGCGTGCGGGGAACTAGCATGGGAAAAGTTCGAAATCCGAATATCGAAATCCGAAACAAATCCGAAGGAAGTGAAAGACGGGAAAAGGAATCATTCGCCGCCCTCACATTTTCGGAAAATTGCGCCGAGGATGTTCATCAGCTCTTGAGCCTCCATGCAGAGTCGTTCCTGATGGGCTCGCGCTTCCGGCCGATTTTCGGTGTCGATAAGCCTTAGCCAAAGGCGACTTTCCTTGGCTTCCTTCCGTCCGATTTTGATCCGCATCCGAAAGTCCTTTTTGCTCAGCGATTCATTGGCCTCGATGTAGTTGGCTGCCACCGAACCAGAAGAACGAACAACCTGTCGGGCGTCCTCGACATTTCCAATTGTCCGCTCCAGCAACTTTATGAAAGCGCGCACATCCCGAGCAAAAGCGAAGGTCCGCTCTTCAAGGTCATAGGGTCTGTTTTCCCTGCTTTCAGACATTTCGGATTTGTTTCGGATTTCGAATTTTCCCTCTCATCGCGGCACGGTCACGTGCTCCAAAATTTTCGCGATCACTTCTGCGATGGTGACGCCTTCAATCTCATACTCCGGCCGCAGCACGAGGCGGTGCCCGAGCACGGCTTCGGTCATGGCTTTCACGTCGTCCGGCGTGACGAAATCCCGCCCCGCGAGCGCGGCGTTGGCGCGGCTGGCGAGGAGCAGCGCCTGCGTGGCGCGCGGACCAGCGCCGACGAGGACGGTGTCCGTCTCGCGAGTCGCGCGCACGAGGTCCACGACGTAGGCCGTGAGCTCGTCGCGGACGGTCACGCCTTCGAGCGCGCGGCGGAGCTGGGCGAGGTCCTCGGCGGAAACTACGGCCTGGACTTCGCCGGCGGCGAGCGCCTCCTCGGGCGAGTGCGAGCCGAGCATGCGGTGCGCGAGTTCCAGCTCGCTGGCGCGGTCGGGCGTGTTCATCGAGATCTTGAGCATGAAGCGGTCTTTCTGCGCCTCGGGCAGCGGATAGGTGCCCTCGTACTCGACCGGGTTTTGCGTCGCGAAGACGGTGAAGTGCGGCGAAAGCGCATGCGTGTCGCGGTCGATCGTCACCCGCCGCTCCTGCATGGCCTGGAGCAGCGCGGACTGCGTTTTCGCGGGGGCGCGGTTGATTTCATCGGCGAGCAGAAAGGTGGTGAAGACCGGCCCTTTGATGAGGACGAACTCGTTCTTCTGCATGTTGAAAACGCTCGTGCCGGTGATGTCGGCGGGCATGAGATCGGGGGTGAATTGGATGCGGTTGAACTCGCACCCGAGCACCCGCGCGAGCGTGCGCACGAGCAGCGTTTTGGCGACACCGGGCACGCCCTCGATGAGCGCGTGGTGGCCGGTGAAGACGGCGATGAGCGCCTTATTGATCACGTCCTCCTGACCGATGATGACTTTGCGCACTTCGGCGCGGGCACGGGTGAGGACGTCTTGGATGTGGGCGGTGTCGGTGGGCATGGGGAAATTTAGGGAGTAGGATTTAAGGGCGTTTGCGGGTGAGCGTTTGGGCGATGGCTTGGTAGGTGGCGACGGGGTTGCGCTGGGCGGTGGGGCGGACTTGTTCCTGGGCAGCGAGTTCCTCGGCGCGGGCGCGGTCGGCGGGACGATGCGGGGCGGATTTGCGCCATTCCGCGACGCAGAGCGAGAGGATGTCGGCGGGCCGGATGGTGCGGCGGAGGAGGTTGATGAAACCGGCGGCGGATTCCTTGCCGAGGACGATGTCGCCGTCGTGGGCGTCGTCGTGGTAGGCGGGGATGAAGCGCGTGGCGTTTTTCCAGACGAAGAGCAGCGCGATGAGCAGCACGCCCGCGACGACACCGTGCAGACGGTATTTGCGGGCGAGCGACGCGATGCCGGGATCGTTGCGCACGCCGTGGTGCTCTTCGTCGAAGACCAGCGCGGGCGGACCGTCGAAAAGATGGGCGAGGAGCAGCGGATGGCGTTCGCGGCGCATCGCTTCGTTGCTCAGGAAATAGGAGTCCGCCGCGAGCACGATGCTACCGCGGCCCAGGCGACGCTCGATGACCACCGGCTGCCCTTCACAGCGGTAGAGCACTTTCCACTCGGGCTTCAGATCTTTGAAAAAGAGTGCGGTGTGCCAGGTGATCTTGGGTTCCAGCCTGGCCTTGTCGTCGGCGCGCACGGCCACGCGGTCGAACTCCCTCTCCTCGTCAGCCGGCAGGTAATCGAAGGCGAAACCCCAGCGCCTGGAAACCTCCTTGAAATGGATCAGGGCTCGGTTCTCCTCCTCGTCGTCTTCATCCGCATCGGCAGCCGGCTTCTTCTCATCAGCGGGAGCCTTCTTCTCGGCCGCCCGGTCTTTCGCGCCGAGCTTCTTGCCCTTCGGCTTCCCCTTCGCGCTGCGTGCCTCCTGCTTCTTGCTCCGGGCTGCTGCGTCGGCGCTCACCTCCTCCGCGGATCGAAGCCGCTGCTCCTCCGGGAGAAACGCGAAGACCGCCCGTGTCCCGCCGAGTAGGAGTTCGTTGAAGGTGCTCAGCTCGCGGGATTCCCAATAAGCGCGATGGGTCAGTCCGGCATAGACCAGGGTGACCGGCGTGGCTGGCTGGAGTCGCGGCAGCGGGCCGAAATTGCGGCTGGCGCGCAGCTCGGGCAGGCGGTCGAGCGCCTCGTAAAGTCCCTTCGTGCCGAGCGGATCGGAGCGGAGCGTGGAGTAGGGCGGATAAACGTCGCCCCTCTCGTAACGCAGGACGAAAAGCTGCGCGACGCCGTAGAGGAAGAGCGCGGCGAGCGCGAGCGCGGCGGCGATGACGAGCGGCTTCCTCAGCATGCGCGGATCCGTTCGAGATTTTGGGAGAAGTCGCCGAGCGTCGCGTCGGTGACTTCGTGCTCGCCGTACCACGAGCGCTCAAAGGCGTCGAGATTGCGGTCGAACGCCCCGAGCAACGCGGTGTTCGCGCGGGCGCGGCGCTGGAGTTCGCGGTCGTAGTCGTGATTCGATTTGTGACGCGCGAGGCAGATGAGTTCGCGGTGCCCGAGGTGCGCGAGGCTGGCGAGGTAGGAGGCGCGCAGGGCCAACCGGAGCTGTCCGCTGGCCCGCAGCTCGCGGGCGAGCTGCAGCCAGCCGTCTTCCGGGAGCTGATCGGCGGTCACGTTCTCGGCGTTCAAATCCGGCCGCACCGCGACCGCCTCGGCCACCACCTCCGCGCGCGGCCGCCGGCGGCGCACGAGCAGCACGATGAGGATGACCACGGCGGCGAAGGCCAGCCCGATGCCGAGGACGCGAGCGTTTCCCAACCAACTCCAAAGCCCACCTCCGCCAGCGCTGGAGCTGAATTCGCGGTCGGGAAAAAGCCAGTCGCCGAACTTCTTCATCATCTTCCCCACCCACTTCGTGAGCGTCTCGACCTGCTGCCGCATCCACTCGCCGAAATCCTTCATGATCTTTCCGAACCAGGAATCTTCCCTGGCCTGCGGCTGATCTTCGCGCGGCGCGCGCCAGGAGTATTCGCGGCGCGAGAGCACGTCGTCGAGCGACTCACTGAGTTCGGTCGAACCCACTTTGGGCTCCTGCTTCATCGCCGCGGGCGCGGGCGCGGGGCCGAGCGCGCCGAGGAAAAGCAGCGCCAGCACCGCGAAGGCGGCGGGCGGCGCGGCGCGGCGCGCGCCTTGGAGCTGCACCTCGAGATCGGCCCCGCTGCGGAGCGAGCTGCCGGCGAAGCAGCGCAGGACGTGGATCGCCTTGCGCAGCGGATCGAGGCAGAGGTAGAGCGTGGCCAGCGAGACGGCCAGCGTGGTGAAATTCAGCATGCCCATCGGGTTCTGCGAAAATATGCTTTCGACTCCGAAGAACATCCGCCCGAGCTGCGGCAGGCTGAAGATGGCGATCGCGATATTCAGCCAGACGAAAAAGCCGAACGCCAGAAGCAGCGAGGCGGCGAAGTGCGCCTGCAACGGCCACAGCAGACACTGCGCAAAAGAGCGCCGGAAAAGCGCCCACACGCCGTCGTCTTCGCCATCGCCGAGGACCGTCACGTTTTGAAAAAAGGTGGCCACCCAGATGGAGGGCAGCGTGAGCACGAGCGCGAGCGGACGCACGATCAGCCCGAGCGGCTGGAGCGCGATCTGCGCCGCGGCGAGCCGCGCCACGCGGCCCGCCGTCCAGGTGGGCGGGTCGAGCAGCAGCAGCTCGGCGCGCAGGCGGCAGCAGAAGACGGCCTGCCAGCATTTCATCCACAGCCACACCGCGCCCAGCGCCAGCGAGGAACCAACGAGCCGCGCCGCGGCGTCGCCGCTGTGGCCCATGTCGAAGAGAAAATAGAGCGCGCCGAGCAGGCCCGGCACCGTGCCGATGAAGTAGGCGAGCCACGCGGAAAGCGGCGCGCGGCGGAGCAGCCGCACGGCGTCTTCGAGCAGATCGCTGGCGGGCTGGCCGCTGCGCTGGAGGTCGCGGCGTTTCATTCGGAGTCGGAACTGTCCACGAAGGGCTGCTCCCAAAGCGAGCCGTCGTGAAAGGAATCCGGCAGCGCGAGCAGGGCGCTGCCGACGAGGTAGAAAAAGACCACCGTCAGCAGCAGCCCGGAGGCGGTCTGGAGGACCGGCCAGAGATTCACGCGCCGACGGGCGGATTTCGCCGCGGCCTGCGCGACTTTTTTCAAACACGACGCGCAGACCACGCGCTCGTCGTGCTCGGTGATGCATTCGCGGCAGAAAAACTGGCGGCAGTCCAGGCAGCGCGCGACAGCTTCGCGGCTGCCGTGGTGCAGGCAACGCTGGCGGGCGAGGGCGGCCATCAGCGGGAAGGCTCGGTCGCGAGCGGCGGTGGGGCGGGCGCGGCTTGCGCGGCCTCGATGAGCGGGGCGAGCCGGGCGAGGAAGCGCCGGGCGGGGCCGAGGCGCGTCGGGGCGGTGAGCGCGTGCCAGCCGGCGGTGGTGGTCTGGAGATGGCAGCGGCAAGTCGGACCGAGGAGGAGATTGATGGAAAAAAGGACGAGGAAAAGGGCGGCGAAGGGCGAGGTCATCACGGCCAAGACCTGCAGGACTTCTTGGGCTCCCTGGTCCGCCGTCGCGCTCCCCCACCACAGCCCGCCCGCGAGCAGCGCGCCACCGCCGCCGAGCACGCCGTGGACGATGTTCCAGGCGAGCCCCACTTTCGTTCGGCGGATGACGAGCGCGGAAATATCGCGCAGAAAAAAGCGGCGGTAGCGCTCGCTGACGAGGAGGGAATTCACCTCGAGCAGATGCTCCTCCGCGATCCAAATGCGCGCGAAGCCGCTCCAGCCGAGGCCGCGTCCGGGGAGCTTGCGGTAGGTGGGCTCGGGCGCGCTCATTCGGAGCTGTTCGAGTTGGCAAAGAGGTTGGCGAACATCCCGATGAGGCCGATCCACACCGCGAGTTGCACGACCCCGAGCACGAGCCCGATGACCGCCACCCAGCGGCGGCGTCCGCGCGGGAGGCTGCCCGGCCGTTTCCAGCCAAAGAGCGCGCAGAAAATCGCCAGCGGACCGGTGACGACAAAGACCGGCCAGATGAAAAACGCGACCAGCGGCAGCAGCCCGGCAAGCAACGCGGAATTCGACCAGTGAAAGCGGCGCACAATCAGCTCGGGGAGCTTTTCCGCGCCCAGCCCGCTGCTCAGGCAGGTGGGGCAAAGATGGCGCGCACCGAGCGGCATGTCGCACACCGTGCAGACGAAACGCCCGCAGCGGTCGCAGCTCAGCGCGGCGCGGTTTTCCGGGTGGAAAAAGCAGACCGCGTCGCCGTCGTCGGCGCGGTCGGCCAGGCCGGAACCGGTGGCGGGCGGCGACCAGAACACGGGGAAAAACTCGCCGCTGACGAGCGCGTGGCAGTGCGGACAGGCGATCTCGTTTTCCCGCCGGATGGTCTCCGGCGCGAGGCCAAATCCACATGCGGGACAGGCGACGACGGCAGGGTCAAGCGGGGTGGCAACGGACATGCGTTTTCCGTTTTACTCGATTGGCGGGTTCATCTTCACTGCGGCGCGTCGCATGGCGCGGCGGAAGCTAGAAGCCCTCAACCCACAGAACAAGAAACAACATGAACTGGTATTACGATCTCGGCGGACAGCGCCAGGGCCCCGTCCCGGAGGCCGAAATCGACCGCCTGCTGGCCGCCGGCACCATCACCACCAACACGCTCGTCTGGTGCGAGGGGATGGAAAACTGGACCCCGCTGAAGGACGCGCGTCCCGGTGTGGGTGCGGCTCCGGTGGTGGGTGCCGACGTGCCGGAAGGCTGGATCCGCTGCGCGGCGACCGGCCGCTATTTCCCGCCGTCGCAGATCGTGTGGCTGGACGGCAAAGCCTACTCCGCCGAGGCCAAGGCGGGCATCGTGCAAGGGGTGATGCAGGGCGGCGAACTCCCGAGCGGCGACGAAGCGCTGCGCACCGGTCCCGCGTGGGAACAGCGGGCGCAGCTCGGCCTTTTCAAAGCAATCTGGGAGACGGTGAAAGCGGTGCTGCTCGATCCGAACCAGGCGTTTGCCACGATGAAGCGTGACGGCGGATTTGGGGCGCCGCTGGGTTTCTACATGCTCGTCGCGACCGCGGGAGTGATTATCTCGCTGGTCTTCAACCTCGCTTTCCAAGAAAGCATGCTCTCTTTCCTACCGAAGGAAGCTCAGCAGCAAGCCTTCCCGT
Organism: uncultured Chthoniobacter sp.; assembly: GCA_903874975.1. Classification (GTDB taxonomy): domain Bacteria; phylum Verrucomicrobiota; class Verrucomicrobiia; order Chthoniobacterales; family Chthoniobacteraceae; genus Chthoniobacter. The sequence continues at coordinate 850 of CAIQUL010000147.1, read as the reverse complement.
CGCTCGCGGCAGGCGCGGGATCCGGAGCCATTTTCATTGTCGGAATCACCGTCGTGGCGGTGCTGGCGATGCTCGTTGGCACCTTCGTCTCCGCGGGTATCCTTCACCTTTCGCTGATGATTTGCAGCGGGGCCAAACAGCCATTCGAGACGACCTTCCGCACGGGTTGCTATGCGATCGGGGCGGGCTCGGCGCTCGCGCTCATCCCGCTTTGCGGAAGCTCGATCGGCTTTCTCTGGGGAGTCGTCTGCCTGTGCATGGGGCTGGCGAAAACTCACGAGATCAACACCGGCCGCGCGGTTTGCGCGGTGCTCCTCCCGCTCGTGACCTGCTGCGGGCTTTACATCCTGCTCATCGTCGTGGCGATCGCCATCCCCGCAGCAGCGGCGGGAATGAAGCAATAAGTCCCAGCCCCTCCCCTTCATGACCTGGCGTCGCCTCCGACCGGGTGAGACAGACCACGAAGCGCTCTGGCTCGGCGTGACGCTCGGGAGCCTCGTCTGCGCGTGGTGCTGGCTGCGGCTCGGCCTCCCGCAGCCGCAATGCGTTTTTCACCTGGTCACCGGCTGCGCCTGCCCGACGTGCGGGGCCACGCGCTGCGTGCGCTTCGCCCTCGGCGGAAACTTCCCCGCCGCGCTCGCCATCAATCCCCTCTTTTTCGCCACCCTCGGCGCGATGGCGCTCTACGATCTCTACGCCGCCACCGTCCTCGCCCTGCGCCTGCCCCGCCTCCGCGCCGCCACGGTGCCCGCGTGGGCGGGAAAAGCCACGCGCCTTACCGCCGTGGGAGCCATCGCCGTGAACTGGGCGTGGCTGATCTGGCGCGGGGTGTGAAGGCACCCGCGCGTCC
>CAIQUL010000146.1 GCA_903874975.1 uncultured Chthoniobacter sp. | reverse complement strand
GTCGGCGGCGAGGCCGAGCGGCCGATGACGAGAAAGCGCGTGGTGTTCGTGGCGATGTCCTGGATGGACGGCGCGAGGATTTGCAGGCCGTGAACCTCGGCGGCCATCGGGCCGGTGATCGCAGCGGCTCCCGGCTCGCTGGCCGCGAGTTCCGCCGCGCGCGGCGTGCTGGAAACCTCGATCAAATCCACGTCCGGGAGATTCAGCCGCAGCCAGTTCCGGCATTGGCCGAAGACCTGGGGATGCGAATAGATTTTGCGGATTTCCGCGCGCGGGATTTTCGCGACGAGGTGGTTCTCGATCTTCATCAGGATCTGCGCGCAGATGCGCAGTTCGCTGTCCATGAAAACGTCGAGCGTGTGGTTGACCGCGCCCTCCGTGGAATTCTCGATTGGCACGACGCCGTAGTCGGCATGCCCGCGCGCCACCACGTCGAAGACATCGGCGATGCTGACCTGCGGCGCATAGGCCACGCTCGCGCCGAATTTGCTGCGCGCGGCTTGGTGCGTGTTCGTCGCCTCGGGACCGAAGTAGGCGATGGTCAGGTCTTTTTCGAGCGCAAGGGAGGCGGACATAATTTCGCGGTAAATCGCCCGAATGGCTTTCTCCGGCAACCGGCCTTTCAGGTCGGCGTTCTTTTTTGCGAGCGAGCGCAGCAGCATCTCCTCGCGCTCCGGCGCGTAGATTTCCGTGCCCTCGGCCCGCTTCACCACGCCGACTTCGTGGACGAGATCGGCGCGCTCGTTCAGCACCCGAATGAGTTGGTCATCGAGCGCGTCAATCTTCTGGCGAATCGCGGGAAGGGTCATGGAATTTCAGATTTCGGATTTCAGATTTCAGCTTGGAAAGCGGAGCGCGTGGGCCTTTTCAACCCGCCATCTGAGAGCTTAAACGGGTTCGGTGGGCTGCTCGGGCTCGGGCTCGGGTTCGGCCTCGGGCTCGGGTTCGGCCTCGGGTTCGGCCTCGGGTTCGGCGGTTGGAGCGGATTCCGGTTCGGGAGCGGATTCTGGTTCGGCCTCCGCGACTGGTTCGGTGGGCTCGGTCGTTTCGGGGGCCGGATCGGCTGAAAGCGGCAGTTCCTCGGCTTTCGGTTCGGTCGCTTTTTCCTCCACCGGCACCGGAGCAGTGGGCAAAACGATGCGCTTGAGTTCGCTGGCGTTGGGCAGCTCGTCGGTCGTCTTCAGGCCGAAATGTTGGAGGAAATACTCCGTGGTGGAATAGAGCAGCGGGCGACCGGGGACTTCCGCGCGGCCGGCGATTTTCACAAGGCTGCGGTCGAGGAGCACCTGCATCACTCCATCCACACTCACTCCGCGCACCGCTTCGCAGTCCGCGCGCGTGACCGGCTGGCGGTAGGCGATGATCGCCAGCGTCTCCAACTGCGGGCCCGTGAGGCGCGTCGGCTTGGCCTCGGGGTAAAGCTGCCGCACCCACGCGGCGCACGCCGGATCGCTGACCAGCGTCCAGCCATTCACGCGCTCGACGAGCTGAAAGGCGCGCCCGCTGGCCACCAAATCCGCCTGCACCTCGGCGAGCGCTGCGAGCACGCCCGCCTCTTTCGCCGCCGCGAAATCCTTTGCCTCCTGATCCTCCGTCCCCTCGCCCGCGGCACGCAGCGCCGCGACGATTTCTTTCGTCGTGATGGGTTTCGGTGAAGCGAATACGAGCGCCTCGATCACTTGTTTCAGGGTCATGGTTCTCTCCGATTCTTCCCGCGATTATGCGGCCCGCAATTCGATTTCCGCAAACGGCTCCGCCTGCTCGCAGCGGACTTGTTTCAGCCGGATCAGCTCCAACAGCGCGAGGAAGGTCACGACGATCTCCGTGCGCGACGCGGCCCCGGCGAACAGCTCGGTGAACTTTAGCGCCACGCCCGACGCCATCATTTTCATGATGAGGTCGATCTTGTCGGAGACCGTGTAGTTCTCCTCGAAAATCTCGCGCAAATCCTCGCTCTTCGTGGCGATGCGCTTGAGCACGCTGTTGAAGGCGTTGATCAGGTCGAAGACGCTAACCTCGCCGAGCGGGCGCTCGGGAACGGCATCGGCGGCGTCCGACATCCGGGCGAAAAGATTGCTCTGCTCGATCTCACGGTACGAAAGGTGCGCGGCGGCGTCTTTGAATTTCTTGTATTCCACGAGCTGCCGGATCAGGTCCCAGCGCGGATCTTCCTCCTCCGCCTCCTCGTCCGGCGGCTGCACGTGCACCGGCAGCAGCGCGCGGCTTTTCAGGTAAATGAGGTTCGCCGCCATGACCACAAACTCGCCCGCGATATCGAGATCGAGGACTTTGAAGGCGTCCATGAACTCCAAATACTGCGCCGTGATCCGCTCCAGCGAGATGTCGTAAATGTCCACCTCATCCTTCTTGATGAGGTAGAGCAGCAGATCGAGCGGGCCTTCGAAGACCTCGAGTTTGACGCGATATTCCTGGGACATGGGGCGGCGACATTAGGGATCCGCGACCGGGGATGGAAAGCGGCAAGTGCGGAGCGAATTGAAGATTGAGGCCGGGCGCGGTTGGCGCGAAACTCCGGGCATGGAAATCATCAAACAGCTCTCGATCTTTCTTGAAAACAAACCCGGCACCCTCGCCAAAGTCTGCGCGGAATTGGAAAAGGCGAAGATCAACATCCACGCGCTGACGATCACGGATACCGTGGATCATTCCATCATCCGCATGGTCCTCAGCGACCCGCAGCGCGCGCTGAACATTTTTGAGGAGCGCGGCGTTCTCGCCATCGAAAACAGCGTGCTCATGATCGAGAACGACAACAAACCCGGCTCGCTCGGGAAGTTCGCCACGCGGCTGGCCAAGGCGAAGATCAACATCGAATACGCCTACCTCGCCACCAGCCCGAAGGCGAAAAACGGCCTGCTCATCCTGCGCACCGGGGATACGAAGCGGGCGCTGAAGGTTTTGCAAAAGCAGTAGCCAGCCGCGCCGCAGATTTTCCCGGTTTGGCTCGCCTTGGCGGTGGGGGCTGCGTTAGGTCCGCGCATGCGCAAAACCAAAATTATCTGCACTTTGGGGCCGGCCACGGAGTCGGCGGAGGTTCTCCACGCCATGATCGCCGCGGGGGCGAATATCTTCCGCCTGAACATGAGTCACGCCACCCACGACTGGGTGCGTGTCATCGTTCCGCGCATCCGCGCGGTGGCCCGGGAAATGAACGTGATCATCGGCATCCTCATGGACACGCAGGGACCGGCGATTCGCACGGGCGACCTGCCCACGAAGCTGGAACTGAAGGTCGGTGATGTGTTCGAGTTCACCGTCCGCGGCGGCAAGAGCGAGGAGCTTTACTCCGTCGATGTGAATTACGACGGGCTGATCGACGACATTTCCGTGGGCGACACGGTGCTCGTGGACAATGGCAACATCCACATGCGGGTGCTGGCGAAGGACGGCATCCGCATCCGCTGCGAGGTCCTCACGTCCGGCCAGATGGGCTCGCGCCGGCACATCAATCTGCCCGGCGTGAAAGTGAATCTGCCGCCGCTCACCGAGAAGGATCTCGCCGACGTGGCCGTGGGTGCGGAGCTGCATGTGGACTTTGTGGCGCTCAGTTTTTGCCGCGAGCCGGGCGATGTGGACGCGCTGCGCAAAGTGCTCCGCGAGCACGGCAGCCAGGCGCGCATCGTGGCCAAGATCGAAGACCAACTCGCGGTGAAAAACCTCCACGAGATCATCGAGATCACCGACATGATCATGGTCGCGCGCGGTGACCTCGGCATCGAGTGCCCGATGGAGGAGTTGCCGATCATCCAGCGCCGCATCGTGAAACGCTGCCTGATGAAAGGCGTGCCGGTGATCGTGGCCACGCACATGCTCGAGTCCATGATCACGAACCCCGTGCCGACCCGCGCCGAGATCACCGACGTGGCCAACGCGGTCTACGAGCAGGCCGATTGCGTGATGCTCAGCGGCGAGACCACGGTCGGCAAATATCCCGTGAAGTGCGTGGAGGTGCTGCACAAAGTCGCCGAACGCATCGAGCACAGCGGCGGCGCCGGTTTCGCCGACGAGGCGGAACTCGCCGACGACCGCAAGAAGACCGTGCGCTCCGCCGTCACCCTCGCCAACTCCCTGCCCGACGCGAAGCTCGTCGTCTTTACCCGCCGCGGGACCATGGCGGACTACGTCTCCAGCCTGCGGCCGAACGCGCCCATTTACGCCTTCGCGCCCACCTTTGAGGTCTGCCGGAAACTCACCGGAAACTGGGGCACCTTTCCCCACAATCTCGCTTTCGACCCCAATCCGAGCCGCACCATCGGTGCCGCCGTCAGCTACCTCACCGCCGCCGGCCTCGCCAGCAAAGGCGATCACCTCGTCATCGTCAGCGACATGCTCGCGGGCGAAGAGCGCTTCGACACGATCCAGCTCCGCGTGGTTTAGCGGAAAAAGCGGGACGCGGACCGGCCTGCCGCAGGATGGACGCGGGGAATTCCGCAGATTGTTACCGGGGCGGACGCCAATCGTCACGGACGGGTGCCAGCTTGCCGCTAACCACGCACCCCATGTCCAAAACCCGTCTCGCCCACTGCCTGCACTGCAACGACACCCGCCATTTCCGCAAGCGCAGCCTTGATCACCTGATGCAGCTCGCCGCCACGGTTTTCACCTTCGGGCTGTGGTCGGTCGCCTGGCTCGGGGTGACCATCCAGCACTTCCGCAAACCCTGGCGCTGCTCCTACTGCGGCAACCGGATGCCGCGCCAGGATTCGGCGCAGCCGGTCGGCCGGACCGGAGTAGCCGTCGCCCGCGAAGCCGCCGTGCAGCGGTAGGGCCGGTCCCCTCCCGCCGGGCGACGACGTTTTCGCCTGCACATTGTTACTTGCCCGCCCCGCGTTTGTCACACAGGGCGTGGAAAGTCGGGGCGCTCGCGATGCTTCCTTTACCGCCTTTCCTTCCGCCGAACCATTTGTCCGCGTTCTCCAAATCCGGGATCGCCATGCCCTTTTCTCCACGCCCATGAAGCACCGCATCCTCATCGCCGACGACGAACCGGACGCCCTGAAACTGCTCGAAACGCGGCTCCTGGCCGTGGGCTACGAGGTGCTGAAAGCCGCCGACGGCCTCGCCGCGCTGGGCCGCGCGCGGAAGGACGCCCCGGCGCTCGCCATTCTCGACGTGATGATGCCCGAGATGTCCGGCCTGGAGCTGTGCCGCGCCTTGAAAGGCGACCCGAAGACCGCCCTCATGCCCATCATGCTCCTCACCGCGCGCAACGAGGAAGTCGATCGCGTGCTCGGCTTCGAATTCGGAGCCGACGACTACGTGACCAAGCCTTACAGCCCGCGCGAAGTCGTCCTGCGCGTGCAGGCCCTGCTCCGCCGCCAGACTCCGGCACTGACCACGGCTGGCACGGTCATCCGCGCCGGCAGCATCGTCATCGACCGCCTCGGTCTGCGCGTGACCGTGCGGAATCAGTCCGTGGACCTCACCCGCACCGAGTTCAAGCTGCTCAGCACCCTCATCGAAAGCACCGGGCGCGTCCTGACCCGCGACGCGCTGCTCACCGCGGTCTGGCCCACCGACTCGGATATCGAGATTCGCACCGTGGACACCCATCTGCGCCGGCTCCGCGAGAAACTGGGGACCGCTGGCCGGTTGATCCAAACCATCCGCGGGTTCGGCTATCGGATCGACGAAGAAGTGGCGTAGTTGGCGGTCCGGCGGTTGAAAGCAGCTTGGGCTTGCGCCCAAAATGGGAACAACTTTGGGCTCCAGCCCAAGCTACTTTCCCAACCGCCCCGCCGAGTAATCACCCGTCACAACCAGCGCTCCTTGTCGGCGGGCCTGGACCCGCTCTCCCCCTTTGATCCCGGCGCGGATTTCCCCAGCTTCCAGCGCGCAAAAAGGAGCAGGGCCACACCTGCCGCGAGCACGGCCCCCAACGCGAGACCCACCCGCCGATCCCGCCGTTTCGCCTGCTTTTCCTCCTCCTGCAGCCGGCTGATCACATCCACCACCGCCAGCGCCGTCTTCTCGATCTTATCCCGGCGCAGCGTCTCCCTGCCGATCAGCCGCAGCGGTTCTTCGAGCAGCATGTTCCTTCGCAAAGGGGGATACTGCCGGTTGGCTGCCTCACTGGCTGCGACCATTGCGGCGCCGCTCTCGTCATCGACCAGCAGCACCACCCCCACGCGGTCCCCGAGCCAGCCATGCCGATAGAAATCGCCCAGATTCACCAAGCGTTCCTTTTGCTTGGATGGAGGCACTCCGAGCGTGGGTAAAGTAACCACATAGACCCAGATCCCCCGCTCCTCGGCAGCCACTCGCAGGCGCTGGCTCAAGGCGACTGCCGCCTCCGGGAGTAGGACTTGCCCCTGATCCAGAATGAATCCCGCTGGGGCGGGCGGCAGCGCCATTTGCGCCCGCAAGCCGGGTGCCACGACAAAGATCCCGAGCACCGCGATGGCATACTGGAGTTTCTGCAAAGGTCGAAGAGGGCTCATGGGTAGGTTCGACAGGACCGACATTCGTATGGCTTTTGGCTGTGGCGGACAATTTGTAAATTGGGGCATGAGCGCGGATAAAATAGTCATAATCCTGCCTTAATTACGGCACCCAAAACAGGCATCCGCGGTGAATGTGGCAGGAACGCCACATTAGCCTTGAGATCTTTACAACCAAGCCCTTTCGCACCCAGTGCCGCACCCCTAAATAGGACGCGCCAGAAGGGGCGCAGTAATGCCAGCCCCGACCGGTAACTAAAATCACAACCACCTAAGCAAAAAAAATAAGCATGAATCAGAAATCCAAATTCATCGCCCTCGCGACTGCCGTCGCCAGCGTGATCGCCGGGGCTTCCGCCCAGGCGCAAAACCCTAACTTCGCCAATGGCGATCTCATCCTGGGCTTCCAGTCCAAAGCCGGCACCGGCAACGACAAGAACGTCCTGGTCAACCTCGGCAACACCGCCACCGTGTTCCGCAACGCCAATACCAACAGCATCAACCTCGACAACATCGTCAACATCAACACCATCCTGACCTCGACCTTCGGGGCGAGCTGGTATGACAACACAAACATCCTCTGGGGCGCTGCCGGTGTGTGGAGCAACATCGTCGAAGGCAACCTGCAGAACGGAGATCCCGAACAGTCCATCTACATGTCCAAGGCGCGCACCGCCGTCGGGAATGAGACGATCAAGAACTCGATCCTCAACACGCCGAGTGAGACGAACCATACGAATGCCTCCAACCGGATCATGGATCTGAACGGAACGTTTGAAACCCAGTCGTTGCTGTCCCAGGTCGCCTTGGACAACACGACGGCAAATACCTGGGAGGACTACAACGCCACCTCGGTTGGTTTCGTCCAGAACACGGCGTTCCAAGCCTACACGGGCGGCATCCAGCAGCGCTTCGGTGCGTCGAGCTACGGTGACTCCAACGCCACCGGCAGCACAGTCGCCATCGAAGGCGCGCTCGACCTCTATCGCGCCCAAGGCCAGACGACGGTTGCCGGCCAATTCGATGAGAATGGCCTGCTCCGCGCGCCGCAGTTCCAAGGCACCCTGACCATCGACAATGCCGGCAACGTGGACTTCATCACCACGGTCGTCCCCGAGCCCTCCTCCGCGCTGCTCCTCGGCGCTGCCTCCCTCATCGGCCTCGGCATCCGCCGCCGCCGCACCGTCGCTGCCTAATCCATTCAGTCCGCAAACCAAAACAACAAACCGCAACATCCACAAAAAATGAAAAACAAATGCATCCTTGGCGGCTTTGCCGCCCTCACCGCTCTCGCCACCTCGGCGAGCGCCGATCAAACGGTTGACATTACGGGCGCCACCGCGTTCCGCACTGCCTCCATCACCACCATCATCGCCTCCTTCGGCGCCGGCTTGGACGATTTCGCCCACACCGGAGCTGCCGGACTCTCGGGCATCCAGGGCGCGCGTCAGTCCATCTTCAAGGGCGACTTCCCCGGTCTGACTGGCAAGACGATCATCCGCTGCACTTGGACCGGCTCGGTCGAGGGCACCCAGACCGTCGGCACGCAGATCACCCAAGACTTCCTGCCACTGAGCGCCCTCACCGCCACGGGCAGCCCGATCGTGAATGACGAGGCGGCTGTTCCCGGAAAAACCGGGACGGCGCTGCTTCCTACCGGAACAGACTTGGTCATTCCTGACCTCGCGTTCTCGGACGTGTATCCGGCGACGTCGCCCTACGATGTCTCGAACGTCGTGGACTCGATCCCTGGAGTGGTGGTTTTCACCCCGGTCGTCAATGAAGGCTCCCCGTCCGGCTTCACCAACGTGCAGGCGGGACAGCTCCGGACGCTGCTGGCCACCGGCAACAAGCCGCTGAACTACTTCTTCCCGACCTCGGATGCCCGGAAGGTGTATGGCACGGGCCGCAGCAGTTTCTCCGGCACGCGCACGACCTACCTAGCCGAAACCGGCTACGGCGCGTCGAACTCCATCCAGCAGCACAAGCCGGTGACCAATGGAGCCTCGGCCAGTGCCGCCACCCTGGCGATCACCACGCTGCAAATCTGGCCCACCAACGACGGCAACAACAAGTCCACCGTCTGGGGTCCGGACGCCGTCGGCAACGGCGGTTTTGAGAGCAGCAGCAGCCTGCGCCTGGCCTTCGGTGCCACCAGCACCGCAGTGCAGAAATTGAACGCCGCGGGTACCACCACCGGCGCCCCAGAAAACCTGCTCCTGGTCAGCGTGTTCGGCATCTCCGACGCGACCACGGCCATCACCAACGGCGCGAAAGCCCTGAGCTACAACGGCGTCGGCATCACCCCGGCGAGCCCGCTCTCCGCTGGCGACATCGCGAAGATCACGGAAGGTGCCTACACCTTTTGGAGCTACCAGCACCTGATGTATAACTCGCTCAATGATACGCCCGAAATGCAGGCGGTCCTCGCGGAGCTGAGCACCAACCTCCCGGCGAACATCGGCACCGCAGGCATCGGCTTCGCTCTGATGAATGTGAGCCGCGGTGAAGACGGTGGGACCGTCGCCCCGTAAGGCGCGATATAAAATAGAACGCCAGCCCGTCAGCGTGAGCTGACGACGGCTCGCAAATCACAACTGGCACCGGGTCCATCCCCGGTGCCAGTTTTTTGCGGAACGGCTCGGGGCGCTCCTTGACGCCCTTTGTTTCCCCCACCATTGACCTCAGTTCTTCCATGAAAAAGTCCACTGCCCTGCTGATCTTTTCCGCCCTCGCCCTTGCAGCCATCGGCGTCTTTGTCTTCACGCCCGAGCCGGCTGCGCCGCGGAGGGCCACCGCCGCTGGCGCAACCGCTTCATCGGGCACCGCGGAATCCCGCGCCACTGCGCTGGATCAGGCCGGCGATTGGACAGCCACAGACCGCAGTTCCGCGCCTGATAGGTCAGCAAACCCCGTCCGCCCCGCGGTCGGTTCCGTCTTTGCACCGCCGCAGACTTCGCGAACGGGCTCTTTTTCACCGGCAGCTTCTCCGGCACCCAAAGGAGAGGGGCCGCTGCTGCCCGTCGGCGGACAGGTTTTGGGCGATGCCACCGGCTTTGAAGTCGATCCCGGCGTCGCCATCCCGGCCGTCCTCGCCACAGTCGCTCCGGAGGCCGGCCTCTCGGAGCAGCAACTGGCGCTCAGCCAGCAGATTGCCGCCGAGTTTGCGCGGAAGGTGGACCGCAGCCCTGAGCCTTCAGCGGCTTGGCCAGCCGAGCGGACGCGGGCCGACAACCGCTACCGGCTGCTCTTTGGCGAAGACCTCTACCGCCAGCATAGCCTGAAGGTCGCGCGCGAAGCCCGCGGCGTTGGCCAGCCGTAGCGCCTGGCTACTTTTGCCCCACCTCGGCCGCGAGCCGGCGGGCCTCGGCGACCTCGGCCTCCGGCGTTTTGGGCAGGATTTCCTCGATGGTTTTCCGGGCGAGAACATCACCGCTCCGGTTGGCCACGAACAGCCACTTGAGCGCCTCGATCTTCGCCGCCCGGTCGCCGGGTTGAGTGTAAAGCAGGTGCCCGAGATTGCTCACGGCCTTGATGTCCCCTTGCGCGACTGCCTTGCGCAGCCATTGCTCCGCGGCCTTGCGGTCGCCGGGCACCCCGAGCCCGTCCCGCAGCATCACGCCCACGGCATTTTGCGCCGCCGCCAGCCCGCCCTCGGCGGCCTTGAGCATCCAGGGATAAGCCTGTTTCGGATCCCTCTTCTGGCCAAACTTGCCGAAGAAAAAAGCGTCGCCCACCGCATAGACCGCTTCGGGCAGCCCCTTTTCGGCCGCCTGCTGCATCCAGCGGAAACCATCCTTGAGATCCTTCGCCGTGCCGCGGCCATTGGCGATCATTCGCCCGAGGTTGAACTGCCCTTTCAGCGAGCCTTTTTCCGCGCCCTTGCGAAACCAGACCACGGCTTGGGCATCGTCTTTCTCGGTGCCGATACCGACGGAATAAAGATAGCCCAGACCGGCCTCCGCCTCGGCGTGGCCCTGCTCGGCGGCCTTTTTCATCAGGGCGAAAACCTGGCCGGGATCGGCGGGTCCGCCCTCGGCGTGGAGCGCGGTCCGGGCCTGCTGAAAAAGCGCTTCGGCGTCGCCCGCCGGGGCGGGAGTCTTCTCCGCCGGGGCGGCCAGCGCGAGCGCGGCGGGCAGGAGGAGGATCGTCAGGAGAGGCAGGATTTTCACAGTCATAGGAGGAGGAAAGAAATAGGTCC
>CAIQUL010000145.1 GCA_903874975.1 uncultured Chthoniobacter sp. | reverse complement strand
GCGTGTGCAGTCCCGCCGGTTTCGCCGGGATGATTTTCACGAACGGTCTCGTAGCCAGCGCGGCTCTGCTCGTCTTTGCAGGCGGCGGAAACACGCTCCCCGCCTTGATCTTCGTCCTCCTGATCCAACTCGCCCGCTGGCTGGGTCTCCGCGTTTTGGGGAAAGCCCTGAGCTTCCCCATCCCGTGGCTTTTCCCCGTGATGCTCGCCGCGAGTGCCGTCGAACTCGCCTGCTGGTGCGCGGCCTGGTGCGACCGCCGCGTCTGGTGGGCCGGTCACCACTGGCGCGTGAGCCGCGGCGGACGACTCGCGAAAGAGAACTAGCCGAACGCAAATGGAGCCGCCGCTTTTCCAGCGCTCATGCCTTGCCACCCCGGCGCGGGCTCCCCTAGCTTCTGCCGCTCGATGAATATCCACGAATACCAAGCCCGCGAACTTTTTGAAAAATTCGGCGTCGCCACGACCAAAGGCGGCGTCGCCAACAGTGCCGAGGAAGCCGCGGAGGTGGCGATGAAACTGGGGACGAAGGAGTTCATGGTGAAGGCGCAGATCCATGCGGGTGGGCGGGGAAAAGGGACGTTCACGAGCGGCTTTAAGGGCGGTGTCCACATGGCGACTTCGGTGGATCAGGTGCGGGAGTTTGCGGGGAAAATGCTCGGGCAGACGCTGGTCACGCACCAGACCGGGCCGGAGGGAAAGGTCGTGAGCAAGGTGCTCATCGCCGCGCCGGCGACGATCGCGCGCGAGCTGTATTTTGCCATCCTGCTCGACCGCGCCAGCGGCGCGCCGGTGGTCATCGCCAGCACCGAGGGCGGCATGGACATCGAGCACGTGGCCGAGCACACGCCGGAGAAAATCTTCCACGAACCGATCCATCCCGTGCTCGGACTCCAGCCCTACCAGACGCGCAAGCTGGCGAAGGCGCTCGGCCTTTCCGGCGCGCAGATCGGCGCGGCGGCGAAGCTCTTCGGGGCCATGTTCAAGCTCTTCGTCGCGCGCGATTGCTCGCAGATCGAGGTGAACCCGCTCGTGGTCACCGAGACCGGCGAATTGCTGGCGCTCGATGCCAAATTTAACTTCGACGACAACGCGCTCTACCGGCAACCCGAGATCGTGGCCATGCGCGACAAGAGCGAGGAAGACCCGCGCGAAGTCGCCGCGTCAGAGTTCAGCCTGAACTACATCGGCCTCGACGGAAACATCGCCTGCCTCGTCAACGGCGCGGGCCTCGCGATGGCCACGATGGACATCATCCAATACGCCGGCGGGAAGCCCGCGAACTTCCTCGACGTGGGCGGCGGCGCGACGAAAGAGCAGGTCACTGCGGCCTTCAAAATCATCCTCAGCGATCCGCGCGTGGAGGGCATCCTTGTGAACATTTTCGGCGGCATCATGGACTGCGACATCATCGCCCACGGCATCCTCGCCGCCGCGAAAGAAACCAGCCTCAGCATCCCGCTCGTCGTTCGCCTCGAGGGCAACAACGTCACCGCCGGCAAAGCCACGCTCGCCAGCAGCGGCCTCGCCGTCATCCCCGCCGACGACCTCGCCGACGCGGCAAAGAAGATCGTCGCGGCGGTCAAAGCCGCCTGACCCCCACCACGCCACGCGCCCAAAATCTTCCGCCTTCCTTCTTCCGACTTTCCTCATGGCCATCCTCGTCACTCCACAAACTCGCATTCTCGTCCAAGGCATCACCGGCGATTTCGGCTCGCGCCACGCGCGGCTCTCGCTCGACTACGGCACGCAACTCGTCGCTGGCGTCACGCCCGGCAAGGGCGGGCAGATTTTTGAACACGGCGCGCACCGCGTGCCGATCTTCGACACCGTGGCCGAGGCCGCGCGCGAAACCGGCGCGACGGTCAGCACGATCTTCGTTCCGCCGCCCTTCGCCGCCGACGCCATCCTCGAGTGCGTGGACGCCGGGCTCGCGCTCGCCGTCGCCATCACCGAAGGCATCCCGGTCAATGACATGGTGCGCGTAAAATTTGCCATGGAGGGCGCGAAGACCCGGCTCATCGGCCCGAACTGCCCCGGCATCGTCACGCCCGGCACCGGCGACAAATCGCACGGCGGCTGCCGCATCGGCATCGCGCCCGGCTACATTCACAAGAAGGGCAATGTCGGCGTCGTCTCGCGCAGCGGGACGCTGACCTACGAGGCTGTGTGGCAGCTCACCACGCGCGGTTTTGGCCAAAGCACCTGCGTCGGCATCGGCGGCGATCCGGTCAACGGCACCACCCATCTCGACGTGCTGAAAATGTTCAACGACGACCCCGAGACCGAGGCCATCATCATGATCGGCGAGATCGGCGGCGACCGTGAGGAAGAGGCCGCCGCTTGGGCGAAAGATCACGTCAAGAAACCCATCGCCGCCTTTATCGCCGGAGCCACCGCGCCTCCCGGCCGCCGCATGGGTCACGCCGGGGCCATCGTCTCCGGCGGCAAAGGCACCGCCGCCGGCAAGATCGAAGCGCTCCAAGCCGCCGGCATCGCCATCGCCGAGACGCCGTCCGTGATGGCCGACACGCTGCTGCGGCATTGGGGCAAGGCGTGATCGCCGCCGCTGGCCGGGTGGAGCACTCGACCCGAGTGCTGTTCGCGGCGACCCGCCGCGAACGCCGGTGAAAGGGTGGAAAACGCCGAGGCATCCTGACGTTCGAAAGAGCCATCGGGTATCCACATCCACGCAAGATTTTCCGGCGGGTCGCCGGTAACGGCACTCGGGGCGAGTGCTCCACCCGACTGCATGGGGCCATGGCCCCTTTGATTTGTAAAAAGCGCGAGAGGCCGGCGCGCCGCTCCCAGCTCCAGGGCGCGGGGTGGGGTGGTCGGATTCACGCGCCGTTACACTGGCTCCAGGCAGTCCCGCCCCTCAGCAAGAAGCTGAGCTTCCCAGCGCAAAAAACGGCGTGGCCAAGTCCGCACTTGGGACCGGGGGCAAAAGACCGGTGAGCGGCCTTGCGAAGCGGAGGCTGGCTCGGTAGCTTCGGCCCATGAGCATCGCGACGACTTTACCCCTGAGCGAGATGAGCCGTCCCGCCAAGCTCCGCGTGAT
>CAIQUL010000144.1 GCA_903874975.1 uncultured Chthoniobacter sp. | reverse complement strand
TACGCAAGAAAAAGGGCGCGCCCGCTTTCACGGGCGCGCCTTTGGTAGTGAGTTGGATTACCCAGTCGCGAATACTAGACTTGGAGGGTCGAGCGACCGACAATCGCTAACCCGAAGTATTAGCGTTAATGGAGGGCCATCGATCCTTTCCGCAGAGCCGGATCAAGGTCGAAACGGTCTAGGTTCATCACCTTGTTCCACGCCGCCACGAAGTCATGGACAAACTTCTGCTGAGCGTCTGCCGAAGCATAGACTTCCACGAGGGCTCGAAGTTGCGAGTTCGAACCAAACACTAGATCGACGGATGTGGCGGTCCATTTGACCTTGCCGGTCTTGGGGTCCTTTCCATCGAAGAAGTGCTCGCACATCGCGGACTTCTTCCATTCGGTGCCCATGTCGAGCAGGTTCACGAAGAAGTCATTGGTCAAGGCCTCAGGGCGCTTGGTGAAGACACCGAGTTTGGGGAAGCCGACGTTGGTGTTCAGCACTCTCATGCCGCCGATGAGGACGGTCATTTCTGGCGCGGTGAGCGTGAGCAACTGGGCACGATCAATCAGCGTCTCCGGCGCTGGCCGGTCGAGCTTGTGTCCGAGGAAGTTGCGGAAGCCATCGGCTGTCGGTTCCAGCACTCCCACGGAGGCCACATCGGTCATTTCTTGCGTCGCGTCGGTGCGGCCTGGGGTGAAGGGAACCTTCACCTCTTGGCCGGCCTTTTTGGCTGCAGCCTCGACTCCTGCACATCCGCCGAGCACGATCAAATCAGCGAGCGAGACCTTTTTGGCGCCGCTGTTGAATTCCTTTTGGATTCTTTCCAGTGTTGCGAGGACCTTGGCGAGTTCGGCTGGCTTGTTGACTTCCCAATCCTTCTGCGGGGCGAGGCGAATGCGGGCACCATTGGCGCCGCCGCGCTTGTCGGACCCACGGAAGGTGGATGCGGAAGCCCACGCGGTTGAGACCAACTGCGACGTGGATAATCCAGAGGCCAAAAGCTTTGCCTTTAACTCGGTGATTTCCTTCTCGCCGATCAGTTCGCCAGCAACGGCGGGAACCGGGTCCTGCCAGAGCTGCGGCGCAGGGACTTCTGAGCCGAGGCAGCGGGAATAGGGCCCCATGTCGCGGTGAGTCAGCTTATACCAGGCCTTGGCGAAGGCTTGGTCGAACTCTTCCGGCTTGTCATGGAAGCGTTTGGAAATCTTGGCATACTCGGGGTCCATCTTCAGCGCGAGGTCCGTGGTGAACATGATGGGCGCGTGTCTCTTAGACTTATCGTGAGCGTCCGGCACCATCCCTTTCGCCGCTCCGCCTTTCGGAACCCACTGCTGGGCGCCGGCGGGGCTCTTGGTCAGTACCCAGTCGTGATCGAACAGATTGTCAAAGTAGCCGTGAGACCATTTGGAGGGTGAGCTTGTCCAGGCACCTTCCAGTCCGCTGGTGATGGTGTCGCCGGCGTTGCCCTTCCCGTGCTTATTCTTCCAGCCGAGTCCCTGCTCCTCAATGGGGGCACCTTCGGGCGCCGGTCCGACATTCTTCACACTGGCAGCTCCATGGGCTTTACCCAATGTGTGTCCGCCCGCGATCAGGGCGACGGTTTCCTCGTCATTCATCGCCATGCGGCCGAAGGTCATCCGGATGTCCTTGGCGGCTGCGAGCGGATCGGGTTTGCCGTTGGGGCCTTCTGGATTCACATAGATCAATCCCATCTGCACGGCGGCCAGAGGATTGGCGAGCTTCCTGTCGCCACTGTAACGCTTGTCGCCGAGCCACTCACTCTCAGGCCCCCAGTTGATGTCCTCCTGCGGCTCCCAGACATCCGCGCGGCCTCCGGCGAACCCGAAGGTCTTGAAGCCCATCGACTCCAGCGCACAGTTGCCCGTCAAGACCATCAAGTCAGCCCAGGAAATTTGTTTGCCGTATTTCTGTTTGATTGGCCAGAGCAAGCGACGCGCCTTGTCGAGGTTGGCGTTGTCCGGCCAACTGTTGAGCGGGGCAAAGCGCTGCGTGCCGTAGGATGCGCCGCCGCGTCCGTCTGTGACGCGATAGGTGCCTGCACTGTGCCAGGCCATGCGGATGAAAAGCGGACCATACGTGCCGTAATCGGCCGGCCACCAGTCCTGGGACGTGGTTATCAGTTCCTTGATGTCCTTTTTCAAGGCGGCGAGGTCGAGCTTCTTGAACTCCTCGGCGTAGTTAAAGTCCCCACCCATGGGATCGGTCTTGGTGGAGTTCTGAGCCAGGATTTTGAGGTTCAACTGATTCGGCCACCAGTCCCGGTTCGACAGGGCTGCGGCGACGGTGTTCCTGTTGGCGGGAGCCAGATCGCCCATCACCGGGCACTTGGGTGCGGCGTCGGTCGCCGGTTTTGCTTTGGTGCTTTGGGCCAGCGCCAAGCCGCCATGAGTCCCGACCCAAAAGCCAACGGCACAGGCGAGAATGCGCACTGGATGGGTTCCATTGATTTGTCCCATCAAGGGGCGGTGAGTAGGTCTATTTACGGGGTGCTTTCTTGCGGTTGCGGTGGCTGATTCGAGGGTTTTCATAGGGTTGGATTGGGCTTGGTTGATCTGATTTCGCAGTTTCATTTGGTTGGAGTTTGGATGCTTTGCCCCCACTTATCTTTTCGATTTTTGCTCAAGACTGACCTTCGGTTGCCCGCCCAGCGCATGGCGGGCGCTGATTACCAAGGGCAATCAGCGCAAGTGTCAAAGTTTGAACCGTGGGGTCATTTGGGAGTGGTTGGACACGGTGACAACCGGCTTCGGGCGATTTTATCCGATTGGCAATTCCGCCAGAATCGATTCACTCCGCCAATCAATGAACTTTCGTGATCTCGAATACCTCGTGGCCGTTGCCGACCTCGGTCACTTCGGCCAGGCCGCCGCGCGCTGTCACGTCAGCCAGAGTGCGTTGAGCCTGCAATTGAAAAAGCTGGAGGCGGAACTCGGCGTGCAACTCATCGAGCGAACGAGCCGCCGCGTGGTGGTGGCACCCGCAGGCCGTCCGTTGGTGGAGCGAGCACGGGGAATTTTACAGGCCAGGCAGGCGTTACTCGACGTCGCTGCGGTGGAAGTCGGCCAGATGCCTGCCACAATCACGCTGGGCCTGATTCCCACCATCGCGCCCTATTGGATCGGCCCCGTGCTCACGGCGATGAAACAGACGTATCCAGGCACCACATTGCGCATCGTCGAAGACATCACCCAGAACCTCGTGCAAGGCACCGCGCGTGGTGAACTGGACGCCGCGATCATTGCCACGGACACCAATGACTCGCTGATCGCGGAAACCGAGCTTGGCCACGATGAACTGCTGCTCGCCGTCGCCCGTGCTCATCCACTCGCGAGACAAGCGCAGGTGGAACACAAGCATCTCCAGGGCGAGACGATGCTGTTGCTCAAGGACGGCCATTGTCTGAGCGATCAAGCTGCGAGCTTCTGCAGTGCGAACCGCGTCGGCGCAGCGACCATCTCCATCGCGGCGAGCATCGATACCCTGAAAGCCATGATCTGCGCCGGCATGGGCGTCACGCTGATCCCACGCATGGCCGTGGCTTCAGCGCCGGACAAGTGTTTGGTCTTTCTCCCCCTCCAGCCGGCGCCTTCGAGAACCGTTCGCGTCATCACGCGAAAGACATCACGCCTCGGCCCACTGCTGGCCGCCGCACTGAAGGGAGCAATGACCAAAGGAAACGCAGACTGTGCCCGCATGGAACCGGAGTCGGGTGCAAAAGTCGGCAAAATGCGAGCTTCGCGGGTGCAACGGTGAGGATCGAGGCGACTCGCGCTTTGCCTCGCCGTGCCGATTCCACATCGTCCAGCACGGGGGTGGATGAGCGCTCCCCAGCCATTCAGTTCCACCGACTACAGTATGCACAACCTGCGCGGAGAAGATGATCACCGTCCGGTCGGACTGTGCCGATGACCCCATCGAAACCTTCCCGTTGCGCGGCATGAAAGAATCCCCCGCCACCTCTGCACAACGACCGCTTGCTGACGCTCGAAGACACCATCGAGTTCTTCAATCTCTTGCTGGAAACCAAACTCACCGAGCCTGAAAAGAAAGGTCTCGCGGCGCTTCTGCGGGCGCTGTGAACTCAAGCCTAGGGTGAATTGGGCGACTGTGCGCAGGCTTTCTCTGGCACAAAAAGCAAAAGCTCCTCCGGTGCGAACACCGGAGGAACTTAGCAATTAGGATCGAGGGACGTCCTTAGAACGCGACCATCAGACCGCCGGAGAAGATGTGCTCGCTGTGCTTGTCTTCACGGACGGCACCGCCGCGGGCGGCGGTATTGAAGTCGGAGGTGCCTTCTCCGAGGTAGTAGTAGGCGTAGCCAGCGGTCGCGGTCCACGTGCCATAGCATTCGGGAACAAAGGACAGGGCGTAGCTCAGGGTGACACCGCCGGTGATGAAGCCGAAGCTTTCGTCGTCGATCGCGCCAGTCTTGGAGTTGAGGGAGCCGTAGAAGTTGTCCGATCCGAATCCTGCGGTGATCGGGATGCCGACCGTGACGCCGGTGCTGCCGATCGGGAAGCTCGGGGCGATGCCGACTTCGTAGTAGATGCCTTCATCCGAGCCGGTGCCGGCTTTGTTTTCCAACTCGAACAGCACCTGGACTTTCGGGGCCAGATTGAAGCCGATGAGGTCGGTGGTGTCGTAGCCCAGCGCGAGGTTCAGACCCTGGAACGTCGAGAATCCGTCGTTCGGGCTGAGGAAGGCGTAGTAGCTCGGCGTGAAGGTGAAGTTCTTGGCGAACGTCACCGCGAGTCCGGCCGTGAGGTCGAATTCATACCACGAACGCGTGGAACTGGTGCCTGCTCCGTTGACGAGCCCGGCGTCGGTTTTGCGGGAGTGGAAGCTGTTCCAGATGCCGAGGTTCACGCTGACTTTGTTCACGAAGCCGGAGCCTTCGTAGAGTTTGAAGTAGAGGTCAGCGAAGGGCTGGACGATGGCGGCCTGATTCTCGAAGATCACGCCGCGGGAGACGTATTGGGAGACGACGTTGACGCCGAGGTCACCGGTGATGCAGGACTCCTTAATGGCTTCCTTCAGCACTTTTGACTCCTTCGCGGGGGCGGCGGTGCCGGCCAGAGCGAGGACGGGGGTCGCGAGGATCGCGGTGCTCAGGATGCCGAGTCTGGCAATGTTGTGTTTGGTCATGGGTCTTTGTTGTTGGTTGGTTTGTTGTTGGTTGTTGTTGCCGTGATTCGGCACGGTCGGGCGTTTAGCAAGGGGCTTGCCACGGGCCGGAGATGATTTTTCTGATTTTCCTGCTCCGCTTATAAAAGGCTATTCAGAGGCTGTTTAGGTCATTGGAAAAAGTTTAAGCCGTTCGCCGGGATGCGGATTTCCCGATGCTGGTGAGCCGCCGACTTCGGCGAGAAAGTTTCGTGCTGGCCAAAAATAGCCACCGCTTGGGCGGAAGGGGAATCCGGCCCTTTCGGGGCAAAACAAAAGCTCCTCCGGGACGAATCCCGGAGGAGCTTTGAATTTAGTCTGAACTAGCTGACGGGCCTCAGAAGGCGACGCGCAGACCGCCGCCGAAGACCACCTCGTGTTGGTCATGGTTGCGGATCGCATCAACGCCGGCGCCGGAGGTGCCGCTGCCGAGGTTGTAGTAGGTCGCGTTGGCGTGGGCGGACCAGTCGCCGAGGCACTCGGGGACGAAGGCCAGCTTGTATTCAGCATTCACACCGGCGGACAAGAAGCCGTAGCTAGCGTCATTCGCGTAGTAGTCGCTGGAGCCGAAGCCCGCTTTGATCGGCAGGCTCAGGGCGATGGGGCCGAGCTGCATGCCGGGAGCGATGCCGACTTCGTAGTAAACGCCTTCGCCGGTTCCGTTGCCGGAAGAGTTCTCCACGTCGAACTCCGCGAGCGCGTAGGGGTGCAGGGCGAACGCTCCGAGGAGATCGGAATCGTCCAACGCAAGGCGCAGGCCGAGGTTCTGCGCGGTGTTGAACGCGTCATTCGGGCTCATGTAGGCGCGGTAGTAGGGGCTGAGGGTGATGTTCTTGTTGAACACGAAGCTCAAGCCGGCCGTGAAGTCGGACTCGTACCAGGCGTTGGTGGTGGAGCCGCCGCCGCCGAAGACTCCGCCCGTGGCGGTCTTGCGGCTGTGGAAGCTGTTCCAGAAGCCGAGGTCCACGCTCACTTTGCTGAGCGCGCCGGCGCCTTCATAGACGCGGAAGCTGAGGTTGATGTACGGCTGGAGGATGGCTGCCTGATTTTCCTGCGTGATGCCGTGGCGGATATACATCGAGGTGACGTCGATGCCGATGTCGCCCGTGATGCAGGATTCCGTGATGGCCTTGCAGGCTTTGTTTTCTTTTGCGGGTGCGGCGGTGCCGGCGAGGCTCGTGGAGGCGAGCGCGAGGCTGGCCAAGGTGAGCGTGCAGGCGGCTGCGATGCTGTGTTTAGTCATAATGGGTTATTTTGGTTTTCTTGGTTGGTGTTGGCTGCTGCTGGTTTTTGTTCAGCGGGGTGCGTTTTAGCGACCACCATGCCGCCGGGCAACAGTTTTTTTTCGGAAAGTTTCGCCCGGCGGTTTCCCATTTCTCTGATGGGACCCCTTTTTCCGAGGACCGCACCCGCGGTGAATGACCGCCATGACTGCCCGTTTTACCGTCAGGATGGGCGACGAGAGCGCGGCGAGTGTCCAATTTTCGCCACACCTTCGACCGTTTTGGGCGTGCCATCAGCGGCCCGGAGCGGACCGCGCTGCCGGATTTTTTCGCAGGCTATTTCGCGAGCACGGCGTTCCACTTGTCGAGGTTCGCCTTTTGCGCGGCAAAGAGTTCGTCGGTGGAGTCGAGGATGTCGATCGTCTGGATCGCGTCGCCTTGGACGACGGTGTCCACGACGTTTTGGCCGGTGGTCACTTCGCCAAAGACGGCGTGCTTTCCATCCAGCCAGGAGCAGGGGACGTGGGTGACAAAGAACTGGCTGCCATTGGTGCCGGGGCCGGCGTTGGCCATCGAGAAAAGGCCGGACTTGGTGTGCTTGAGCGCCGGGTGGATTTCATCGCCAAATTTGTAGCCCGGGCCGCCGGAACCGGTGCCGGTGGGGTCGCCGCCCTGGATCATGAAGTCCTTGATGACCCGGTGAAACTTCACGCCGTTGTAGAAGCCGCGCTGGGCGAGGTTGAGGAAATTGGCGGCGGTCATGGGCACTTTGGAGGCAAAGAGAGTGCCTTCGATGTCGCCGCGGGAGGTGTGGATGATGATGCGAATGTCGTTCATAGGGGGGCGGATTATCGGGAGGCGGGAGGGCTTGGCAAATGGTTTTCCGGGCGGAACTCAGACGCCCCGGACGAGACTGGCCGCCGGGTGGTTTGCATCCTGCTGAAAGGCGTCGGCATGACTCTGCCGGTCACCGCTCTCATCCTGCTCGGCCTCGGTGGGCTCGTCCTGCTTGGCGGCGGGATCATGGTCCTCGTTGCCGCTTTTCGCCAAAGCATCGCCTGGGGTCTGGTCGCGCTTTTCGTCCCGTGCGGCAACCTGGTCTTCACCGTGGTCCACTGGGCCGAGGCGAAAAAGG
>CAIQUL010000143.1 GCA_903874975.1 uncultured Chthoniobacter sp. | reverse complement strand
GGCTCGACTCCGCGCGAAGCGAAGTAGCCGATGACGCAAATAATGAACAACCCGATGATCCCGAGGACGAGGAGGACTTCGAGAAGGGTGAACGCGCTCCGGAGCGGTCTGCGGAAACGACTGGCGGGTGTGCTTTGCGAGAACATAAAATGGGTGCGTGGCGGGTGGGACGCGGTTCTGCCGACCGTGCGCTAGCTCTTCAAAAACGCATCCAGCGCCGTGCGCGTGATGCGCCACGTCGAGCCGATCTTCTTTCCTTTGAGATCGCCCGCTTCGAGCGTCGCCAGCACGTCCGCCTCGCTCACGCCGAGCGCCTTCGCCGCGTCCGCGGTGCTGAGGAGTTCCGGGATCGCTGCCGCCGCTGCGCTGGGCAGCGGAGGCGGTGCCGCGGGCGGCGTGCTTTGCGCACCGAGGCCGCCGCTTTGCTGCATCATCTGCTGCGCCATCGCCATGCCCACGGCCATTTCCGTGGCCATGCCGCCGGCTCCCCCGCCCTGCCCGCTGCCCATGCCCTGAGCCATTTGGAATTTCACGTAGTCGTTGAGATTGCCGACCGCCGCCATGGACGAGCGCTTGTCGATCGCCGCCTCGACCTCCGGCGGCAGGCTCACGTTTTCCACCACGAACGTCGCAAACTCGATGCCGTATTTCGCCGTGGTCACCGGATTGATCAGCGGGAGCAGCGCGCCGCCGAGTTCGCTGTATTGCGTGGCGACGTCGAGCACCGGGATTTTCGCCTGCGCCAGCGCTTCGCTGAAAAGCGACACGATCCGCGAGCGCATGGTGTCGGCAAATTCATCGAGCCGGAAATGGTGATCGCTGCCCGCGACCTCTTTCAAAAAGAGCTTCGGGTCGGTGATGCGAAAATCATACGTGCCGAAGGCCCGCGCGCGGACGATGCCGAAGTCGTTGTCGCGCATCATCACCGGGTTCGAGGTGCCCCATTTGTTGCCGGTGAAAAGGCGCGTCGTGACGTAATACACGTCGGCTTTGAACGGCGTGTTGAAGCCGTATTTCCAACCCTTGATCGTCGCGAGCACCGGGATGTTGTCCGTGGTCAGCGTGTGCTTGCCCGGCCCGAAGGTGTCGCCAAACTGGCCCAGATACACGAACTGCGCGACCTGCGACTCGCGCACGATGAGCTGCGCGCCGTTCTTGATTTCCTTGTCCTCGTCCGGCCAGCGGTAGCTCAGCGTGTCGCGCGAATCGTCGGTCCAGTCGATGATCTCGATGAGTTCGCCCTTAATGAAATCCATGAGTCCCATAGTGATTGCTGTGCTCCTTGCGGTGTTGGTTGCGGGTTGGAAGTTGCGGGCGAAACCGTAGCGGGGCCGCGCGCGGGGTCAAAAGAATTGGCGGGCCTTTCCCCCATCACCACTCCGCCCACTGCACCGCCTGCTCGGCGGTCGTGAACCGGATGAAGCCGCGTCCGCCGGGGCGGCCATTGCCGGAGCCGCGCAGACCGCCGAAAGGCAGCGTGGAGGGAGAAAATGTGGTGGGCAGGTTGGCGTAGAGATTGCCGACTTCGAGCCGCTCGCCGAGCGCGCGGAAGGTGGCCTCGGAGCGGGTGAAGACGGAGGCGGTGAGGCCGAAGGGGGAGGCGCTCTGCAGGCGCACGGCGTGGTCGAGATCGGCGGCGATGAAGAGGCTGATGAGCGGGACGAAGCACTCCGCATCCGCCGCGCCGTCGTCTTCACGGAGGACGACAGCGGGGCGGACGTAGTGACCGCGTTGGCCTGCGACCTCGGGGACGACCGCGCCGCGCAGCAGCCAGTCGCCGGGCGTCTCGGCGAGCAGGCGCGCGAAGCGGGCGGTGGCGGCGGCGCTGATCACCGGGCCGAGCTTCGTCGTCGCGAGCAGCGGGTCGGCGGGTTGGAAGGCGGTGAGCGCGGCGAGGAAGCGGCGCTGGAATTCCGCGGCGACCGGGCGCTCGACGATGACGCGGCTGGTGGCGTTGCAGCGCTGGCCGGCGGTGAGGCAGGCGCCTTCCGCGGCGGCGGTCGCGGCTTTGTCGAGATCGGCATCCGCGCAGACGAGGAGCGCATTGCTGCCGCCGAGTTCGAGCGCGAGGTCCTTGGAAAAATCGTGGGCGAGACTCACGGACAGCTTTTGTCCCACCGCGACGGAGCCGGTGAAGCAGACCGACCGCACCCGCGGATCGAGGCAGAGCTGTTCGCCTTCCGCTCCCCCGCCCTGCACGACTTGGAAAACGCCCGGCGGAAACGCGGGCGACATCAGCTCGCCATAGCGCGCGGCCACGCCCGCCGCGAGCGGCGAGGGCTTGAAGAGCACCGGGTTGCCCGCGAGCAGGTGCGCCACGTTTGCGCCGTGCCCGAGGTGCAGCGGGAAATTGAACGGCCCGACGACCGCCGCCGGTCCCCGCGACCGCCGCCGGACCAAGGCCGGATGCGGCCCGCCAAGGTTCGTCTCCTCCGCCAGCCAGCGCTCCGCATCGGCGCTCGTCAGGTCGATCTTCGCCACCACCGCGCCGACTTCGCCGAGCGCCTCGGTGATCGGCTTGCCGGTCTCGAGCGCGATCCCGCGCGCCAGCTCCTCCTTCGCCGCTGCGAGCGCCTCCTGCGCCACGCGCAGCCGCGCGATCCGCTCTGGCAAAGGCGTGCGCGCCCACCCGCCCGCTGCCGCGACGGCCGCATCCACCGCCGCAGCGACATCGGTGGGCGCGACCTCCGGCAGGACGACCGACAAATCACCGGGACTGCGCCGTGGCTCACTCGCCATAAATTTCGCGCCAAGCGCGGAAGGTATTCAGATGCACGCGGACGACTTTACTCACGTCGTTCGTGTAGCCGCCGGCGAGCACCCAAGCCACGGGAATCGC
>CAIQUL010000142.1 GCA_903874975.1 uncultured Chthoniobacter sp. | reverse complement strand
GCTCTGCCTCGTCGGGTCGAATGGCGCCGCTTACGCCGACGACCATCGCGATCGAAACTTGTTCTTCACCGGAGGCGCGCCCGCTGCGACGCCGCCCGCTTTTTCCCAGGCCTGCCTGCGCCCGATGCTGGAAGCTTTCGTGGCCGCCGTGCGCGAGAAACGCTCGCCGGAGCACACCACGCGCGACTTGCTCCGGGCGCGGCAACTCGTGGAGGAAGCGATGGCATGAGAGCGACCGACCGAAAGAAAGCGCCGTTCCGCGTGGGCGTGCTGAGTGTGGTGAAACACGACTACCTGCCGCGCGCCATCGCCGCGCATCCGCGCTTCGAGCTGGTCTGTGTCGCCGATGATGCGGACCGCCCCGCGTGGACGCACGAGCGCAACCAGCTTTTCGCCGACGAGTTCGGCATCCCTTACGTCCGCGACGTGGCCGCGGCTTTCGCGAGGTTCGATCTCGATGCCGTCGCCGTCAGTCCCGAGGCCGAGCGCCACTGCGATCTCGCGGTGCGCGCGGCGGAGGCGGGTCTGCATGTCGTCGTGGACAAACCGCTGGCCACCCGGCTCGAGGATTGCGACCGCCTGATCGCCGCGCTCGAACGCCATCGCGTGCAGTGCCTCGTCTGGAACCGCAATTTTCTCCCCGCTCTCGTACAGGCGCGCGAGGCTCTCGCGGCGGGAAAGATCGGCACCCTCACCGCGATCCATTGCGACTTCTATTTCTCCAAGGACGCCGGGCCTCCGCTCGGCACGCGCAAGGCGGGTGACCCGCCGATTGACTGGCTCGGGCGGCAACTCGAAGCGCACGCCGACGGCTCCGATGGCGGCGTCGGCAGCGTGCCGCTGGGCGAGCTGCAGGTCGAAGGCATCTACCCGCTGGCCTACATCCGGATGCTCACCGGCGGCGCGCGGGTCGGGCGCGTCTTTGCCCGGACGACCGCCCACTTCCACCAGGCGCATGCCGACAACGGCATCGACGACCTCGCGACGGTCACGCTGGAGATGGAGAACGGCGTCGTCGGCTCGCTGTGCATCGGCCGCATCGGCGCGGCCGCGCATCCCGACATCGGCGAGATCAAGCTGCACCTCATCGGCGAAAAGGGCGCGATGGTGATCTCCGAGGCGCGGCCCGAAGTGGCGATTCATTACCGCGGCCAGCCACCGCTCGAGTTCAAACACCGGCGCATCGCCGACGAGAACAACTACCTCCTCGCCGAGAACTTCGCCCGCGCCATCGACGGCAGCGAAAGGCCGGTGCTGGATGCCCGGGATGCGAGGGAGATTTGCGCCATTGTCCTCGCCGCCATCGAGTCCGGAAAATCGGGCGCACCTGTCACCGTCAGCCATCAAGAAAATCCATGACCTCACAAGAATTCAGAACCGCCCTGCGGGGCGACCAACGCATCTACGGCACCCTGCTCGTTTCGCCATCGCCGTTCTGGCCCAAGGTCATCGGCGACTGCGGGCTCGATTTCGTTTTCATCGACACCGAGCACATCGCCATCGGCCGCGAGACTCTGAGCTGGATGTGCCGCACTTACGCCGCGCTCGGCCTGCCGCCGCTGGTGCGCATCACCGATCCCGATCCTTACAAAGTCACCGTCGCCTACGACGACGGCGCGGCCGGCGTCGTCGCGCCCTACATCGAGACGCCGGAGCAAGTGCGCGCGCTCGTGGGTGCCTCGAAGTTCCGTCCGCTCAAGGGAGAGAAATTGCAGCGCGCCCTCGACGGCGAGCCGCTGGCTCCCGAGTTCGCCGCTTACGTGTCGAAGAACACGAGGGGAAACAGCCTGGTCATCAACATCGAAAGCGTGCCCGCGATCGAGCGCTTCGACGCGTTGCTGGACGTCGAAGGCATCGACGCCGTGCTCATCGGCCCGCACGACCTGAGCTGCAGCCTCGGCGTGGCCGAGCAGTATCAGCACCCGGACTTCCTCAAGGCCGTCGAGACCATCTTCCGCAAAGCCCGCGCGCGTGGCATCGGGGCCGGCATCCACTTCTGGGGCACCGAAGACGAGCACGTGCGCCTCCTCAACATGGGCGCCAACATTCTCATCCACAAAGCGGACATCATCCTCTTCCGCACCCACCTCCAGGCGGAACTCGCGGCCATCCGGGCGCGCGTCGGCGACGGGGCGGCGAAGCAGAAAGGCGGGGCGGTTTCGATCTAGCCGATGTCGCAGGAGCTACCAGAAGTCAGAGTCGGCGTCCTCGGCGCCACGGGTTACATCGGAGCGCCCTACCGCGCCGAAATGCGCGCCTGCGAAGGCGTGCGCATGGTCGCGCTCTGCGCGCGGCGGCAGGATCTCCTCGCGGCTGCGGCGGCGGAGGACGGCGCGGAGCTGGCGACGCCCGACTGGCGCGCGGTCGTCGAGCATCCGGACGTGAACTACGTGGTCGTCGGCACGCCGGACGCGCTGCACCACGAGGCAGTGATGGCCGCGGCGGCGGCGGGCAAACATTTGTTCTGCGAGAAACCCGTCGGGCTGAACGCCGCGGAGGCCAGGGAGATGCGCGATGCCTATCAAGCCGCCGGCAACCTCGCGCATTTCGTGCCGCTCTGGACGCGCTGGTCGCCGGCCTTTGTCAAAGCGCGGGAGATCGTGCGCAGTGGCGGAATCGGCGAGGTCAAAGTGGTCAACTACCGCTGGCACAACCCGCGCCCCCCGCAGATGCCGCTCACCTGGCGCGACGACCCGAAGCTCTCCTCCGCCGGGACCATCGCTGATGTCGGTTCGCACGCCTACGACACCGTGCGCTGGATTTTGGGCGAAGAATGCCGGCGCGTGCTCGCCCACGCCGACACCATCACCCCCGCGCGCTTCGACATCGGCGACGTCAACCTGACCGAAGCGCTCGCCCGCGGTTCCGCGGGCCTCACAGCCGAGGCGCGCAAAGGCGGCACGCCGGACTACGCGGCGATCGCCTGGGAATTCGCGCGCGGCGCGGTCGGCTCCTTCGTTCTCTCGCACGCGCCCTACCTCCGCCGCGGCCTCGTGCCGGAACTGGAACTGCACGGCACCGAGGCCTCGATCACCGTGGACCGCTTCCACGGGAAAGTGACGCGCGGCCTGCCGGACAACTCCGTCGAGGTCATCCACCAATTCCCGCCCGGCGGCTTCGATATCGGCAACCGCTTCAAACAATGGGTGATCCCCGCCCTGCGCGAAGTGATGAACGGAGCACGGCAGGAGGACGTTGATGTTCCCAACCTCCACGATGGCTTGGAGGCGCAG
>CAIQUL010000141.1 GCA_903874975.1 uncultured Chthoniobacter sp. | reverse complement strand
TCCAAATCGCGCCCGGCCAGCACTTCGAGCACGCCCGGACCGCTGATCTGAATGTCTCCCTGTAGGACATTGGTCGTCACCCCGGTGACGGTCGTGCGGTTGGTATCGGAGATGGCGTTGCCGAGGCTGGCATTGTTCGCCAGCGCGCGCAGCGCGGTGTTCTCGTTATAAGGGATGAGGTCGCGCCCGGCGGCGACGAGCGAGAGGTCGGCGACATCATTATTCTGGAGATAGAACGAAACGTCGGCGATGTCGTTGCCCGCGATGATCCGGCTCGTTTTGGGCGAAAACAAAGTCAGCCCCGTGATGTCGCCGCCCGCCGCGTAGAGCCGCAGCGGTTGGGTGTCGCCGCGGTGCAGCAGCCCGGCGGCATGCAGCGCCTGTTGCACGTCGGTGGTCGCGCGCAGACCGCTGACCGTCCCGGTTTCGATGAAAATCTGGTTCAGCTCGTTGAGAAAGGTCGCGGTGGTCACCCGGAGATTGCCGGGCACCCGGCCCGCCACTTCCGCGTAGGCAAAAGGCGAGGCCACCCCGGGCACGGACGCCGGGTCCGCGTCGGAGAGATTGATCGTCGCGGAGGTCCAGGTGGTGATCGTCCCCGTGCGACCGGTTGGTTGCAACCCGATGATCCCGCCGGACGCCGCCAACTCCACCGTGCCGCTGGGCGAAGGGAAGAGCGTGAGCGGCCCGACGAGATTCACATCGCCCGCGAAGGCCGTGCTCCGCAGCGTCGGCGCCGCGACGCGGGTGAAAGTGGTGAACGCCCCGACCGTGGTCTCCGCGAGACGAATCCACGGCTGGAAGTTCGAGGAGTTCGTGGTGTTCTGCGCGGAGAACAGGTTTTTAAGCGATAGCCAGTTGCTCAGGATCGGCGTCGAGGAGGTGCCGAGGCGGTGGGTGACGCTGCCGCCAAAGGAAGCGACCTCGAGCCCGGCATCGGCGGAATACGTGTTGAAGTAGGTCTTGTACCAATACCGGTTGTTCAGGCCGGACGGCAGCAGGAAGGGATTGACCACCGGCCCCAGCAGAATGTCGCCCCGCGCGCTGACCTCAAAGGTGCTTTTCCCCGCAAAGAGGGTGGTCGGCAGCCACGTCAGCGGATCGAGAATCTGCGGAGTGCTCGAGAGGATGCCGCGCGACGGCGAGCGCGCCTGATTCGTGGTGATGACCCCACCGGCAAACAGCGTGCCGTCGCCCTTTTCCACGTAATAAACGCCGCCGTCGATATTCGCACCCGCCCGCACCGTGATGTCGCCGCCACCGAGTTCCACCAGATTCGCCGAAGCGGGCGCGAGATTCAGGAACTCGGGCTCACCCGGTTGGCCGAAAGCGGGGTTGGGTCGCTGACCGGCCATCCGGGCATTGGTCGGAGTCACCGCGTCCATGTTGATCACGTCACTTCCGGCGACCATCGCGATATCGCCGCCGCCGAGCGCGCCGATGCCCTGGAAGAAATTGCTGTAATCGATCCACCAAGCCGTCGAAGCCGACGGATCGGTGACCACCGGACTGCCGTCTTCGACACCACCCACGCCAAACAGACCGGTGGCCGGATCGACATACCCGCGCCGGTAGAGCCAGTTCATCGGAAGCTGCCCGG
>CAIQUL010000140.1 GCA_903874975.1 uncultured Chthoniobacter sp. | reverse complement strand
TGGCTGCTCGTGCAATCGACGCGATGTAACTCCAACTCGTTTTCCATGTGCGGGCGGGCGAGGAAGCGCTTGAGCTTGGCCACGCGCATTTGCTGCACGTCCTTGAAGACCATGTGGTTTGCGACGGCCTCGACCGTGGCGTCGATCTCGGCGCGGGAGAAGCGCAGGCGAAGCATCACGCGCTCGGTCATAGCGGCGCCGAGGCGGTCGTGGCCGTTGAAGCGGATGCGGCCGTCGAGGTCGGTGGTGAAAGTGCCGGGCTTGCCGATGTCGTGGAAGAGCACGGAGAGCACGAGCGGGCCAGAGACCTGCGCGGGCAGGAGATCGAGCATGATGCGGGTGTGCTTGAAGACATCGCCCTCGGGATGAAACTGCGGCGGCTGCTCGCAGCCTTTGAGCGCCTCGATCTCGGGCAGGATTGCGCGGAGCAGCCCGCTTTCATCGAGCAGATCGAAGCCGCGCACGCGCCGCGGGGAGAGCAGGATTTTCATCAGCTCTTCGCGGATGCGCTCGGCGCTGACCTCGCGGATGTGCCGCGCGTTTTCACACACCGCCCGCCAAGTCGCTCCGTCGAGATCGAAGCCGAGCGTGGTCGCGAAGCGCACGGCGCGCATCATCCGCAGGCGGTCTTCGCGGATGCGGTCGGCGGGGTGACCGATGGCGCGGAGCACGCGCGCGGCGAGGTCTCGCTGGCCGCCGACGTAGTCGATGAGCCGGTCGGCGAGGGGATCGAAAAAGAGGCCGTTGATCGTGAAGTCGCGGCGCTGGGCGTCCTCCTCCGGCGTGGAAAAGCTGACGGTCGCGGGGTGGCGTCCGTCGAGGTATTGGCCGTCGTTGCGAAAGGTCGCGACTTGGAATTCGCAGCTGCCGTCGAGGACCACGATGACGCCGAAGTGCGCGCCGACGGCGACCGTGCGGCGGAAAAGCGCCTGCACCTGCTCGGGGCGCGCGTCGGTGGCGATGTCGTAGTCGTGCGGCGCCACGCCCATGAGCCGGTCGCGCACGCAGCCGCCGGCGTAGAGCGCGGCATGCCCGGCGTCGTGCAGTCGCTGCACGATGCCGCGAGCGGCGATTTCGAGGGAGTCGGACATGGCGGGAGACGGGCGGGGTTGAAACGAAAACACCCGGCGCGCAAACGCCGGGTGTTTTCAAGTCGGAGGTCTGACGCGGCGCTATTTCTCCGGCGCGGGTGCGGCGGCACCGTCGCCGCTGGCCGGCAGGTTCTGCTGGATGTTGTATTTCGCGACGATGGTTTTCGCATCCTCGTCGGTCTTGGCGAGGATGAGGATGTCCATGATCATTTCGTTGAGCTTCTTTTTCAATTCCTGCGACTGCTTCACGAGCGGCTCGCGCTTGGTGAAGGCCTCGGAGAGCTTCTGCGTATTTTCGCCGAGTTGCGTGCGACCTTCCCGCAGATCGGATTTCTGGTTCAGGGTGCCGAGCGTCTGGCCGATCATGACCAGCGCCAAAGCGGACGTGAGCAGGGCAAACGGGAGGTGCAGCGAGGGGCCGGAGGGAGCGGGTTCGGCGTAGGAGTATTCAGCTTCGGTGTTCATGGAGATGGAATTTAGGGCTTGGGAGCGGGGGCGTCTTTGGGAGCGTCTTTGTTGACTTGGACGTTGTAACCATGCTTGGCGAGCAGGGTTTTCATCTTCTCGTTTTTGACCGAGGCGGCGGCCATGTCGCGGAGGAGGTTTGGCCCGATCTGCTGGCTGATTTGGTTGCCGGCCTCGATCTCCTGCTGCTGCGCCTGAAGAGCCTGCTGCTGCTTTTGGATTTCCTGCTGCTGCTTTTTAATGTCCTGCTGGATGCCATGACTGGAGCGGCCGACGGCAAAGACGACGAGGCTCAGGACGAGGCAAAGCGCCGAGGCGGCGGTGGATATGTAGAATGGGATTTTCATGCGGGGTTGGTTTGTCGGTGAGAAACGAAGGGTGCGTCAAGGGACGCTTTTCGCCTTTCAGGCCGGATTCAGCGGGGCGCAGGAGCGGCGTTCCACGAGGCTCAGCGGTGGCACGATTTTGCGCGAGCCGGACGGGAGGTCGTCGTGGACGAGGCGGTCCACCTCCTGGACCGCCTGTAGGGCCATTTCCTCGATGGGCAGACGGATCGTGGTGAGCGCCGTGTGCCCCATCGCCGCCGCCGGATCATCCCCGCAACCGATGACGCTGAGCTTTTGCGGCACGTCGATTCCGCTGGCTTGGGCGCGCTCGATGACCCCGAACGCCGCGGAGTCGCTCATGCAGAAAATCGCCGTTGGCTGATTTTTCTGGCCGAGCAATTCGTCGCAGGCTTTGCGGCCCGCTTCCACGGAGAGGTCGCCATAGACGACATGGAGCGCCGGGGAGGGCATTTTGTGCTGCTCGCAGGCGAGGCCCACGCCGCGGTTGAAATCAATGACCTGCGGATCGACGGCCCCGAACGGCCCGGAGACGATGCCAATCTGGCGATGCCCAAGTTTCACCAAGTGCGCGATGCCCAAACTGGCGGCTTCCCCGAAGTCGGGCACGAAGCTGACCACGCCCGGCAATGCCAGTTCGTAGCCGAGGCACATCACGGAAAGGCCGCGCCGGGTGAGGTTTTCCACGAGGGTCCGATTCGGCGTGCCGACGATGAGGAACTTCGACGACACGAAGTTGGCGACCGACTGCGGCAGCGCCCCTCCGTCCGCGTGGTAATCCACGGACGGCTCATACAGTCCCACGCTGAGGGCGTTCGTGGCCTCCGGCAGCGCACCCATGGCCGCGGCGGCGATGCGCGTGACCAGCGGGTTGAGGATTCCACCGGGGATGTCCGAGGCCACAAGCAAGCTGTAGCCGCCCAATTCCGGATACATTCGCACGAGCGCCCGGAGGTCATTCGGGATGTAACCCATCTGGCGGCAGACTTTGAAAACATGCGCACGCGTTTTTTCGCTGACCCGGATGCCGTAGTTCCGGTCATTGAGCATGGAGGAGATCGCTCCCTGCGACACGTCCGCCGCCTTGGCGATTTGCAACATGGTGATATTGCGCTGCAGGTCCTTGAATTTCTTCGGACCGGCGCTGTCGGCGCTTGCGGCAAGTTCTGGTTTAGCTGGTTCTCCCTCGTTGGGCAAAGTCATATGGCAGGATTAGGCGGAGCGAAAAATTTCACAAGCGCTAAACCCCAGCCAGGCCGAAAACTTAGCGCTTCACGGCATTTTTCGCGATGGTGAGGGAAACCGGCGGACGGTGATTGCGCTCGGCGGTGGGTTCCGCGAAGGATGCGGAAATGACCCACCGCCGCTGGCTTTTACCCGACCCCATCGACCCCGCTGCCGTGCGCGCGCTGGCGAAAGAGGCGGGCGTGGCGCGTTTCGCCGCGGAACTGCTCCTGCGGCGCGGAGTGCGCTCGGCGGAGGAGGCCCGGCGCTTTCTCGACCCAAAGCTCAAGTCGCTCGGTGATCCTTTTGCCCTGCCCAATATGGATGCGGCGGTGACCCGTATTTTCGCGGCGATTGATCGCGGCGAGAAAATCGTGCTCTACGGCGACTACGACGTGGACGGCGTGACTTCGCTCGCCCTGCTCACCCGCGTGCTGCGTGGCTACGGTGTGGAGGCCCCGTGCTTTCTGCCGCTGCGCGCGGATGAAGGCTACGGCCTGAGCGCGGACGGCGTGGCGCGCTGCGTGGCGGAGTTGGCGCCGCGGCTGCTCATCGCGGTGGATTGCGGCACGTCGTCGGTCGTGGAAATCGCCACGCTCCAGGCGCAGGGCGTGGACGTGGTGGTGATCGACCACCACGAGTGCAAAGACGCGCTGCCGTCGTGCGTGGCGCTGGTCAATCCCAAGCTCGGCGCGGACTTTCACTACCTCTGCAGCGTGGGCCTCGTTTTCAAAACCGCCCATGCCCTGCTCAAACGCCGCCCGCTCGCGGACTTCGAGCTGCGCGCGCATCTCGACCTCGTGGCGCTCGGCACCGTGGCCGACCTCGTGCCGCTCATGGAGGAAAACCGGACGCTCGTGAAAAGCGGGCTCCTCCAGCTCGCGCAAACGCGCTGGGTCGGGCTGCGCGCGCTCATCGAAGTGAGCGGACTGCGCGCGCCGTTCAGTCCGCCGAATGTCGGCTTCGGCCTCGGCCCGCGCTTGAACGCCGCCGGCCGCCTCGGCACCGCGCAGGACGCGCTGGAGCTGCTCCTCACCGACGACCCCGTGCGCGCCCACGCCATCGCCGCCAGCCTCGACACGCAGAACCGCGAACGCCGCGCCGTCGAGGAAGACGTCTTCCAGCAGGCCGAGGCGCAGCTCGCGGGCACGTTCGATCCCGCGAGCGACGCCGCTATCGTGGTCGGCGCCGCGGGCTGGCACACCGGCGTCATCGGCATCGCCGCCTCGCGCCTCCAGAAGCGACACCACCGGCCCACGCTGGTCATCGGCTTCGATGAAGCCGGCACTGGCAAAGGCAGCGGGCGCAGCATCACCGGCTTCTCGCTCGTCGCCGCGCTCGCGGCGTGCGGGGAGTTTTTGGAAAAGCATGGCGGTCACGAAATGGCCGCCGGCCTCACGCTCCAGCAGGCGCGCTTCGAGGGATTCCGCGCCGCCTTTCTCGCCCACGCCCGCGCCCACCTCACCGCAGAGGAACTCCAGCCCCGCATCCACCTCGACGCCGAACTCACCCTCGGCGAGATCGACTACGAACTCCTCGGCCACCACGAAGCGCTCCAGCCATTCGGCATGGGCCAGCCGCAGCCACTCTTCGTGGCCCGCGGCGTGACCCTCGCCGGCGAGCCGCGCGTGATGAAAGAAAAGCATCTCTCGCTGATGCTCCGCCAGCACGGCGACGAATACCGCGCCATCTGGTTCGGTTCCGCGCAGGAGCAGCTCCCGCCGCTGCCCTGGGACGTGGCTTTCCAAATCGAGCGCAACGAATGGCAGGGCACCGTCACCCCGCAGATCCACATCCGCGCCGTGCGGCGGAGCGAGTAAAGCGGCGGGGTATCCACCGGCTCTTGAGCCCGAAACCATAATTTCCATAACGCGGCATGCCCGCTGCTAAATGGTAGTTCCATGAACCAAATCACCTGCCTCGCGGAGGCACTCGAAGCCCATCCCGGCGAACTGGTCGCCGGCTCGGCGGAGGCCCATCCCTCTTGCTACTCCGTCGCCATTTTCACCAACCGCTGGAAGGAAGTCCGCGACTTTTACGTGGACCTGCTGGAGGCCGCCGTGCTCACCGAACGCGACGGTCGCTTCTGCGAGATGAACCTCGCCGGCGTCCCCCTCATCCTTCGCCGCTGCGAGCACGGCGAGATGGTCAGCTACTTCCACCTCTACATCGCCTTGAAAAACCGCGCCGGCGTCCTCGGCGAACTGCGCCGCCGCGGCATCATCGTCACGAACGTCGGGCCCTACACCAATTTCCGCGACCCCGAAGGCCGCGTGATCAAGCTCTCCGACGCCCCGACGACCCTTTCCTGATGCTGGTCGGGCGGGTCCCGGCAGCCTTCGGGCCGCCGGCCCGTCCGGCTGGCGTCTTCACGCGCGCCGCGCCGGCGTAGAGGTTCATCGAGCGCCCGCGCACAAACCCGGCCAGCGTCTGCCCGCTCGCCCGCGCAAACTCCACCGCCAGGCTCGACGGCGCGGAGATCGCGGCCACCACCGGAATCCCCGCCGCGTGCGCCTTCTGCATCATCTCGAAAGACGCGCGCCCGCTCAGCAGCGCCACATGCCCCCGCAGCGGCGTGCGCTTTTCCAGCAGCGCCCAGCCGATCAGCTTATCCAGCGCATTGTGCCGGCCCACATCCTCGCGGAGCGCGAGCAGCTTTCCCGTCCGGTCAAAAAGCGCGCACGCGTGCAGCCCGCCCGTCGTCTGAAACGCCGCCTGCTCCGGCGCGAGCTGCGCGGGCAGCGCCAGCAGCGTCGCCGCGTCGATCCGCACCGGATCCGTCAGTCGCTTCCGCACTCGCAGGACCGCAGCGATTGATGTCTGGCTGCAAATTCCACAGCTCGACGACGTAAAAACGTGCCGCGTCAGTTTTTCCAAATCCACCGCCCCCGGACGCGCCAACGCCACATCCACCGCATTGCCCTTCCCCGCTCCCGTCACTGCCACGCACGTCGTGATGTCGAAAAGGTCCTTCGCCGATTTGATCACCCCCTCCGAGAGCAGAAACCCCGCGGCCAGCTCCCGGTCGTGCCCCGGCGTCCGCATCACCACCGCGATGCTCCGCCCCTCCACGCGAATCTCCAGCGGCTCCTCCACCGCCAGCACATCCTTTTTTTCGCCCACCGACCGGCCCTCGGCAAAGCGAAGCAAACGGATCGGGCGCGTATCAGACATGGCTCGCGAACCTAGCCCGGCACCGGCGCGGAGGGAAAGCGAGGAGTGACCCACCGCTGCACTCCTGTGGCAGCAGCAGCCGTTTCATTTCGGGGCTGAAGACCGGCGCTTGCTCGATCCACTGCGCGGCGGTGTTCCGGTCGGTGTTCAGCCATGGGCGGGCGCTGCGGGCGAATTCTCGAGCGCGAATTTCGGGTCGGCGAGCGGGCCAGCCCACGCGGCGGCTCCTGCGGGATCGGCCGCGACGGCTTGCCGGATCAGCCCGCCGACCGCCGCATCGCGGGTGCGCCCGGCGGGCAGGCACTCGATCCACGCCGCCGCCGATGCCGATGCGTTTGCGCGCGCTCATTTCGCGCAACTCGCGGCGGACTGGTTCCAAGGCATCCGCGCGAGCAGCAGGCCCATGCCGCACCAGTCCGTGGCACCAGCAAAGACCAGCCCCGCGCCGACCAACGCCGCCAGGCCAACCAACGCCGGATGGACGGTGAGGCTCAGGACAACGCCGACCAGCACGAGGGCACCCGCGGCGATACGCACCTGGCGCTCAAGGGAAATGACGCGGCTCGTGCCGGTGACGCAGGGCAGTCCGGCCTCCACCCACGCCTGCGTGCCGCCGGTGACGAGCACGGCCTCGGCACAGCCCGCGGCGCGCAGCTTTTGCACGGCCTGTTTCGCGCGGGTGCCGGCCTGGCAGATGCCATAAAGCGGGCGTCCACTGCGGCCGGCGGTGAATTCGCCGAGGTCGAGCCGGTCCAGCGGCGCGAGCCGCGCGGGCGTGGCGTGCTGCGCGGCGAATTCCGCCGGGGTGCGGACGTCAATGAGGTCGAGCGGTTCGCCGGCGGCGATGCGCCGGTGGAGTTCCTCGGGGGCGATTTCGGGGAGCGAAGTTAACATGGCGGATGGGGCTGATGACATCACCTCCCGGTCAGTATGAAAGTGCCAAAATCAAGTGCCATCACCTCCCGGCCACTCCAGGCGGAGGGAGCCGACGAGCCGGCACTTTTTGATCAAGGGCTGACGCTGCGGTTCTTTGCGGAGAAGGCGAAAAAGCGGGCGGAGCGCAGCCGTCTTCGCCTGCCGTATCGCCTGCGTCCCGCTTGCCCCGGGGTCGCTGCGAGTACGCGCGACGGGCGTCACCGGCGACTCCGCGGGCTCCTTCGACTCCGTTCCCGCCCACCTTCGTCCCCCGCGAACTCCACTCAGGATGACTGCGACTTGTGCCGCTCCGTTCGCCCCTCCTGCCTACAAATCCAGCATCAGCCGCACCGGGTTCTCGATGCTCTCTTTCACGCGGATGAGGAAGGTCACGGCTTCTTTGCCATCCACCACGCGGTGGTCGTAGCTGAGCGCGAGATACATCATCGGGCGGATCACGACCTGGCCTTTCTCGGCGATCGGGCGCTCCTGAATTTTGTGCATGCCGAGGATGCCGGACTGCGGCGGATTGAGGATCGGCGTGGAAAGCAGCGAGCCGTAGATGCCGCCGTTTGAGAGCGTGAAAACGCCGCCCTGCAGGTCTTCGATTTTGATTTTGCCCTCGCGCGCTTTGACCGCGTAGGCGGCGAGGTCGCGCTCGATGTCGGCGAAGGATTTCTGGTCCGCGTCGCGCACCACGGGGACGACGAGCCCGCGCTCGGTGCCCACGGCGACGCCGATGTCGAAGTAATGGTTCTGCACGAAGTCGTCGCCGTCCATGCGTCCGTTGATCGCCGGGCAGGCCTTGAGCGCGGTGACCGTGGCTTTGATGAAAAAGGACATGAAGCCGAGCTTGATGCCGTGCTTCTTGACGAAGGAATCCTGCTGGCTGGCGCGCAGGCTCATCACCGCGCTCATGTCGCACTCGTTGAAGGTGGTGAGGATGGCCGCGGTGTGCTGCGCCATGACGAGTTGCTGCGCGATCTTGCGGCGGAGCGGCGAAAGTTTCTTCCGCGTACTGCGCCCTTCGGCGACGGGCGCGGTATTTTCGGAGAGGGTGGAAAGCGACGCATTGGCCGCGGCGACGGCGGAAGAGATGGCGGACGTCGCGACTGGTTCGGAAACGACTGGCACCACGGGTGCGCTCGCGGCAGCAGTCTTCTTGGCAGCAGCCGGTGCCGGCTTTTCCTTTGCCGGGGCAGCCGGAGGCTTTGCGGTCTGCACCGCCGCGCCGCCCGCCTCGATCGTGCCCACGGTATCCCCGATCTTCACCTCGCTGCCTGCGGCCACACGGATCTTCAGCACGCCCGGGTTCTCCGCGGCGATCTCGGTGGAAACCTTGTCCGTTTCCAAAGTGAAGAGCACCTCTCCCGCGGCCACGGTGTCGCCGTCGTTCTTGTGCCAGACGGAGAGCAGTCCGCTGGTGATGGACTCACCGACGGCAGGGATTTTGATTTCGAGCGACATGGCAATTATGGGCGGCAGAAGTTGGAAAGTGACGGCGCTTTGGCTCCGTCACGAGCGGGATACTGAATCAGGAATCCAAAATTCCGAACGGAAATTTTACCGGCTCCGGGCGCGCCCTTTTTCCCGCTGAACCCACCTCCCGTCCCCGAGTTTCCCCGAGGCGACACCGCCTCGGATTCCGGGTCAAATCACCTCGCGATACACGTCCGGGTGGGGACGCCAAATCACGACGGCGTTCACGAGGACGCCGGCTTCGGCGATGACCGCGCGGCCGGCG
Source organism: uncultured Chthoniobacter sp. (assembly GCA_903874975.1). GTDB lineage: Bacteria > Verrucomicrobiota > Verrucomicrobiia > Chthoniobacterales > Chthoniobacteraceae > Chthoniobacter. The sequence continues at coordinate 2,013 of CAIQUL010000140.1, read as the reverse complement.
GCGATGCTGGAGAGTTCGATAAGGCCGACGGATTTTTCGTTCATGACTTGGTCAGGGTGGTGCGGTCGCTCGCGATGGCGGTGACCTTGCTGGCAAAGGGTGCGTGGATGATCGCGCCGAGGGCGTTGGGCGCAGGCTCAGAGACGGCCTGGCCGGCGGGCACGGTGTCGCCGACTTTTACGAGCGGGACGGTCAGGCCGGCGGCGCTTTGTTTCAGCGCGAGGACGAGTGTGCGCGTTTCGACGATGCCAGAACGGAGCGGCGCGGGGCTGTCGTACTGCTCGACACGTGGCGGCCGTCGCGCATGGGGTGAACTTTGATGTCGGTCTTGCCGGTCCCCTTGAAATTCTGTTTCCGCAGCGCAGCCTTCGAGTCGTCGCACGCCTCTTTCGGGTAGAGTTCCCCGGGGCAGGCGGAGAGCGTGCAGAGGCCGCACGAGCAGCAGAGCTCGGCCCATTCGTTGAAGCGCTCGGCGCCCGTGCCGGTGAAGGCGAGCGTGCGCATGACCGGGAGCGGCTCGACCTGGTCGCCGAGGAGAAAGCGCGGGCAAAACTCGGTGCAATACCGGCACTGGTCGCACGCGGAATTGCCGATGGCGGCCTGCTTCACCGGCGGGATGCGCTTTCCCGTGACGGTAGAGACGAGATCGTATTCGTCGCCAGCCATGTAGAAATCGCCAAGCCACTGCACGCGCACGCGCGTTCCCCGGCAGGCTTCCTCGATCGCTTCGACGGCTTTCTTTTTCTTCGCCTTGATGCCGATCACGCCTGCCTGCGCGCCGGTCGCCATCATGCTCAGCTCGACGCCGCGTAGTGCTCCATCACCGCCGCGTCCTTGTGCAGCAGCGGTTCGCACTCCGCGCCATTGGCGATGATGATCTCGGCTTTCGAGCCCAGCTTCACATCAGCGGGAAACCCACCCCGCCCGCGCCGACACCGCCGGCGAGTCTGCCTTGGTCAATAAGTGACATGGCTGACTCCTCGGGCGGCGTGCTCTGGTGCGGGTTACTTCTTGGAAAGATTCGCGACGATTTCGTCGGTGAGCTTTTGCACCAGCGCCTCGATCTCGGCGTCGCTGGAGGCGGCGCCGTTGGTCATCGGATTGAATGGCGTGACCGGCGACGAGCAGCCATGCGAACCGCACATCTGCTGCCAAGGATCGACTTCGCAAAGCCCCGCCGGCTTCAAGTCGTAACGGTCGTCGGGCAGACCAAGCGTCTTCTTGATGTTGAGCAGTTCGGGCAACTTGTCACACGGGATCGAAGCCGATCCGGGGATGGACTGCGCGAGAATGACCGTGCGGCAATAAGCATCGGTGATCTCCATTTTGAAGTAAGCGTCCTCCACCGACTTACCCCAGCAGATCACACCGTGGTTACCCATGAGGATGGACTGGTGTTTCGGTGCGAGCGGGAAAATCTCCGCCGCAATCTCGGCCGAACCCGGCGTCTTGTAGGGCGTGTAGGCCACCGTGCCGACGAATACTTCCAACTCCGGAATCAAGCGCGGCGGCGGAGCCATGCCTTTGATCGCGAACGCCCCGGCGTGGCACGGATGCGCGTGACAGACACTCACCGCTTCCGGCGTGGAGTGGAAGATCGCCATGTGGGTCGTGATCTCGCTCGTCCGTTTCCAAGTGCCGCCGAGTTGCTTCCCCTTGCCATCGACCATGCACATCATGTCGGGCTTCATGAAGCCTTTGCTCACGCCCGTCGGCGTGCAGATGAAGCGATCCGGCCCCAGCCGCGCGGAGATGTTACCGCCGTTGCCGTCGCAGTATTCGCGCGCCCAGATGCGGCGTCCGATGTCGCAGATCTGCTCCTTGATTTCGGTTGCTTCCTTCGAGGCGAAAAGGCGCACGTCATCCGGTGTATAGTGGCCCGGCGTGGCGGTCACGGCAGGAGCCGACGCGGGTGCCGCCGTGGAGTCAAAGACGACCTTCACGCCAGCTTCGGTGAAGATGTCCTTCGCGCCGGGAGTAAGGCGGACTTCGCTGTTTTGGCGGAACTCTTTT
>CAIQUL010000139.1 GCA_903874975.1 uncultured Chthoniobacter sp. | reverse complement strand
GGTTCACCGGCCCCATCGAATCGAGCCGCTGGTCGAGTTCGCGGACCATCGCGTCGATGCGCTCCCAGTCGATGGCGAAGGCGTCTTCGACCGCCACGCCGCGTGGCGCGGACGCCGCGTCCGCGGTTGTCCGGCGGACGCCCCCGTTTGCCGAAGCTCCTGCGGGCGGGGCGCCCGCAGGGACAGTCGCGGACGGGGCGTCCGCGCCACGCGGGCTGGTGCCGCCCGCTTCCACCGCATCGCGCACGTAACGGCGCAGGTCCGCCTCATTATGCACGAGCATCATCCCGCGCCCGCCGAGCACGAAGCTGGGGCGCACGAGCACGGGATAGCCCACGCGCTCGGCCACGGTCACCGCTTCGTCTTCGGTCACCGCCGTCCCGCCGTTGGTCTGGCGGATGCCGAGCTTATCCAGCATCGCGCCGAAGAGTTTGCGGTCCTCGGCGATCTCTATGGACTTAGGCGAGGTGCCGATGATCGGGACGCCGGCGGCTTGCAGGCCGGCGGCGAGATTGAGCGGGGTCTGGCCGCCGAATTGCACGATGACGCCGAAGAGATTTTCGCTCTCCTGCTCGCAGATGTTGAGCACGTCTTCGAGGGTCAGCGGCTCGAAGTAGAGTTTGTCGCTGGTGTCGTAGTCGGTGGAGACGGTCTCGGGGTTCGAGTTGACCATGATGGTCTCGAAGCCCTCCTCGCGCAGCGCGAACGCGGCGTGGACGCAGCAGTAGTCGAACTCGATGCCCTGCCCGATGCGGTTCGGTCCGCCGCCGAGGATGATGATCTTCTTTTTCCCGGAGTCGCGCCGCTCGTTCTCGTCGCCGTAGGTGGAGTAGTAATACGGCGTGTAAGCCTCGAACTCGGCGGCGCAGGTGTCCACGAGGCGATAGGTGGGGATGATGCCCGCGGCCTTGCGCTGCGCGCGAATGTCCGCGTCAGTCGTGCCGAGGGCGACGGCGATTTGTCGGTCGGAAAAGCCGAGCTTCTTCGCGCGGCGAAGCGTCTCAACAGTCTCCTGAGTTCCCATCGCACTGCTGCAATCAAATCCACCGCTGCCTTTCCAATACGCAGCCATCTTTACCGACTCCGACACGATCTGCCGAATGTTCTCGAGGAACCACCGGTCGATCTTCGTCATCTCGAAAACCTCCTCCACCGTCCACCCGCGCTGGAATGCGAGCCCGAGGAAGAAGATCCGCTCCGCGTTCGGCACCGTCAGCTTCGTGCGCAGTCCATCGTCGTCGATGACCACATCCGCGCCATCCCCGATCAAACCGAAGCGCTTGATTTCCAGCGAGCGCAGCGCCTTTTGCAGCGCCTCCTTGAAGGTCCGGCCGATCGCCATCGCCTCGCCCACGCTCTTCATCTGCGTGGTCAGCACCGGGTCGGCTTGCGGGAATTTCTCGAAGGTGAAGCGCGGGCATTTCACCACCACGTAGTCGATCGTCGGCTCGAAGCTCGCGGGCGTCTCGCGGGTGATGTCGTTGCGCACCTCGTCGAGGGTGTAGCCCACGGCCAGCTTCGCGGCGATCTTCGCGATGGGGAAACCCGTGGCCTTGCTCGCCAGCGCCGACGAACGCGAGACGCGCGGGTTCATCTCGATGACGATCATCCGGCCCGTCTCCGGGTGGACGGCGAACTGGATATTGCTCCCGCCCGTCTCCACGCCGATCTCGCGGATGATCGCGAAGGACGCATCGCGCATCACCTGGAACTCGCGATCGGTCAGCGTCTGGATCGGCGCCACGGTGATCGAATCGCCCGTGTGCACGCCCATCGGGTCCACGTTTTCGATCGAGCAAATGATCACGCAATTGTCCGCGCGGTCGCGCATCACCTCCATCTCGAACTCCTTCCAGCCGAGCAGCGACTCCTCGATCAGCACCTCGCTGACCGGCGAAAGATCGAGCCCGCGCGCGACGATCGTCTCGAATTCTTCGCGGTTGTAAGCGATGCCGCCGCCGCTCCCACCGAGCGTAAAGGCCGGCCGGATGATCAGCGGCAGCGTGCCCAAATTCTGCAAAACGAGCCGCCCTTCCTCGATGGTGTGCGCCGTGCCCGAGCGCGGCATATCCAGCCCGATCTTGATCATCGCCTCCTTGAACGCCTGCCGATCCTCGCCCTTGTGAATCGCCGCTGCATTCGCGCCGATCATTTTCACGCCATGCTTTTCCAGCACGCCGCTCTCGAAAAGTTTCATCGCGCAATTCAGCGCCGTCTGCCCGCCGAGCGTCGGCAGGAGCGCGTCCGGCTTCTCGCGCTCGATGATCTTTTCCACCACCTCCGGCGTGATCGGCTCAATGTAAGTGCGATGCGCAAACTCCGGGTCGGTCATGATCGTCGCCGGGTTCGAGTTCACGAGGATGACCGTGTAGCCCTCCTCCTTTAGCGCCTTGCACGCCTGCACGCCCGAGTAGTCGAACTCGCACCCCTGCCCGATGACGATGGGCCCGGAGCCGATGAGAAGAATCTTGTGGAGCGAGGTGTCTTTGGGCATGGGAAAAAGGCGTCGGGCGAAAAGTGCGCAGGTTCTAGCAGCCGCCCGCGCCCCGCGCAAATGGCGAATGGGGAAAATGTCGCTGCTTCAACCCACGCGACCCGGCCAGGCCTCGTGGCGCACGATGAGGCGCAGCGCTTTTTCCAGCAGGGTTTTCCC
>CAIQUL010000138.1 GCA_903874975.1 uncultured Chthoniobacter sp. | reverse complement strand
GAGAAACTCGATCCTCTCACCCGGCTTCCGCACGACATGCGCCGCAGTGCCCGGCGTTTCTTCGACGAGCTTCAGCCCCTGCTCCGGGCCGAGGACGCTGGCGGTGGTGGAAAGCGCGTCGGCGGTCATGCCGTCGGGCGCGATAACGGTGACGAGGCTGTGATCGGTGAGCCCGAGGCCGGTGCGCGGATCGACGATGTGCGAGTAGCGCCGGCCGGCGATCTCCACGCGTTGGAAAACGTCGCCGCTAGTCGCGATCGCGCAGTTTTTCAGAAAGACGATCTGCGACGGCGGGGCACCGGGAGCATCGAGCGCGGCGACTTCGATGCGCCAGCCGGGTTCGCCGGGGGGCGCGTCGCCTGCCGCCATGTCGCCGCTCCCGCCGACCAGCGCGCGAGGAAAACCCCGCTGCCGTAAAACCGCCAGCGCCTCATCGCATGCGAACCCTTTGGCAATCGCCCCGAGATCGAGCCGCATCTCCGGCGCGAGCAGCTCGGCGGTCTGTCGCGCGGGATCGAGTCGGAGCTTTTTGAAACCGACCCGCGCCATCATCCCGGCGAGCAGTTCCGGCGCGGGGAGTTCCTGCTTCCGCCGGGCCCGCCGCCAGACATTGACCAGCGGCCCGACCGTGATGTCGAAGGCACCCTCGCTCCGCGCGGAAAACTCCTGCGCGCGGACGAGCACCTTCCACAGCGCGTCGCCTACGCGCACCGCCCGCCCTTGCCCGGAAGTCCGCGAAAGCCGGCTCAGTTCCGCATCGCTGTCGTAATCGCTCATCACCCCGTTCAGTTCCGCGATCCGCGCAAACGCCGCATCCGCTGCCCTGCGCGCCGTCGCCTCATCCGCCGCATAGAGCGAAACGCGGAACGGCACGCCCATCTCCGCCTTTTCAAAGACGAACTTCGTCAGCTCCAGCTCCGGAGCCGCATGACCGGCCGCCAGGCCCAGCCCAAGCGCCGCGGCCAGCGCGTTGAATCGGAATCTTGATCTTAGTCCCACAAACCGACCCCTAACGCGCACGGACGGGAAATCCAACCACAGCTTGCTGGAGCATCCCGGCAGGGGCGAAGGCGGCGGTCGGTGGGCGGGATGACGAGGAATCCTCCTGCGAGTTTCGTTCGTCATTCGTCAATTCCTCTCCCACCGCCTCCGCCCGCCGGGAACTCCGCTCAGGATGACGGATTTTACGGCATCCGCCAGATGAGGCGGACGCCGTCGAGGCGGAGGCGGGCGGCGGTGAGGGCGGTGGTCAGCTCGGTCTGGTGGGCGCGGAGGGCGGCGATCTCGGCGGGGCGGACGTGGTCGTTGATCTCGGCGAGGTCTTCGAGGCGGGCGATTTCGTGGCGGAGCTGGGAGTCCATTTTCTCCTGCGCGGCGGCGGCGATGGTGGTGAGCTGCGCGGCGGCGAGTTTTTGCGCAGCGGCGAGCATCGCGGGGAAGAGTTTCTTTTTCACCGCGCCGCGGTCGAGCAGGCGGAAGACGTCCCCTTTCTCCAGCACGGCGGCGGCGAGTTCGGCGTCGGCGGTGATGTCCTTTTGCGCGTGGTCGATGACGACGCGGACGGGAGTGGTCGGCAGGAAGCGATCGACATGCAGCGACGCCGGGGCCACGCACTCGACGACGTAGTTGGTTTCGAGCAGCAGCGATTCGCCGTCGGGGTGACGCCAGATGCCAAAGGCAGCGTTGCCGGTCTCCGCGCCGAGCAGCAAATCGAGCGCGCTGCGGACGAGCGGATGATCCCACGTCATGAAGCCGAGATCCTCGCGGCTGAGCGCGCGGGCGCGGTCGAAGGTGACGCTGAGGCCCTCGGCGGGGATGCCGCTGAGCGCTTCGCTGAGCAGGTGGTCGGGGCGGAAAAGGTAGGTGCGCGGGGCGAGGTCCTCGATGTGCATGCCGCAGTGTTCGAGCAGGCGGATGACGAACGCCTCGAACTCCGGGTCGGCATCGAGCGCGCGGATGTGATCGGTGATGACGGCAGCGGCGGCGGGCCGGCAGGAGCTGAGTTCGAGCAGGCGGTCGTGGCCGCGCTCGAGTTTGCGGGTGACGCCGGCGCGGACCTGGCGGGATTTTGCGAGAAAGGCGGTGAGCTTTTTCGCGTCGAAACGCGCGAGCAGGGCGGCGAGCGGCGTGCCGAGTTCGCGGACGATCTCCGCGGCGCCGTGCAGGTTTTTTTCAAAAGCGCCCAGCCCCTCATGATACCAGCGCGCCACGACTTCCGAAGCGGTGCCGGGCGCATAGGGCACGTGGATGCGGATGGTCGCGGTCTGGCCGATGCGGTCGAGGCGGCCGATGCGCTGCTCGAGGAGTTCGGGGTTGGCGGGGAGGTCGTAGAGGACGAGGTGGTGGGCGAACTGAAAGTTGCGGCCCTCGCTGCCGATCTCGGAGCAGATGAGCAGGCGCGCGCCTTCCTCCTCGGCGAAGTAGGCGGCGTTGCGGTCGCGCTGGAGCAGGGTGAGGCCCTCGTGAAAAACGGCACACTTCACGGCGATCAAGCGCTGGAGCCGCTCGGCGGTCTGCTCGGCGAGCGCGCGGGTGCGGCAAATGACGAGGATTTTCGCGTCGCGCAGCGTCTTCAGCAGCTCGGCGAGCCAGCGCACTTTGGCGTCGTCCTCGTTTGCGCCGTCGAGCGGGACGAGCAGCGCCTGGCGTTCGGGGAAGCCGGAGAGCGCGGCGCGGGTGTTGCGAAACATCACGCGTCCGGTCCCGAACGCGTCGAGCAATTCGGCGACGAGATGCGCGCGGGCGGCGGCATCGCCGGTGGCCGCGGCGTCGCAGCGGGCGGCGAGGCGCGGGGATTTCGCGGCGAAAAGCGCGCGGTCTTTCGCGTTCAGCGCGGCACCCGCGAGCAGACGGTCCACGGCTTTCGCCACCTCCTCGTAGTGCTCGGCCTCTTCCACAAACTCCGCGAACCCGGCGTAGCGATCCGGGTCGAGCAACCGCAGGCGGGCGAAGTGCGCCTCGACGCCGAGCTGCTGGGGCGTGGCCGTGAGCAGAAGCAGTCCCGGCGTTTGCGCGGCCAGCGCGGCCACGAGCTGATACTGCGGGCTGGCCTGCTCGGGCGTCCATTCGAGGTGATGCGCCTCGTCCACGACGAGCAACTCCCAACCCGCCGCGAGCACCTGCGCCGCGCGCGTCTCGCTGCCCGCGAGCAGTTCCACGCTGCAAAGCACGAGCTGGCTGTCGAGGAAGGGATTCGTCCCGCCGTCGGCCGAATCCAGCGACGCGCAGCGCTCCTCATCGAAGATGCTGAAGAGCAGATTGAACCGCCGCAGCAACTCCACGAACCATTGGTGAACGAGCGGCTCCGGCACGAGCACAAGCACGCGCTCCGCCCGCCCGGTGAGATGCAGCCGGTGCAGGATCAGCCCCGCTTCGATGGTCTTGCCCAGCCCGACTTCATCGGCCAGAAGCACGCGCGGCGCGAGGCGCGACGTGACTTCGCCCGCGATGAACATCTGGTGCGGAATCAAATCCACGCGCCCGCCGACAAACCCGCGCACCGGCGTCTGCCGGTTTTCGCTCCGCCGCCGCAGCGCTTCCGCGCGCAGATCGAAGGTGGGCAGTTCGTCCACCTGCCCGATGAGCAGGCGCTCCTCCGGCTGGGAAAAGCTGATCGTGTCCGAAAGCTCCGCCTCCGCCACGGCTCGCCCGGTGCAGCGATACGTCAGCAACCCCGCGCGATCCTCCACCGCCGCGACCACCATTTCCTCGCCGCTGTGCAGCTTGATCTTGTCGCCCTCGGCAAACGCGACCCGCCGCAGCGGCGCAGATTTCAGCGCGTACTGCCGCTGCTCGCTCGCCGCCGGGAAGTGCATCTCCATGCGCCCAAACTCCACTTTGATGACAATGCCGAGCCCGAGCTCCGGCTCGCTGTCGCTGACCCATCGTTGGCCGGGGATTGGTGGATTCATGGCGGAAAAAAGGGCCGGAGACTACGCCATCGCGCGCCGCTGACAAACGATTTGCGCGCGGGCTTTCACGCTCCCGCGTGCTACTCCGGAGCGGTGCCGCCGCGCGGCGGGCGCGGAGTCTGGAGGTGGGCGAATCGGGTGCCCCAATCGACCGGCAGGCGCATGGGTTTGCCGGGCGGCATCTGGACGACGGCGAGCCTCTGCCGCGAGGTGACGATGAGCGCGCCGTCGGCGGGCCGGCGAATCTCAAAGGCGCACCAAAAGCGAAGGCGGTCCACGCTTTCGAGCCGGCCGTGGACGATGAGCTGGTCGCCGAGGACGGCGGGCTTGCGGTAGTCGATCTCGGTGCGGACCACGACGGGGTAAATGTGGGTGCGCGCCATGTCCACGAGGCCCATGCCGAGCTGCTCTGCGAGCAAAGTGCGCGCGATCTCGATGAAACGGAGGTAGGCGATGTTGTGGACCACGGCGGCGCAATCGGTGTCGAAAAACATGACCTGCACAGGGACTTCGATGCGGGGAGTTTCCGGCGCGGTGGGATCGGGAGTTTGGTGTTTCACGGCCTGGAGAAAGACGCTACTTTTCGCCGGGTGAACAGCTCTTTAGCGCCAGAAAATGAGGCCCGCCCGGGAGTGGGCGGGCGTGCGCTGATGGAGAAATGGGGACCGACGCTGGTCATCGTGGTCGCTGCGCTGGCCTACTTTGGGAGCTACTTGGGCTACTGGTTCAATCCGCACGACGAAGGCGGCACGGTCTGCCTGATCGCGCAGCGGCTGATGCAGGGTGAGCGGCCGTGGGCGGACGTGGCGCTCGGATACAACGTTGGCTGGTTCTACCCGCTCGTGGGCCTGTTCCACGTCACCGGGGTGAACTACCTCGCGGCGCGCGCGTTCTTTTTCGCGCTGTCCACGATCACGGCGCTCCTTGGTTGTGGAATCGTCACGCGGTTGAGCGGTTCGCGCTGGTTGGGCTGCGCGGTCGGGCTGGTGCTGGTGGCGCTGCCGGGTTCGCAGTTCAAGAACTACATCCCGCTCGCGGAGATGGCGAACACGGCGTGCCTGATCCATCTGCTGCACGTCGAGTTTTCCGCGCGGCGGAAATGGTTCGGCGCGGTGGCGCTCGGCGGCGCGGTGCTGGGGTTGACGGCGCTGGTCCGGGTGGAGATCGCCATTTTCTTCGCGGTCATCTGGGCGCTGCTGCTGCTCTTTGTCCTGGCGGACAAACGGCTCGCGCTCCGGCAACGCGCCGCGCACCTGCTGCTCGGCGGCGCGCTGCTCGCGGCGGTGGCGGGCGCGGTTCACCTGCCGCCGTATCTCTACCTGCGGACGCTCGGGGTGGAGTCGCATTTTACCGGGCAGATTCCGGCGTGGTTCGGCGCGCTCAGTGGCGGGCTGCAGGATCAGATCGGCGCGTCGGCGCCCGCCGACCGGCCCGCGCCGCCCACCACCCCAGCCGCGGAGTCCAGGCCCGCGAAACCCGCGGCCGCGGCGGATCGCTCGTTGCTCGCCCGCCGGCCGGTCACGGACATCTGGCGCGGGGCCGGAGGCAAAGTCCGCCTGCTGGCCTTCCTGACCTACGCGCCGCTCGCGGGCTTCGCTCTATTTTTCGGAGCCGGGGTCCTCAGCCTGGCGGGGAAGGTGTGGCGCGGTTCGTTCGTGCTGCACGAACATTCCATGAAATGGCTGCTCCTCGTGGGCGGGTCACTGACGACGTTTCCGCAGTTCTTTTTTTTCCGCCCCGACCGCCCGCACCTTTCCGAGTTCATGCCCGGCTACATCGTGGCCATGGCCGGATGCCTGATCCTGCTCAAGCCTCCGGGCGAAACTCGCGGCCGCTTGCAGACGTTGCTGGCGAAGGGCTGCGCGGGATTTTTCGCGCTGCACTTGGCCGCATTTGCGTTCTACGCGTTGCAGCATCCCTCCGCCGGGACCATCGCCGCGCGGGTGGGTCGCGAGACGAAATTCGCCGCCGCGAACGGCGTCAGCGTGCGCGCTTTCAAACGCGAAGCGCAGACGCTCACGACGATCCGCGCCGCCGTGCTCAAGCACTCCCGCGCGGATGATTTCCTCATCTGCTACCCCTACATGCCCGGCTACAACCTGATGACGAACCGGCGCACTTATCTCCACAACGTCTATGTGGATAACGCCACGCGCGACGCGGACTGGATGGCGACGAGCATCCGCGACATCGAGGAGCGCAGGCCTGCGGTCGTCGTCATCGATCATCGGGCGATCAATGGGAGCGAGGCGTCGCGCTTTTCCCGCTGGGCCGCGCCGGTGCATGAATACGTGAAAATCCACTACGCCCGCGTGGCGGAGATCAAATCCGCCGACAACTCCACGATTGAAGTTTTCGCCAAATCGCTCATCCCCGTCGCACCATGAAATCCCGCAAAGCCATCATCCTCGCCGGCGGCGCCGGCACGCGGCTGCATCCGCTCACGCGCATCGCCTGCAAGCAGCTCCTGCCGGTCTATGACAAGCCGATGATCTACTACCCGCTCGCCACGCTGATGCTCGGCGGCATCCGGGAGGTGCTGATCATCTCCACACCGAAAGATCTGCCGCAGTTTCGCGGGCTCTTCGGCGACGGCGCGCACCTCGGGATGCGCTTCGACTACGCCGCGCAGGAGCGGCCGGCCGGCATCGCGCAGGCTTTTCTCATTGGGGAAAAATTCATCGGTGCGGATGGCGTCTCGCTCATCCTCGGCGACAACATTTTCTACGGGAAACTCGACTTTTTCCGCGACGCCCTGCGCGTGGTGGAAAGCGACGGCGGGGCCTGTGTCTTCGGCTATCAAGTGCGCGACCCCGAGCGCTATGGCGTGGTCGAGTTTGGCCCGGACGGGAAAGCGCGGAGCCTGGAGGAAAAGCCCACGCATCCGAAGAGCCACTTCGCCGTCCCCGGGCTCTACGTCTATGACCGCGACGTGGTGCAGATCTGCCGCGACCTCAAACCCAGCCCGCGCGGCGAACTCGAAATCACCGACGTGAACCGCGCCTATCTCGATCGCGACCGGCTCAACGTCCGCGTGCTCGGCCGCGGCATGGCCTGGCTCGACACGGGCACGCAGGCCAGCCTGCTGGAAGCGAGCAATTACATCGCGGCAATCCAAAACCGCCAGGGCCTGATGATCGCGAACATCGAGGAAATCGCCTTCAACCAAGGCTTCATTGATCGCGCCGGCCTGCAATCAGCCATCGCGACACTACCGAAGAACGAATACCGCGAATACCTCGAAGCGGTGTGCGCCGAGAGCAAATAGGACGCCGAAAAGTTTCGTCGCCCGGAAGGAGTGGGAGCGCGCCGGAGCGGCGCTCTTCCTAGTTAGTTCAGCGAGGCCGGAGCCGGGTCCACATTGACGCGACGACCTTCCCGGTCGAAACGAACGAGGCCATCGACGAGGGCGAAGATCGTGTAGTCACGACCCAAGCCGACATTCTTTCCGGGCAGGAACTTCGTCCCGCGCTGGCGGATGATGATGTTGCCGGCGATTACCGTCTGGCTGCCGAATTTCTTGACGCCAAGCCGCTTGCTGACGCTGTCGCGTCCATTCTTGACCGATCCTTGACCTTTCTTATGAGCCATATGAGTGAGAAAATTAGGGTGTGAAACTGATTAGGCGGGGATGCTCTTGATCTTCACGCGGGTGAGATTCTGGCGATGCCCGATGGTGCGATGGTAGCCCTTGCGGCGGCGGAATTTGAAGTTGATCAGCTTCGGTCCGCGGAATTGCTCGACGACTTCGGCGACGACCGTCGCGCCCTTGAGTTCGCCGCTGAGTTTGAGGCTGCTGCCCGCGCCAACCATGAGGACATCCGTGAACGTGGCCTCGGAGCCGGGTTCCATGTCGAGCTTTTCGATCTCGATCACATCACCCTGCGCGACGCGGTATTGTTTGCCGCCGGTTTTGAAAATTGCGTATGCCATAAAATGCTGCTGGTTAAAAAGGAGCGGGGAGACTGCCACGCCTCCTTCGGGTTGCAAGGTGAATTTTGCCGTTTTTCGATTCTGGGGCGGGGCCTGCCGAGGGGGCGATGCGAGTTACCTCTCCGCAAACTCCGCCACCCGCGACTCGATGATCTTCGCCACGAAGCCGGTGTTGTATTTCCCACGGACGAAATCCGGGTCGCGCATGATGGCTTCCTGAAAGGGGATGGTCGTCTTGATGCCGGTGATCATGTATTCGCCGAGCGCGCGGCTCATGCGGGCGATGGCGTTGGCGCGAGTGGTGCCTGTGGCGATGACCTTGGCGATCATCGAGTCGTAGTGCGGCGGCACGGCGTAGCCAGCGTAGGCGTGGGAATCGATGCGGATGCCGCGCCCGCCGGGGGCGTAGTAGAGGTCGATCTTGCCGGGACAGGGTTGGAAATTGTTGAACGGGTCCTCGGCGTTTACGCGGCACTCGATGGCGTGATATTTCCGCTTCGCGTTGTGCATGTATTGGGAAAGGGGTTCGCCGGCCGCGATCTTAATCTGCTCTTTCACGAGGTCCACGCCGTAGGCCTCTTCGGTGATGCAGTGCTCCACCTGGATGCGCGTGTTCATTTCCATGAAGTAGTAGTGCCCGTGGTCATCCATGAGGCACTCGATGGTGCCCGCGCCGACGTAGCCCACTTCCTTGGCCAGCCGCACGCAGTCTTCGCCCATGCGCTCACGGATTTCGTCGGTCATGATCGGCGAGGGCGTCTCCTCGATGATCTTCTGATTGCGGCGCTGCATCGAGCAGTCGCGCTCTCCGAGGTGGACCACGTCGCCGTGCATGTCGGCCATGATCTGAAATTCGATGTGGTGCGGGTTCTCGATGAGCTTCTCGATGTAGACGCCGGAGTTGCCGAACGCTTTTTCTGCCTCGTTGCGCGCGGCGTGGTAGCCGGAAACCAGTGAGCTGTCGTTGTGCGCCGGGCGCATCCCGCGGCCACCACCGCCGGCCGTGGCCTTGATCATCACCGGGTAGCCCATCTTGCGCGCGATCTCCATTGCCTCTTTCTCCGTCTCCACGATGCCGTCCGAACCGGGGGTCACCGGCATCCCCGCGCGCTTGGCCGTGGTGCGCGCGGTGTTCTTGTCGCCCATGGCGCGGATGGCGGCGGCGGGCGGCCCGATGAACTTGATATTGCAGCTCGCGCAAATGTCCGCGAAGTGCGCGTTCTCGCTCAGGAATCCGTAACCGGGGTGGATCGCATCCACATCGCCGATCTCCGCGGCGCTGATGATCCGGTCGATCTTCAAATACGACTGCGCGCTCGAAGCTGGCCCGATGCAGATGGCCTCGTCGGCGAGCTGGACGTGCAAGGAATCCACGTCCGCCTCGGAGTAAACGGCCAGCGTTTTGACCCCGAGTTCCTTGCAGGCGCGGATGACCCGGAGGGCGATTTCGCCGCGATTGGCGATGAGGACTTTCTTAAACATTCAAGACTTGGGGTTCAGATTGGAATTCACGGACAACCGGAGTTTTCAAACTGCGATCTGAACTCTGAAACCTGACGGGGTGGTTACTTCAGTTTGAAAAGCGCCTGCCCGTACTGGACCGGCTTGCCGTTTTCCGCCGCGATCTCGGCGATCACCCCGCGGGTCTCGGCCTTGATTTCGTTCATCACCTTCATCGCTTCGATGATGCAGACCACCGTATCCTCCGTGACCTCCTGGCCGACGCTCACGTAGGGCGCGGCATCCGGCGACGCGGAGCCGTAGTAAGTCCCCACCATCGGCGAAGTGATCTCGCGTAAAATGGGGCCGTTCGGAGCCGGGGCGGAACCGGGGATGGAAACGACTGCCGGCGCGGCGGGAACCGCGGCGGTGGTGATGACGGGCTGAAAGTCGGTCCCCTTCTTCAGGGTAATCTTGAAGCCTTCCTTCTCCATTTTGAAAACGGAGAGGTCGTTCTTCCTTATCAGCGCGATGAGTTCTTTGATTTCTTTTAAGTCCAAGGTGATGCGGCTCCTAAATTGGTGAGGGCCGGAGGCTACGTGGCGATTGCGCGACGCGTCAAGGGCTCCATCCGGGGGCGTTGGCCGCTCCGGTAAAGGCCGGAGGTGATTGGTGAAGGGTGAAAGGTCGAAACGGTCACCATTCACGATTCACCAATCACTCCAGAAGACCGCCCTCACTCCGCCGCGGCCCGCGCGCAGCGGACGCCGATCCGGTGTTCGCCGGTGGAGTTTTCGATGGTGAATTTCACCCGCGCGGTGCCGCTTGCAGGGTCGGTCACGGGGCTGATGAAGGCGACGGTGCCGGGGACGCACTTGCGGCCGTCGAGGAGGAGCGGGACGGCGTCGCCAGCCTTGAGGCCGAGGGCGCGGCGGACGGCCTCGGCGCTGAGCGCGATCGCCCGGACATGCAGACCACGACCACCAATTTGGTCTCGGGCCTCCGCCTGCAAATGCGCCGCGTGTTCGCGCAGCCGGCTCTCGCTGTCCTGCGCAGGTGGGTGCGTGAGAGCCTTGATGCCCGCGCGGGCCTCGCCTGCGCAGCGTGCGCTGGTGAACTGGTCGAAGCCGAGAAACATCACGCGCGGGCTCTCCGGGTGGAGCACGCGACCCGCGTGCGCTTTGCGGCGACCCGCCGCAAAGACCGGGAAAGCGCGTCGCGGTTCGCGACGGTCACGGAATCTGAACACGGCGCGCTCGCTCTCACTGCCCGGCGGGTCGCCGGCCAGGGCACGCGGGTCGCGTGCTCCACCCGGCGGCGGAAGACGATGCCGGCGCTCATGGCCACCCTACTTTCCCGGGGCGCTGGATTTCCCCTCGCGGGCACCTTTTTCGAGATGGAGCTGCGGGAGTCCCTTCTCGTCTTTGCTGCGGACGACGGTGACATCCGAATAGGCGAGGAGCTGCCCCTTGGCGCGTTCGAGATGCACAAGGGCGCTCTGGTAGTTCGCCGCGGCGCGGATGAACTCCTCCGCGGCGTTGCTCCGGCGATCCTGCGCGTCGAGCAGCGTGTCGAGAAACGCGGACGTGCGCGCGGTCTCGTCGGCACCGGGCGCGGGCGAGGCGGTTTGCAGCGTGCGGCGCGCCTCGATGAATTCCACGTCGGCGGTGAACGCCTTGACCGCGGAGTATTTCGCCTGCGTTTCGCGATCCGCGGTCGCCGCCTCGCGGGCGCTGTTGTTTTCCAGCGGGATGCTGAAGACGAAACCCGCCGAGAAGCCCGGCCCGCCCTCGTTGAATTGCTTGCCGGAGGCGTCGGCGTGATCGCCCGCCGAGAGCCCGCCGAGCGAGCCTTGGAGCACGAGATTCAGCTCGGGCAGGAGTTCGTAGCGCTGCATTTTCTCGCGGAGCGTGGCGCGGTGTCGGTGCACGACCGGCACGCCACCATCCTTCACCTGCTCGGCATCGACCACCAACGCCTCACCTACCGCCACGCCGGCCGGGACTTTCGCCTTACCGACGTCCACGGCCAAGT
>CAIQUL010000137.1 GCA_903874975.1 uncultured Chthoniobacter sp. | reverse complement strand
GAACTGCCAGCCGCGGTGCTGAAAGGTGTAGTTCAGTTTACCGGGAAAGGCGGCGTCGTAGGCGGAGCGATCCTCGTGGGCGAGGTAGTCGTGGTTGCCCGGCACGGCGTGCAGCGGGACGCCGAGGCCGCCGAAGATTTCCCTCAGCGGCGCGTATTGGGCCGCGGTGCCGCGGTCGGCGAGGTCGCCCGCCATGAGACAGAACGCGGCGTCCGGCGCGCTCGCCTTCATGCGTGCGACCACGTTGCGAAAAAAAGGCGCGCACTCCGCGGTGGAAGAATGCAGGTCGTTCACCGCGATGAAGCTGAACGCCGGCGCGGCTTCCTCTGCCTGCGCGAAGCGGCTCATGCCCAGCGCGAGGAGCGGCGCGGAGGCGAGGCGCAGGGCGTCGCGGCGCGTGAGGGCTTTCGGAGAAAGGGCGCGCGACATGGCCGGTGCGGTCAGTATTTCGGCACGCTCGGGTCGATGTGGTCGGCCCACGCGAGGATGCCGCCTTCCACGTTCGTGAGTTTGCCAAAGCCGGCTTCCTGCAAAAGCATGAGCGCGCGGGCGGAGCGGGCGCCGCTTTTGCACTGGAGGACGATCTCGTCGGCGGAATCCAGTTCGCTCATGCGCGCGGCGAGCTGACCGAGCGGGATGAGCGTGGCGCCGGGGATGCGGCAGATGTCCCATTCGTAGGGTTCGCGGACGTCGATGAGTTTGAACGCGTCGCCGCGATCGAGCTTCGCTTTCAACTCCTGCACGCTGATGTGCGGGACGTGCGCCTCGGCTTCCTCGGCGGCTTTGGCCTGCGGGATGCCGCAGAACTGGTCGTAGTCGATCAGCTCGGTGATCGTCGGATTGTCCGAGCACACCGGGCACTTCGGATCGCGGCGCAACCGGAACTCGCGGAACTTCATCTTCAGCGCATCGAAGGCGATCATGCGCCCGATGAGCGGCTCGCCGATGCCGATGATGAGTTTCACGGCCTCGATGGCCTGCATCACGCCGATGATGCCCGGCAGCACGCCGAGCACCCCGCCCTCCGCACAACTCGGCACCATGCCGGGCGGCGGCGGCTCGGGAAACATGCAGCGGTAGCACGGCCCGCCAAGGCACGGCGCGAAGACCGTGCATTGGCCGTCGAAGCGGAAGATCGAGCCGTAGATGTTCGGCTTTTTGAGGAAAACGGCCACGTCGTTCGAGCAGTAGCGCGTGGGGAAATTGTCCGTGCCGTCGATGATGATGTCGTAGGGCTCGGCAATCTGCCGCGCGTTTTCCGCGTTGAAAAAGGTGTCGTAAAGATCGACCTGCACGTTCGGGTTGATCTCGCGGATACGGTCCTTCGCGGAGTTGAGCTTCTTGCGGCCCACGTCCTTCGTGCCGTGGAGGATTTGCCGCTGGAGATTGGAAAAATCCACCGTGTCGCCATCGACCAGCCCCATTCTCCCGATCCCTGCCGCCGCGAGGTAGAGCGCGATCGGCGACCCCAGCCCACCGGTGCCGATGCACAGCACGCTCGCCGCCTTCAGCCGCTTCTGCCCCTCCAGCGTGACCTCCGGCATGATGAGATGCCGCGAGTAACGCGCGATTTCGTCGTTGCTGAATTCGATGCGCTCGAGGCGCGCGGAGTCGATGATGCTCGGTATGGCCATAGGAAAAAGGGAGCGCACCATAACCACCGCCCCCCCTTTTGCAAAGCACCGCGCGTGACATAGCCGGAAGTATGGCGGGGTGGAAAGCGAGCCCCGCACTTGCAATCACACCCGGAGGCCGCGGCGGAATGATTTCAAGATGGACACGATGCGGCACGGGGAAACACTCCGCACCGCACACCACATCCGCCGCCTCATGGAACTCCCTCGCCCTTTCCATCCGCTCCCACTTTTCACCCTGACGGCGCACGCCGCGCCCGCCGACCAGCCACCGCGGAGCGATGGGCTCCGCGATCAGCACGTGCTCACGGCTTATGAACTTCGCAAAAACTAACCGGGCGGCCGCGTGCGTCGCGCTCCTCTCCGCAACCCTCATGGCCGCCGAGCCCACCGCACCGCCGCCCTTTCCCGAGCCCGACAAACTGCCCGCCCGCGCGGAGCTGCCCGCCGCGCTCACGACCTTTTCCGGGCAACCCGTCCGGACTCGCGAGGACTGGGTGAAAGTGCGCGCACCTGAGCTGCGGGCGCTGGTGCAGCATTACGAATACGGCTTCCTCCCACCGCCCGCGAAAGTGGTGGCAAAGCTGGAACGCGAGGACAAAACGGCGCTCCGCGGCGCGGCCACGCTACGCGAGATCACGCTCACGCTGGCGCAGCCGGAGGGTGCGACGATCCGTCTGCTGCTCGTCGTGCCGAACCAGCGCACGAAACCCGCACCGGTTTTTCTCGGGCTGAATTTCCGCGGCAACCACCTGCTGCTCGCCGATCCGCTCATCCGCCCGCCCGACGGCTGGAAACCGCGAAAGAACGAAACGCTGGAGCAAGTCCGCGGCGCGGAGGCCGACGAGTGGGCGCTCGATCAGGCGGTGGCGCGCGGGTATGCCGTCGCCACTTTCTACAACGGCGACGTGGTGCCCGACGAAAGATCCGCCGCCGAGGAGGTGCTCCGCAAGCTGCGTCCGCCCGAGCGCGCCGAGCGCGGGCCGGCGGACTGCGCGACGATCGCCGCGTGGGCGTGGTGCCTGCACCGCGCCGTGGATTACCTCGTCACCGACCCGGACCTCGACGCCCGCCGCATCGCGCTCGTCGGCCACTCGCGCAACGGCAAAACCGCGCTGCTCGCCGCCGCGCTCGATGAACGCGTGGCGCTCGTCGTGCCGAGCCAGGCCGGCTGCGGCGGCACCGCGCCCTGCCGGCTGCCGCCGGACATCGCCGCGCCACCGGACGGGAAGCCCGTCGTCGAAACCGTGAAGCGCATCAACACGTCGTTCCCGCATTGGTTTTGCGGAAACTTCAAAGCCTTCAACGATGCGACCGACCGCCTGCCATTCGATCAGCACAGCCTCATTGCGCTCTGCGCCCCGCGCCCCGTCCTGGTCTCCTGCGCCACCAACGACCGTTGGGCAAATCCGCCCGGCCAGTTCGAGATGCTGCAAGCCGCCGACCCGGCCTACCGGCTCGTCGCCGGCGACGGCCTCGGCGCAGCCGCGATGCCGGCCCCCGGCCAATTGCTCGCCAGCCGGCTCGGCTACTTCATCCGCCCCGGAGGTCACGCCATGACCCGCGCCGACTGGAAAGCATGGCTCGACTACGCGGACCAATGGCTGCCCCCGCGCTGATGCGCGGCCCCGGCGCGCACACCGATGGCCGCATTGATCCATGCCGGCGCGCTTCCTTCGCCGCATGAACCCTGTGGGAAGCTACCTCGCGGACCTGTATGCCGTCAGCGGCGCGGGCATGCCCGGCTCCGGAGAAGTGCGCAGCGGCACGTGTGGCGAGGGCTTCGTGGACGTGCATCTCCACGCCACCACCCGCTGGAAGGACGTGCCCGTGGCCGTGTGGAACTACACGCTCGGCGGTTATCAGGTGCTCAAGAAATGGCTCAGCTACCGCGAAGCCGTGCTCCTCGGCCGCCCGCGCACCGCCGCCGAAGCGCTCGACTCACACTACCGAGCAAGCGCAGCCCCAGCGGTCAGCGAGCCTTTCTCGCCGCGGGCCGGAACCCGAAAGCGCTGAAAGCGTCTTTTCCGCGGGCCCGGCGGCGTTTTTCCCGAGACGCCGCAGCCGTGGGCCGGGCTACTCCTTTGGCAGTTCCTTCACCACGAGGTTGCGGAAGCTCACGGTGCCGTGGTCGCCTTGCAGGAAAAACGAACCGGGCTCGGTCACATTCTTGTCCAGCTCGCTGCCAGTGGCGCGGTCGCACCCGACGTTGTCGTGAATCTTTTTCCCGTTGAGGATGACGGTGATCTTGTTGCCGATCATCGTGGCCTCGACGGTCTGCCACTCGCCGGCGGGCTTGCTGGCAAATTCGCTGGGAACGGTGTGGTTGTAGATCGCGCCGTTGCCGCCCTTGGCCACCTGACCTTTGGCAAAGTCGCCGAGGATCTGGATTTCGTGCCGACCACGCAGGTAGAAGCCGGAGTTCGAGCCATCGGGGACCATGTATTCAAACTTCACGGTGAAGTTCCAAAACTTCGCGTCGCTGACGAGATCGGTGCCGTGCTGGCCTTTCTCGACGGTGTTTTTCAGGACGCCATCGGCGACGCTCCAACTGTTGTGCCCGCCGGGCTTGCGGAGCCGCCAACCGGTGGTGTCCTGGCCGTTGAAGAGCGGCTTGAAGCCCGCGTCGTCGGCCAGCGCCGCGACCGCGAGGAGGAGCGTGGCGAGGGTGGTCAGGAGTTTCATTGGCCGGCTTATTTCGCGTCGGGGTTTGGCTCCGCACTGCCGGTCACCAGCCCGAGCGACCACTTGATACCGCCGAGGATGTGCGCCTGGAATTGCTTGCTGATTTCCGGAGAATTCTTCCGGTCCTTCACGGCATCGGTTTCATCCCACAAATCCTCGCGGTGGCCGAGCGACGTGTAGAAAATGCGGCCCTTTTCCGCCATGCGGCACCAGGAGATCGGGAAGTAGCCTTCCTGGGCCTTCTTGTTGGGATGATGGCGCAGATGCCAAAGGGTGCGGACCTTGGCGCGGTCATGGTTCTTGATGAGGTAGATTTCCTCCTGCGAAAGATCCCATTTTTCCCCAATGCCGGCATTGGCGGGGTGCGCGGTGTCCGCGGCGACGAGGTCAGCCGGGACTTGCGCGCCGTGACCGGCAAACTGCCCCTGCAGCATGTCGAGATAGGGCGCGAACTTGTGGAAAGTATCGCTGCCGCTGTGCATCGCGCAGAAGCTGTTGCCGGCCTCGATCCACTTGATGAAACCTTCGGGGTCGGGGAGCGGGAGTTCACCGGTGGTGTTGGCGAAAATGACGCCGTCGATCTTGTTCGCCACGAGGTTTGCGGGGCTGAGCTTGTCCATCGCCGCCTTCATCTGGTCGGCGGGCGAGAGCACGCCTTCCTTGGCGCGCTTCTCCATTTCCGCCGTGTACTTCGCCATCCCCTCGTCGAACTTCTTCATGGCATCCGCGTGCTTGGCCTTGGTCGCGTCGTCGGCGTCGGGCTTGAGGTCGCCGGGCTTTCTCGGCATTTGCGGCCCTGCACTGGGCTGCCGCACCCAATCCACCACGGTGTAGGCCTTGGACTCCAGGCCGAGTTTCTCGATGGTCTTCTCCGCCAAAGGAATCGAGCTGTGACGGAAGCCGGTCGTGACGGTACAGACGATGACGCGCTTCGGTTCCGCCGCCAAAGCGGAGAGCGATGACGCGAGCGCGAGCGCCAGGACGGAGAGGGTGGGCAGGGTTTTTTTCATTGATGAATAACTGGGTTGCGGGTGAACGGCGGGAATCCGCCGGGTGGATGGCATACCGACTATCCCCGTTGACGGCAATGCTTAGGAGAGCCTCCCGGAATACCTCTCGCTGCGGAGTTCTTCCTCATAGTTCCCTCCTGCCGGATCGCCTCGCTCCGCGGACCAGGCGCACCGCGCGCCGCGGTGCGCCCTCGCCCGGAACGGAGTGCGGCGGCTCAGAACTTGATCACCGCTGAGAAGGTCCAGCGGTGCCCAGTGACCGAAATCCGTGGCTCCTAAGAGCGCGATTTCCGTCCCGTCGCCGCATCTAGGCTGATGCCTGTGACGTGCCGGCGGCGGTGCCATGGAGGGGTGAAACGCAGAGCCGCAAGCACGCGAGGAGTGTCGCATCGGCGCGCGGAACGATCTCCGAGTAAAGGATGGTGCGGCGGCGGTGAAGCGATTTTCGGCGCGCGCGCTGGGCTGCGGGGCCGCGGCGTTTTAGAAAAAAGTCCAAGTGCATCGGGGCGACGTTAGTGGTCGTCGGAGGTCGTCTTGAGGACTTCCTCGAGCGTGGTGATGCCTTCCTTCGCTTTGTCGATGCCGACCATGCGGAGCGTTTTCATGCCCTCGCTGACGGCCTGGTTTTTCACGACAGCGGAGGAGGCGCGCTTGATGATGAGGCGGCGGATTTGCTCGGAGACGGGCAGAACCTCGATGACCGCGGCGCGTCCGAGGTAGCCGCGGCGTTTGCAGCGGTCGCAGCCGGCGCCGTGGTAAAAAGTCGCGCCTTCATCCTCGATGCCGAGGCGCTCGAAAAGCTCGGGCTCGGGGCGGTATTCCTCGCGGCAGTTCGGGCAGATTTTCCGCACGAGCCGCTGGGCGCAGGTGAGCAGGATGGATGACGAAATGAGGAACGGCTCGATGCCCATGTCGTCGAGCCGCGAGATGGCGCCGGCGGCGTCATTGGTGTGCAAAGTGGAGAGCACCTGGTGGCCGGTGAGCGCCGCTTTCACGGCGATGTCGGCGGTCTCGTTGTCGCGAATTTCACCGATCATCACGATGTCGGGGTCCTGACGGAGAATGGAGCGCAGGGCGTCGGCGAAGCTCAGCCCGATCTCGGCTCTCACGGCGACCTGGTTGATGCCGGCGAGCTGGTATTCGATGGGGTCTTCGACGGTGACGATGTTGTACTCCGGGCTATTGAGTTCGCTGAGCACGGAGTAAAGCGTCGTCGTTTTTCCCGAGCCGGTGGGGCCGGTGACGAGGATCATGCCGTGCGGGGCGTCGATGGCTTTTTTGAAAACGCCGAGCGTGTAGGGATCCATGCCGAGCGCCTCGACGGACGCGGAGAGCGCGCCTTTGTCGAGCAGCCGGATGACGATTTTCTCGCCGTAAACGGTGGGGAGAATGGAGATGCGCAGATCGACTTCCTTGCCGGAGACGCGGATGCGGAAGCGGCCGTCCTGCGGGAGCCGGCGCTCGGCGATGTCGAGGCCGGCGAGGATCTTGATGCGCGAGGCGATGGCGAGCTGCAGGCCTTTCGGTGGCGAACTGGCCTCGATGAGATTGCCGTCCACGCGGTAGCGCAGTTTGAACTGCTTCTCGAAGGGTTCGAGATGGATGTCGGAAGCCTTTTCCTTGAGCGCCTGGACGAGGATCAGGTTCACGATTTTGACCACGGGCGCGTCTTCGCTTGCCACCGCAAGCCGGTCGAGGTCGATCTCCTCGCGGTTCACTTTCACCTCCTCCACATTGGCCGCTTCCTGCGCCGCGTCCTTCAGCACCTGGTCCATCTGCGCGCTGGAGCTGCCCACGCCGCTGAGCGCCTCGGCGACGCTCCGCTCGGTGGTGATCATCGGGATGATCTCGAGCTTGGTGCGCTGGCGGAGGTCGTCGAGCGCGAGCACGTTCAGCGGGTCGGCCATCGCCACAAAGAGCTTGTTCCCGAGCTTGCACACGGGCGCGAGCTTGTACTGGCGGGCCATTTCCTTGGGGACGAGTTCGGAGACTTCCTCGGGGATGCGGACCTTGGAAAGATTGATCGGCGGCACGTCGAGGCAGCGGCCCATCGAGATGACCATGTCCTGCTCGGTGACGTATTGTTTGTCGGTCAGCAGCTTGAGCAGCCGGCCGCCCTGCTTCTTCTGCAGCTCCACGGCTTCCGCGAGCTGGCTGGGTAAAAGGAGTCCGTCCTCGATGAGGACATCCGCAATGCGTTCGCCGAAGGATTTCGCGCTCATTTCTCGATCCGGTAGGTCTCCCTCAGCACGCGGAAAATGGCGCTCGGCGAAGCGAGGTGCCATTGCACGTTGTAGTCGAGGAACTGCTGCGCGGCTTCCTTGCCGAGCGCGTCAAAGGGGTTCGCCATCGCGATCATCACGGTGCGGCTCATCATGTCGAAAGGCAGCATCAGCCGCCCGAGGGTGAGGTTCTCCGGCAGCATGCGGACGATCGAGCGGTCGATGTCGTAGTAGTCGAGCGGGGCAAAGGCGAACTTGCCGCGGTCGAGGACGCCGCTCAGCAGATACTCAGTCTCGTAGGAACCGCGGCGGGCGATTTCGTCGATCAGCGACATGGCCATCGCGCCCTCCCCCAGCTCGGCATTCTTTTTGTGCACGCGTTCGAGCGCGGGCCCCACGACGTCTTCCGTCGCGATGCGATGCTGGATCAGGATTTTTGCGAGGGCGTCATTGCCGTCGTCGCGGAGATTGATTTCGCCGCGGCCCGCCCGTTTTCTCGCCACCGCCGGAGCGGGGCCGCCGTGGCGCACCGTGGACGGGGTGGCGATCAGCGTGCTGTTCTCGGAAACCGCGGCGCGAAAATCGAGATCAATGGCGCCTTCGTGGTTGTCCGGCGCTTTAAGTTGGCCGCCCTTTTGCAGCTTGGCCTCCACCTCCCTGAGCGCGGCCACGACTTCGGGGCTGGCCGGCGCATTCTTCAGGATGCCCTCGTACTCGAGCAACGCCGCGGAATACTGGCCGAGTTCGGCGTAGGTGTCGCCGAGCGTGCGTGCCGTCGCCAGAAACTCCGCGGATTTCCCCACGCGTTGATAGGCGTCCTTGAGGATCTCCAGCGACTGGCAATCCTGCGGATTGGCCTGCGTGATGACCTCGAACATCTCGATGGTCTGCAGAATCTGCTCCCTTTCTTCCGGGGGAATTTCGGGAGCGCTGGTGAGAAGCGGCATAGGCGACGACGAGTTTAGCTAAAACCGTGCCTCGACCCCGCGGGCTCTTAATAGTGAGAAACCGGTTGGGAAAAATCCGTTGCACCGCCCGGCGACTCCCCGCAAGGATCGCCGGACTTTTTTTACCACGAAATCCACGCCATGAATCTCCCACCGCTCAAATACAACGCCGACGGCCTTATCCCCGCGATCGTCCAGGACGCCGCCTCCCGCCGTGTCCTGATGATGGCCTGGATGAATGCCGCCTCGCTGGAAGCCACCCTGCGCACTGGCTCCATGAATTACTGGAGCCGGTCGCGGCAGAAATTCTGGCTCAAAGGCGAGACCAGCGGCCACACCCAACGCGTCGTCCGCTGGGCCGCCGATTGCGACGCGGACACGCTCCTCTTCGAAGTCGAGCAAACCGGCGGTGCCTGCCACACCGGCTACGAGAGTTGCTTCTTCCAGGCCTTCACCCCCGACGGGCAACCGGTAGAAATCGCGGAGCGGAAACTATTCGATCCGGACAAAACCTACGAACGCAAGGAGTAGCGGCGGGCCGCTGGGCCTGCCCCGGATTCCGACCACGACCACATTCTCCGCCGCTCCGCGCGGTGTGGGAAAAACTCGTTGACGCCTCTCGCCGCCCGCCGATAGCTTGCGCGCCCGCAAAAAACCTACCACTTTTCCACCAAAGCCTGCGTCGGTTCCACGCTGTGAAAGACTGATTTTCCAGCGGACTGCGCGGGCACTTTTTATCTATGGCCGAAGAAATTTCCTACGTGATCGTCACTCCTTACTCGATTCGCAAAGCGCGAACCGGGGGCATCCTCGCGCGCCTGATTTCGCGCACCGGGCTGGAGGTGGTGGCCGCGCGGATGTTCGCGCCGAGCGCCGAGCTGGTGGAGAAATACGCGGCGATGATCGTCAACGACCCCGAGCCGAGGCATCGCGCCACGCAGGAACTGATCCGCAAGTATGTGCTCGCCAATTTCAGCCCGCGCAACGGCGCCGTG
The DNA here is from genome assembly GCA_903874975.1 of uncultured Chthoniobacter sp. Taxonomy (GTDB): domain Bacteria; phylum Verrucomicrobiota; class Verrucomicrobiia; order Chthoniobacterales; family Chthoniobacteraceae; genus Chthoniobacter. The sequence goes on along the minus strand of CAIQUL010000137.1, from coordinate 5,728 downwards.
CCGCCCCGCGTGCTGCTCCTCGTTTTCAAGGGCGAGAACGCCGTCAACACCCTGCGCTCGACCGTCGGGCACATCGTCAATGAGCGGACCAGCGGCGAGACCATCCGCGACACCTACGGCGACTATCTGGAGGATGAAAACGGGAACCCGACCTACTTCGAGCCGGGCGTCCTCGCACCACCCGATGCGGCCAGCGCCGAGGCCGATTTGAAGCTGTGGGCGTCCTATTCCGATACCGACGGCGGGTTGCTCGACAAAGCCGTCACCTTCCCCGCCGGCGCGAACGTCGAGAAGACGCTCGTGCTCATCAAGCCGGACAACTTTCGCTTCCCCAACGCGCGGCCCGGCGGCGTGATCGACCTTTTCTCCCGCACCGGCCTCTGCATCATCGCGTGCAAAGTGCATCGCATGAGCGTGGCGCAGGCCGAGGAGTTTTACGGCCCCGTGCTCGATGTCCTGCAGGACAAACTGCGCGGCCGCTCCGGTGAAATCGCCCGCAAGGTGCTGGAGCAGGAGCTTTCCATCACGCTCGGCGACGACGTGCAGACGAAGCTCGGCGACCTGCTCGGCCCCATCAACGGACGCGAAAACTGGGAGCAGATCGTGAAGTTCATGGCCGGCCTCAAGCCCAGCGACTGCCCCGCCGACCGGCGCAGCGAGCCGGGCTCGGAAAAGTGCATCGCCCTTTGCTACCAGGGCATCGACGCCGTGCGCAAAATCCGCGAGGTCCTCGGCCCGACCGATCCCTCGAAAGCGCCTCCCGGCACCATCCGCCGCGAGTTTGGCCAGACCATCATGGTCAACGCCGCCCATGCCTCCGACTCCGCGGAAAACGCCGAGCGCGAGATGGGCATCGTCCAGATCAAAGAAAACAATTTGAAACCACTCGTTGAGGGCTGGTTCACGAAAAAATCCTAAATCCTAAATCCAAAATCCTACATCCACATGGAACTTTCCCAACGCGCCACCATCCTCACCCCCTCGCTCACCCTTAGCATCGACTCGAAAGCCAAGGCCATGAAAGCCGAGGGTCTCGACGTTTGCGGATTCGGGGCCGGCGAGCCGGACATGGACACCCCCGAGCACATCAAAGCTGCCGCCCAGGCCGCGCTCGAAATGGGCTTCACCAAATACACCCCCAGCGCCGGCACCCCCGAGCTGCGCCAGGCCCTTTCCGATAAGTTCAAAGCCGACAACGGCCTCGACTACAAACCGAGCCAGATCATCGTCAGCAACGGCGCCAAGCACTCCTGTTACAACGCCATCCTCGCCACCTGCCAGCCCGGCGACGAAGTCATCATCCCCGCGCCCTACTGGCTGAGCTATCCCGAGATGGTCCGCCTCGCCGGAGCCGAGCCCGTCATCGTCCAGACCACCGAGGCCAGCGGCTGGAAAATGACCGCCGAGCAGATGCAGGACGCCATGACCCCGCGCACCAAACTCGTCATCATCAACTCCCCCGGCAACCCCACCGGTGCCGTCTATACGCGCGAGGAATTGGCCGCCATCGTCGAGGTCTGCGCCGACGAGGAGATCCTCATCCTTTCCGACGAAATCTACGAAAAGCTCACCTACGAAGGCGTGCCCCACGTGAGCACCGCCTCGCTCCCCGGCGCGGCCGACCTCACCATCACGATCAACGGCTTTTCCAAAGCCTACTCCATGACTGGCTGGCGGCTCGGCTACCTCGGCGCACCCGAGGCCATCGCCAAAGCCATCGACGCCATCCAGAGCCACAGCACCTCGAACCCGTGCAGCTTCGCGCAAAAAGGCGCGCTCGCCGCGCTCAAGGGCGACCAGCAGCCGGTGACCGACATGCGCGACGAATTCGAGATGCGCCGCAACTACATGGTCAACCGCCTCGCCTCCATGGCCCGCGTCAGCGTGGTCAAACCCGAGGGCGCGTTCTACGTCCTCGTGAACATCGGCAAGCTCGGCCTCAGCTCCTCCAACTTCGCCGACCGCCTGCTCAGCAAGCACCAAGTCGCCGTCGTCCCCGGCATCGCCTTTGGCAACGACGCCACGGTGCGCCTGAGTTACGCCACCAGCCTCGACGTCATCAAAAAGGGCCTCGATCGCTTCGAGGAATTCTGCAAGACGCTCTAAGCGCTTTCCCCATCTTGGTTTGGTCAGCACGCCGCCGGTGACCCCGGCGGCGTGCTGTTTTTTTGGGGGAAGCGGGATTGGACCGGGGGAGCGCTCCGGTCGCGCCCCGCTCCCACGTTCACCCGGTGGGCCTTTCGAGCCTCCGGGCCGCTTACTCCACCGTCACGCTCTTCGCGAGGTTGCGCGGTTTGTCCACGTCGCAGCCGAGGGCCACGGCGGCGTGATAGGCGAGGAGTTGCAGGGGGATGGAGGTGAGGAGCGGTGAGAGGTAGTCTGGGCAGGCCGGGATGTAGATCACGTCGTCGCAGATCTTCGCGAGCTTCGTATTGCCCTCGGTGGCGATGGCGATGACGGGGCCTTGGCGCGCTTTGACCTCCTCGATGTTGCTGATGTTCTTGTCGAGCACGCTGTCGTCGGGCGCGATGAAGACGCTCGGCAGCTCCGGGGAAATCAGCGCGATGACGCCGTGCTTCAGCTCGGCGCTGGGGTGGCCGCTCGCGTGAATGTAGCTGATCTCTTTCATCTTCAGCGCGCCTTCCAGCGCCACGGGGTAGTTGAACTGCCGCCCGAGGAACATCATCGAGTGCGCGTGGCAGTATTTCTCCGCGACCGCCTTGATCCGGTCGCTCTGCGCGAGGATGCGCGTGATCTTTTCCGGCAGCGCCTCCAGCTCATTGATGATCGCCAGCCCCTCCATCGAACTGAGATGGCGGATGCGCCCGAGGAGCAGCCCGATGAGCGTGAGGATCGTCACCTGACTGGTGAAGGATTTTGTCGCCGCCACGCCGATCTCCGGCCCCGCGTGCATGTAGACGCCGCCGTCGCTTTCGCGCGCGATGGTCGAGGCCACGTTGTTACAAATGGCGAGGGTCTTGTGGCCCTTGCGCTGGCTCTCGCGCAGGGCCGCGAGGGTGTCGGCGGTTTCGCCGCTCTGGCTGAGGCAAAAAACCAGCGTGTGCGCGGGCAGCGGCATGTTCCGGTAGCGAAACTCACTCGCAAACTCGATCTCCACCGGCACATGCGCGAGCGCCTCGATCACGTACTCGCCGACCATCGCCGCGTGGCTCGCCGTGCCGCAGCCGGTGAGGATGATCCGCTCGACGCTGCGCAGCTCCTGCGCGGTCATCTCCAACCCGCCGAGCACCGCCGTGGCCTGCTCGCGGCTGAGCCGCCCGCGCATCGCGTCGAGCACCGTCTCCGGCTGCTCGTAGATTTCCTTGAGCATGAAATGCGCGTAGTCGCCCTTGCTCACATCCTCCTCGGTCATCTCCACCTTCGTGACTTCAAAGCCGCTCGCCCCGCCGAGCAGGCTGGTGATTTCAAAATCTTCCCGCGTCAGCGCGGCCAGGTCGTAGTCCTTCAGATAGATCGCATCGCGCGTGTAGGAGACGATCGCGCTGACGTCGCTGGCGAAAAAGTATTCCCCTTTTCCAATGCCCAGCACCAGCGGGCTGCCGCGTCGCGCGCCGATCAGCACGTCCGGCACATCGCGGTGCAGGAGCACGATACCGTATGTCCCCACCACCTGCTTCAGCGCCGTGCGCAGCGCCTCGATCAACCGGCCTTTCGTCGGTTCGCCACCCGCCGCGTCGTAGGCCTTGCCCACGAGATGCGCCAGCACCTCGGTGTCTGTCTGGCTTTGAAACGTGTGCCCCTCGCGCACCAGCGCCTCCTTCAGCACGGCGTAGTTTTCGATCACGCCGTTGTGGCAGAGAAAAAGTTTGCCGCTCTGGTCGGCGTGCGGGTGCGCGTTGGCATCCGTGACTCCGCCGTGCGTGGCCCAGCGCGTGTGCGAGATACCGATCGTCCCGACGGGGGGCGACTCCTTGATCAGTTCGGCGAGATTCGCGATCCGCCCGATGCGTTTCCGCACCTCCACTTTTCCATCCTCAAAAATCGCCACGCCCGCCGAGTCGTAGCCGCGATATTCCAGCCGCCGCAACCCGTCGAGAAGGATGGGCACCGCTGGTGATTTGCCGATATAGCCGATGATTCCGCACATAGTTTTTGGAGTGAAAAAAGTGAGCGCGCAGCGTCGCGAACGGATCAATCGAGAGCAAGACGGGAGAGGAGATTTCCGTCCGCCCTTCTCGCATTGTTATTTCCCCTACCCCATCCACATTGCGCCCCGCCATGTCCGATCCCACCTACATCCCGCTCACCCGCGACGTCGAAGCCATCCGCATCCCGATGGGCGACCCGCTCACCCTCGCCGCCGGCTCCGAGGTCATGATCACCCAGGCGCTCGGCGGCAGTTTCACCGTGCTGGTCGCCAACCAGTCCGGCCTTTTCCGCATCAACGGCGGGGACGGCGACGCGCTCGGACGCGAGGTTGCCACGGGCGGAGCGGCGGCAGACGGGCCGTTCGATGAAGCGCAAGTCTGGGCGCAACTCCGCGAGTGCTACGACCCGGAAATCCCCGTGAACATCGTCGATCTCGGCCTCATCTATTCCGTCGAAACCGCCGACGACCCGAGCGGCAAGGGCCAGGCCGTGAGCGTGAAAATGACGCTCACCGCGCCCGGTTGCGGCATGGGTCCCTCGCTCGCCGCCGACGCCGAACAGCGCATCCTCACCGTCTCTGGCGTGGCCAGCGCGAACGTCCAACTCGTGTGGGATCCGCCCTGGTCGCCCGACCGCATCTCACCCGCCGGGAAGGAGAAACTGGGGATGGAGTAAGCGAGCTTTGCCGCCTCGCGCGGCCAAACGAGGCGCCGCAAGGAGACGGGAAGTCGGTCGAAGCTGGCGGCTGAAAAAAGGCCGCTATCCTCCACAAAGCCTCCGCTTCGCTCAGGATGACCATGTATTTCTCACCGCGAACCCTGCCGTCGGCGCGATGACGCGAAAGAACCTTTGCGCCCATGCGCCTTGGCGTGACTGAATCCCCGCCATGCTCCTCGAAATCAAAAACCTCACGAAAACCTACCGCGCTCCCGATGGCGGCGATGCGGTGGAGGTGTTGCGCAGTGTGGATCTTAGCGTGGCGGCGGGGGAAACGATCGCGATCACCGGGCCGTCGGGTTCGGGGAAAAGCACGGTGCTGAATATCGTCGGCGCGCTGGATCGGGCGGACGCGGGCGAGGTGCTCGTGGACGGGCGCGATGTGCTGCAGCTCGGCGCGGCGGAGGTGGCGGCGTACCGGAGCACGACGGTCGGGTTCATCTTCCAGCTTCATCATCTGCTCCCGCAATGCACGGTGCTGGAAAACGTACTCGTGCCGACGCTGGCCCAGCGCGGCGGCGATCGGCGGGCGCTGCGGGAGCGGGCGGAGTCGCTGTTGGCAGCGGTGGGGTTGGAGCATCGGCGCGGGCATCGGCCGGGGCAGTTATCAGGCGGGGAAAGGCAGCGCGTGGCGGTGGCGCGGGCGCTCATCAATCAGCCGAAGCTGCTGCTCGCCGATGAGCCGACTGGCGCGCTCGACCGGGTGAACGCGGGGCGGCTGGTGGATTTGCTCGCGGAGCTGAATCGTGCGCAGGGCGTGGCGGTGATCATGGTCACGCACGCGCCGGAGCTGGCAGGACGGATGGGGCGGGTGGTGGAGTTGGTGGATGGGAAATTGGTGGAGGTGCGGCGGTGAGGGGCGCGTGGCGGCGGGTTCCGGGTGGAGCACTCGACCCGAGTG
>CAIQUL010000136.1 GCA_903874975.1 uncultured Chthoniobacter sp. | reverse complement strand
CGGAAATTTCACGGCGTGAAACCGCTCGCCGTCGCCTCGGGTGGGCATCGCCGCATCGTCCTCAGCACCCTCCGTGCGCTCGGCATCGCCGATCTCTTCGATGCCATCGTCTGCGCGGAGGATTACCAGCGAGGCAAACCCTCGCCCGACCCTTTTCTCGAAGCCGCCTTCCGCCTCCAGGTCGCGCCCGCGCGCTGCCTCGTCTTTGAAGACACCTCCACCGGCATCGCCGCCGCTGACGCCGCCGGCATGCAGTCCGTGCTCGTCCCGCCACCGCGGCGCTAGCGCATCCGCCGCTGCAGATTGAGGTGAAAGTTTCCCAGCGGGAACTCGTCGTCGTGGACAAGCGCGAGCCACTTTTTCAAGTCGTGCTCGTCGTTGATCTCGCGGGCGCCGGCCTGCCAGTGCGACGCCACATTGGGCGGGACATAGCGGGAGACGAGCTTGTGGGCGGTCAGCCAAACCCTGAGTTTTGAGCAGTCGGCGCCGAATTTCTAGAGCGCCGTCAGTTCCGCCCGCAGGCCGCGGATGCCGTTGGCCGCCGCATCCCAGCGGATCGTGAGCCGGTTGTCGCGCCAGATCACGACATCGTGCTGGTGGAGGTAGGCGAAAAGGAGTTGGCCGCCGAGGGCGTCGTAGTTGCGCACGCGCGGGCCGGTGATGGGAAAGCGGAAGATGCGGTCGAGGACGATGGCCCACGTGACGTAACGCGCGAACGGAAAGCCCTCGGCGGCGAGGCGCGCGGCTTCCTCAAAGCTGCGGAGATCGACGCGCAATTCCTCGATGCCGTACATCCAGAACGGCGCGCGCTGGCGGATCATGAACGGATCGAACGGCAGTTCGCCGAGACTGTGCGAAGCGTCGTGGATGAGATCCCAGAACGCCGTCGTGTCCTCGATGAGCGCGCGCGCGCCGAGCCAACATTCGAGTTCCGGGAAAAGCGGGAGACCGGTGGCCGCGGCGGCGCGCCGGGCGGTGCTTTGCAGACGCCGGGCTTCGCGGTCGCAGAAGATGGTGGCGAAGTGGTTCGAGGGATGCGCCGCGAGCGCGACGGTCTCGGGAAAAAGTACGGCGCACTCGCTGGCGTAGCCGTCGGTGAAAACGACGAGATGGCCGGGCGCGAACTTGGCGTTGCGATACCCGGTGCGCTCGCGCGCGGCGAGCCAGTCCGGCCACGGCGTGCGCATGAGCAGCGCCTCGAAGCGCGTGTCGCGCGAGGCGTTCGGCGTGTAGAGCGGGAAGACCACGAGGTGCGCGCGTCCATCGTGCCGGTCGCGCTCGGGATGAAACGCGGCCAGGGCAGCGCCGAAATCCGGACGGGCGAACCCACCCGCCATCCACGCCCGGAAATCGTGCGGGAGCTGGTCGAGATATTCCGCCTGATGCGGAAACTCCGGGCGCAGCGCGGCACACGCGGCGAGCACCTCGCCGACCAGCGACCCGACCTCGGCGTGGTGCTCGGCGGGAACGCTCCCGTCGGGGAGTTGCCGCGCGCGCAGTTGATTCACCGCCGCCTTCAACTCACTCCACGCCTCCGGCAGCGCAGCCGGCGCGGGCGAGTGGTCCTTTTCAAACGCGGGCGCGGCGAGCCAATGGATGACATTCAGCCAAAGCTGCTCGTGCCCGTACGCGCCGATGCGCTCATCGCCGAAAAGCACGGAATCCGTCACGACCACAATGCGCCCTGCACCCAGGCGCGCGGTGGCGATCAACCCCGCATCGGGCGGATACGCGCGCGGCGAAGTCCTCCACGCGAGCTGCGCGTCCGGCCCTGTCGCCTCGACCCAGCTCGCGCGGTAAAAGCACGCTTGCGCGACGCCGTGGGCCAGCGTCGTGCCGCCGTCCGCCTCGCCGAAAAGCCACTCCGCGTTTTCATGAATGCACGCCGTGCGATCAATGGCCGTGCCGCTTTCGATCCACAACCCGGCCGGCGCGAGCAGGTCGTTGAGATTGTCGCCATATTTCTCGTGCTCATACTCCGTGACCACGAGCAGCCCGCCGCCCGCGCGGACAAAGGCAAGGATGTCCGCGACCTCGCGCGGCGCGAGCATGGGCGAACCGCGCGAGGTCGTGCGCTCCCAGCGCGCGTCGCACGGGTGCAGCAGCACGAGCACCCCGGCCCCGGCGAGCGCGGGACTTTCCAGCGGCCCCGTGAGATGGCGGGCGACGATGAAATCGCGCGCGGTGAGCAGATCGGCGGCGCGCTGATACGATGAATTGGCCGCGTTCTCCGGCTGCATCTCACGCGCCCGTTCGGCAGAGACAGTCCAGCTTTCGCCGTGCGCTTCGTCAAAGAGCACGCGGGCCAGTTTGCGAGGTTCGGGGTGCATCGTTTGGTCTCCGCCGCACTGTCCCCCAGGTGCGCCTATTGCGCCAGCGCTGCCGCATCGTAGCGCAGGCGTCTCGCCTGCCGTATCCGCATGCGTCCCGCTTGCCACGCGCGGGCAGGCGGGACGCACTGCGATACGGCAAGCCGGAGGCTTGCGCTACACTGCCGCCGCGTCGCGGAGAAAAGCGGCCACGTCCTCCTCCGTCGTATCCCACGAGCACATCAGCCGCGCCGCGCCGTCGGGGCCGACATCAGTGTAAAATTGCCAGCCGCGCGCCCGCAGGCCGTCGCGCATCGGCGGCGGCAGCGCGGCAAAAACCGCGTTCGCCTCCCGCGCATAAAGCACCGCCACTCCGGGAAGCGCGCCCAGACCGCGTGCGAGCTGCGCCGCGCGGTCATTCGCGTTCGCGGCGTGGCGCAGCCAGGAGCCATCGCGCAGCATACCCACCCACGGCGCGGCGAGGAAGCGCATCTTCGACGCGAGCTGGCCGCTTTGCTTCCGGCGAAAAGCGAAGTCCCGCGCGAGCCCGCGGTCGAAAAAAACCAGCGCCTCGCCAAAGGGCATGCCGTTCTTCGTGCCGCCGAGCGAGAGCACATCCACCCCGGCCTCCCACGTGATCCGCCGCGGCGCCACACCGAGACTCGCGACGGCATTGGCCACGCGCGCGCCATCCATGTGCAGCCACAAATCCAATGCCCGCGCCGCCTCCCCCAATTCCGCGACTTCCTCCGGCGCGTAGACCGTCCCGAGTTCCGTGGACTGCGTGAGGCTGAGCGCGCCCGGTTTCGGATGATGCACATCGCTGCGCCGCAGCGCCGCTGCCCGCACCTCTGCCGGGCGCACTTTGCCCCACTCGCCCGCGACCGGCCGGAGCGTGGTGCCGTGGGCAAAAAAGCCGGGCGCGCCACACTCATCACTCACCAGATGCGCGTGCTCGTGGCAGAGCACGCTCTCGAACGGCGCGCACATCGCGGCCACCGCTAGCGAGTTGGCCGACGTGCCGTTGAAAACGAAATGCACCTCGCACTCCGTCTCGAAAACTTCGCGGATCAACCGCACCGCCTCGGTCGTCCACGCGTCCGCGCCGTAGCTTGGCGCGTGGCCGGCATTGGCCTCCGCCAGCGCCGCCCACGCTTCCGGGCAGATGCCGGCCCAGTTGTCGCTGGCGAATTGGCGCGGAGGCTCGGTTGCGGGAAAGGGCATGCGGCAACTTACCGAGAGGAAACCCCGGATCAAAATCTCAAACTTCTTCCTGCACGGCTACGGCGAAACCGACTGGCGCATCCTCCCCGCCGCCGATCAGGACTACCGCAAACAGGTTGCCGCCTGGGACCGCCGCGAATTCACCGACGCCCGCGGCGCCCGCCGCACCGCATGGTGGTGCCCGCAAGGCCGGCCCGATCACTACGACTCCTGCGAACTCATGCAGATCGCCTGCGCCAGCGCCCGCGGCCTCCTCAGTGTCCCGCGCGAAGTCGGCCCGCTCTTTGAGCATGCGGCGGGGCAGAATCCCTCTTGATCCGAGGGGCAAGCCTCACACCCACTCCGCACACAGCAGCTCCGCCTGCATGAGCACGGTCTTCACGGCCTCTTCCTGCAAGTCGGGCGGGTAGCCGTGTTTGTTGAGGATGCGCTTCACCATCACCTTGATCTTGGCGCGGGCGCTTTCGCGGAGGGTCCAGTCGATGGTCACGCTCTTTTTCACCTGGGTGATGAGTTCGGCGGCGATGAGTTTGAGCTTCGCGTCGCCCATCGCTTGCATGGCGCTGTCGTTAGTGGCGAGGGCGTCGTAGAAGGCGATTTCGTCGTCCGTGAGCCCCATGTCCTCCCCGCGCTTGGTGGCGGCGTCGAGGTCCTTGGCGAGTTTGATCAGCTCTTCGATGACCTGCATCGTGGAGATGGCTCGGTTGTGGTAGGCGTTGAGGGTTTTCTTGAGCTTCTCGGAGAAGACCTGGCTCTGCACGAGGTTGTGCTTGGAGCGGACTTTCAGTTCGTCCTTGAGCAGTTTCTCCAACAGCTCGGCGGCGACGTTCTTGTGCTTGAGGCCGCGCACTTCAGCGAGGAATTGGTCGCTCAGGATGCTGATGTCCGGCTTCTTCAATCCCGAGGCGGTGAAGACGTCGATTACTTGGCCTTCCGTCGTGATGGCCTTGCTCACGAGCTGGCGCACGGCGGCGTCGATTTGCTCGGGCGACTTCCCGCTCTTGCTGCTCTGCTTGTTCAGCGCGGCTTGCAGGGCTTGGAAAAAACTCACGTCGTCGCGGATCTCCGTCGCTTCATCACTCGCGGCGCAGAGGGCGAAGGCGCGGGAAAGCTCCGTCACCACCTGCACCCAGCGCTTCTTGCCGTCGTCTTGTTCCAGGATGTGTTCCTGTCCGGATGGGATGAGGGCGAGGCGTTCGGTGGGTTTGCCGGTCGTCCACTTGTCCCAGTTGAAGCCATGCATCAGGTCACAGGCGATGCCGTGTTTCTCCAGCATCACGGCGATGGCTTGCGCGGTGTCGAAGGTCGGATCGCCCTGGCCGCCGCTCTCGGTATAGGTGATGAGCGCCTTCTTGAGCTGATCGGCGAGGCCGAGGTAATCCACCACCAGCCCGCCGGGCTTGTCGCGGAAGACGCGGTTCACGCGCGCTATCGCCTGCATGAGGCCGTGGCCTTGCATCGGCTTGTCCGCATACATCGTGTGCAGGCAGGGCGCGTCGAAGCCGGTCAGCCACATGTCGCGCACGATGACGATCTTGAAAGGGTCCTTGGCGTCCTTGAAGCGGTTCGCCAGCTTGCGCCGGGCCTCCTTGCTGCGGATGTGCTTCTGCCATTCGGGACCGTCCTCGGCGCTGCCGGTCATCACGACTTTGAGCGTTTCTTCCGCCCACTCAGGACGCAGCTTGATGAGGGCATCGTAGAGGTCCACGCAGATGCGGCGGCTCATGCAGACGATCATCGCCTTGCCGTCCATCGCCTCCACGCGCTTCTCGAAATGCGCCACCAGATCGGCGGCCACCAGTGCGATGCGTTTCGGATCGCCCACCAGCGCCTCCAGCGCGGCCCACTTCGTCTTGAGCTTTTCCTTCTTCGTCAGCTCCTCGCCTTCGGTGATCTCCTCAAACTCCGCGTCGAGCTTCGGCAACTCGGCGGCGTTCAGGCTGAGCTTGGAAATCCGGCTCTCGTAATAGATCGGCACCGTGGCCTTGTCGGCGACGGCGCGCTGGATGTCGTAGATGGAAATGTAATCGCCAAAGACCGCCCGCGTGTTCGCGTCCGTCTTCTCGATGGGCGTGCCGGTGAACCCGATGAACGACGCATTCGGCAAGGCATCGCGCAGGTTGCTGGCGAAGCCGTAGGACATCTCTCCGGTCTTTTCATTCACCTTCCCGCCGAAGCCATACTGGCTGCGGTGCGCTTCATCCGCGGTCACGACAATGTTCTGCCGCGCGCTCAGCTCCGGCATCGCCTCGCCCTTTTCGGGCATGAATTTATGAATGGTCGTGAAGATCACCCCGCCGCTGGCCCGGTTTAGCAGTTCCCGCAAATGCTCCCGGTCCCGCGCCTGCACCGGCGTCTGGCCGAGGATGTCCGCGCAGCGTTGGAACTGGCCGAAAAGCTGGTCGTCGAGATCGTTGCGGTCGGTCAACACCACCAGCGTCGGGTTCTGCATCGCCGGATGCCGCACCATGCGCGCAGCGAAGAAGAGCATGGAGAAACTCTTGCCGCTGCCCTGCGTGTGCCAGACCACGCCCGCACGACGGTCGCCCGGCTTGCCGCCGTGCATCTTGCCGCTCCAGTGACGGCCCAACGGCTCCTCGCGCAGCACGCTGCCGGTCTCGGTCATCCCGCTGGCGCGCACCGTTTCCTCCACTGCCGCATTCACCGCGTGGAATTGGTGGTAGCCCGCGATGATCTTGTGCAGTTGCCCGTTGTCCGGGTCTTCCTCAAAGACGATGAAATGATGCAGCAGATCGAGGAACCGCTGCCGCTCGAACACCCCGCGCACCAGCACCTCCAGCTCCAGCGCCGTCTTCGGCGCGTCGCCCTCGCCATCAATGGTGCGCCAGACCTTGAACCACTCCTGGTTCGCCGTCACGGAACCCATGCGCGCCTGCAAGCCGTCGCTCACCACCAGCGCCGCGTTGTAATGCAGCAGCGAGGGAATCTCCGCCTTGTAGGTTTGAAGCTGCGCGTAGGCGCTCCAGATCGTCGCGTCCTCATCCGCCGCGTTCTTCAGCTCGATCAGGCCCAGCGGCAGACCGTTGACGAAAACCACGATGTCCGGCCGCCGGTTGTGCTGCCCCTCGATCACCGTGAACTGGTTCACCGCCAGCCAGTCGTTCGCCCGCACCTCGGCGAAATCAACCAGCCGCACATGATCGCCCGCGATGCTGCCATCGGGCCGCGGATACTCCACCGGCACGCCATCGCGCAGCATCCGGTGAAACGCGCGGTTCGTCTGCGTGAGCGAAGGCGTCCCCACCCGCAGCACCTTGCGCAACGCCTCCTCGCGGGCCTCCTCAGGAATGGCCGGATTCAGCCGCGCCATCGCCGCGCGCAAGCGCCCCACCAGCACCACCTCACTAAACGAATCCCGCTCTGCCGCCGGTTCACCGGGCGCGAGATGCGGCCCGTGCCCCACCGCATAGCCCAGCTCCCCGAACCATTCGAGCGCGGCGTCTTCGACGATGGATTCGTTGAGGCTCATGGCTGGGATTGGTTCACGCGGAGGCGCGGAGACGCGGAGGTGGGGAGATTGTTGACGATGCGATGGAGCCCTTCTTTGAGCGTCGCGGCCCCGAAGTTAATGAGCAGGCCGACAGGAAGATTCATCAGGCGGAGATAGGTCAGGACTTGCTTGCTGTGGACTGGGGCAAGTTTTTCCACGGATTTGAGTTCCACGACTACGCGGCCTTCCACGAGCAAGTCAGTGCGGAAACCTTCCTCGAAAACCATGCCGTCGTATTCAAACCGAATGACCTTCTGCCGTTCGCCATGGAATCCCCGTTTCTCCAGCGCACGAGCCAGCACCACTTCATAAACCGACTCCAGCAACCCCGGCCCCAGCTCCATGTGAATCTTCACCGCCGCATCCACGATCGCCCCCGTGATGTCATCCAGTTCTTTCATAGCTTCTTCCTCCGCGTTCTCCGCGCCTCCGCGTGAGTCTCTTTGAGTTCCTTCGCCGCCTTTTCAAACTCCGCATCCACGCGCTGCGGTTGTGCATCCAGCAGCAACCGATACCGGGCATACTCCAGCTCGGCCTTCGCCTTGGCGGACTCGGCGGAAATCGTCCCCGCGTGATCCAGCAGCTTGCGCCCCGAGATTTTCAGAAACTCGTCCAGCTTCGTGATCCAGTCCTGCATCGTCATCGCCTTGCGCTCCAGCGCCTGTAGCTCCGCGTATTCGATGTAAAGGTTCACGATGCGGTTGAGCACCTGAAGCTCGTCCTCCGTGAGGTAGTTCTTGGCCACGGCCACGTCATCTTTCCGCACGATGCCGCCGGCCCGCGTGGTTAGCAGGCCCATGAACGGTTTCGCCGCATCCGCCCGCTCCGCGATGACCTCGGCGGCGGTGTGGCCGTGCGTCGCCCAGTGCATTTTGTTCTGCACGGCGGCGAAGAATTGGTGCGACTGCTCCGCGTCCGGCGTGTAGTCCACGCTCGTCGCGTAAATATCGAGCACCTTCTGGTAGAAGCGCCGCTCCGACGACCGGATGTCCCGGATGCGCTCCAGCAGCTCGTCGAAATAATCCTTCTGGCCCTTGCCCGGCGGGTTCTTGAGCCGCTCGTCGTCCATGGTGAAGCCCTTCACCAGATACTCGCTCAAGCGCGCCGTAGCCCATTGACGAAATTGCGTGCCACGCTGGCTGCGGACGCGGAAACCGACCGCGAGGATGGCGTCGAGGTTGTAATGCTCGATCTCCCGCGCCACCTCCCGACTGCCCTCCAATCGAACTATTCGGAATTTCCGAATAGTTGCCCCTGCCGCCAGTTCACCCTCGGCGTAAATGCCTTTCAGGTGCTCGTTCACGGTCGGCACCGAGACCTGAAACAGCTCTGAGATGAGCGCCTGCGTCAGCCACAGCGTCTCGTTTTCAAAGCGGCACTGCACGCGCGTCCGCCCGTCCTCCGTCTGGTAAAGGATGATTTCAGATTGGGGCAAAGGTTCGTCGCTCATCGGTTCGTCTCCTTTCGGGTTTGAACTGTTGCAGATTTTGCAACGGTTTCCGCCACGCTCAACTCCCCGCTCAGCAGCTTCGGCAGCAGCGTGTCGCGCAGGGTGGCGAGGGTGCGGGATTGGTTTTCGAGTGTGCGGATTTGTTCGTCGAGTGGACCAGCTTGGCGTTCGTAGGCGGCAACAATCTCGTCTGGTGGAATGACGAAGCGGAGTTTCTCGAAACTGTCTTTATTGATGGAGCCGAAGACCGTGCCTTCCGCCTCGAAGCGGGCGAAGTCGGGATAGAGGTGCGCCATCGAGTGGTAGGTGAAGGAAGTCGCGCCGGATTTGTGGCGCACGGCGGCGACGCCTCGCCCGATACAGCATTCCTCGTTCGCCATGTTGATGTCGCCAACGGGGGCACGGACGCTGACGAGCGTGTCACCGGGCTTAGCGTAGCGAGTGGGCGCGGAGCAATAGATTCGGCGCGTCGGGAAACGGAAACCGAAGTCGGTTCGACCTTGGTAGAACGGCAGCCCGTTGCCTTCCTCGTTGTAGGTGTCGCCGGGTGGCGATTGGCCCATCGTGAGATTGAAGCCTTCGACGACTGTTCCCGCTGTCCAGCCTTTGGGAATATGTCCGAGCGGGGAGTCTTCCAAGTGCTCGGGGAAGAGGGCGGCGGTGGCGGGGTCGAGGGTCGGTCCCGCAGGCGCGGGATCGAGTTTGGCGCGGACGGGGTCGAAATCCACGAACCAGCTCTGGAACAGCGCCCGCGCCATCGCCTCCAGCGTCGCGTTCATCCGCCGGTTCAACTCGATCT
>CAIQUL010000135.1 GCA_903874975.1 uncultured Chthoniobacter sp. | reverse complement strand
TGCTCGCCGTATTCCTTGAAGATGTGGGACATGATGCCGTGACCTTTGGTGGCGTTGACGAGGTCGGTCTCGAAGCCGATGAGGCCGCGGGTGGGGACGACGGCCTGGACGGTGACGCTGTGCGGGTTGTGCTCCATGTGGGTGATCTCGGCTTTGCGCCCGGCGAGGGACTGGAGGATGTCGCCGAGGGTGTCGTTCGGGACATCGACATACAGCGTTTCGAGAGGTTCGAGGAGGGTGCCGGCCTCGTCGCGGTGGAAGATGACCTCGGGGCGGGAGACAAGGATTTCAAAGCCCTCGCGGCGCATTTGCTCGACGATGATGGCGATCTGCATTTCGCCGCGGGCCTGGATTTCAAAATGGCCGGCGACATCGGTGTCGGCGAAAAGAATGGAGACGTTCGTGCGGGTCTCGCGGACGAGCCGCTCGCGGACCTGGCGGGCGGTGAGGAGTTTGCCTTCACGTCCGGCGAGCGGGCCGTCGTTGATGCAGATTTTCATCGTGATCGTGGGCGGGTCGATATCGACGAAGGGAATCGGCAGGCGCTCCTCGCTGTCGGTGATGGTCTCGCCGATGAAGGCGTCCTCGAAGCCGCAGAGTCCCACGATGTCGCCCGCGCTGGCGTTCTTGAGTTCCACTTTGGCGAGGCCGACGTGGCCGAAAAGCGCGGTCACGTTCGCGCGCGCACGTTTCCCGTCCTTCGAGATGTGGACCACGTTGTCTCCAACCTTCACGCGACCGGAAACGATGCGGCCGTAGGCGATCCGTCCGAGGTAGTCGGAGTAGTCGAGGTTCGAGACGAGCATTTGGAAATACTGCGCGTCGCTCTTCGCGGGTGCCGGGATGTATTTGATGATCGCCTCAAAGAGCGGCTCCATGGTGGTGCTCGCTTCATGGATTTCCTTCATCGCGTAGCCATCGCGCGCGGAGGCGTAGATCACAGGGAAGTCGAGCTGGAGGTCGGTGGCGTTCAGCTCCATGAAAAGCTCGAAGACCATGTCGAGCACCTTGTGCGGGCGGGCGTTTTCGCGGTCGATCTTGTTGATGACGACGATGGGCTTCGCGCCGTTTTCCAGCGCCTTTTTCAAAACAAACTTCGTCTGCGCCTGCGGGCCGTCATAGGCGTCCACGACGAGCAGCACGCCGTCGATCATCTTCATGATGCGCTCCACTTCGCCGCCGAAATCCGCGTGACCGGGGGTGTCCACGATGTTCACGTGGTAGTCGTGCCATTTGAAGGCCGCGTTCTTCGCCTTGATGGTGATGCCCTTCTCCCGTTCGAGGTCCATGGAGTCCATGATGCGGATCTCGCTGGCCTTGGCTTCGTTCGCGCGAAAGGTGCCAGCCTGCTTGAGCAGCTGGTCCACGAGCGTGGTCTTGCCGTGATCGACGTGAGCGATGATGGCGATGTTGCGGATGTGTTCCATGTCGATGTCCTGGTAGGTGTGGTTTTGCAAAAGGGCGCGGAATATGGGGGCGGTCGCGGAGGGCGTCAATGGGAGAGAAAGCGAAGATTGCGCGGCGTTCCCGGCGCGGCCTCGTCCGCCGCATGACGGGCTCACGCGCTGCCGGTGAATGGATGTCCGTCGCCAACTATCTCAAACGGGAGGTGAGCGAAGAGCCGCGGCATGCATCCGTCGGCGGGATGTTTTTTCGCTGGCGGGCAGCACCCTGGCCCACACCGCGATCTCGACGAACGTGGCGGATATGCTGCATGGCCAGCTTCGCGGAAAACCCAGCCGCCCCTTCGGCCCGGATCTGAAAGTGCGATAGCCCCGTCATCATCATCGAAGTGCTTTCGCCTTCGACCCGGCCTACCGCCGGGTCGGAGAAACGCGACGCCTACTTTCAGATTCCCAGCCTGCGCGTCGATGTGCTGCTGGAGCAGGAACGGGCGGGCGCGGTCGTATGGCGGCGCGGGGATCAGGGCTTCGGGCGCGAAGTGTCCGACGGCCTCGCCGCGGTGCTCGTACTTCACGAGATCGCAGCGCGGCTCCCGCTGGCCGACGCGCATGAAGATGTGCGCTTTGCTTGACCGCACCGCGGGAGCAGCGTAAGCACTGCGCTCCCAATCCAAAAACCAACTCTATTTCTATGGGCCAGCAAACGAACAAAATCCAAAAACGCCGCCGCCGTCTCGCCTATCTCGAGCGTCTCAAAGTCAAATCCAAGGCCGCTCCGGTGAAGGCGAAAGTGGTGAAGAAGAAGGCTGCGCCGAAGAAGGAGAAGGCTCCCGCTGCAGCTGCGGAGTAGCGGGGAGAAAGTGATCGGTGAGGGGTGGATGGTGGCGCGGTGACCGCCGCTCACCCATTCCCAATCACGATTCACCATCCCGGCGCAGCCATGCGCTACCTGATCGTCGATGGTCACAGCGTGATCTTCGCGTGGCCGGAATTGCGGAAACTGCACGCGCGGCGCACGGCACTGGCGCGCGATGAACTGGTGAAAATCCTCACCGCGTACCAGGACGCGAGCGGCGTCCGCGTGGTCGCGGTTTTTGACGGCAAAGGCGTGTCCTCGAACGAGGCGACCGAGCCGGGCGGCATCCAGATTTTTTACTCCGGAGCGGGGCAGACTGCGGATGAAATCGTGGAGCGCCTCGTGGCCAAATACGCCAGCCAGCACGAGATCACCGTGGCCACCTCCGACCACATGGAGCAGCAGACCGCCACCAGCTTCGGCGCGCTGGTCGTCTCGGCGGAGGGCTTGCGACCGTGGCTGGACGAGGCGCAAGGCGATCTGCGCCGCCGCCTCAAAAAATTCCGACCAAAATAAAAGCGGCAGCCAGCTTGGAGCCGGCTGCCGCTGAAAGGTGCGGGGTGCAAGGTTTTACTTCTTCAGGAGGTCGCGAATCTCGATGAGGAGCTTCACGTCCTCCGGCACGGGAGGCGGAGCGGCGGGCGCTTCCGCTTCCTTCTTCCTGGCCATGGCCATCAGGACGTTCATCGGCTTGACGACGAGGAAGAAGATGACCGCAGCGAGGATGAAAAACGCTACGCCGGCATTGATAAAGCTGCCGATCATCAGGGGCCCGAGCTTGATCGCGGCGAAATCCGGCTGTCCGCCGATGGCTCCGATCAGCGGAGTGATCACGTCCTTGACCATGGACTCGACCACTTTGCCGAACCCGGCGCCGATGACCACGCCGACGGCGAGGTCCACTACGTTTCCTTTGATGATGAATGCTTTGAACTCGTCGATGATTTTCATAGTGCGCGAGGTTTTACCGGCGCAAAGGCAGAAGAGTAAAGTGTTTATCCACTATTTCTTTGGCTCAACCCGCCCGGGGGTGAAAGCATTTGCGGCGGGCGGACCATCGGCTAGCTTCCTCGCCCCATGAATTTCCAAGAGCGCATCGATCACGATTTGAAAGAAGCAATGAAGGCGCGCGAGGCCGAGCGCCTCGGCGTCATTCGCATGCTCAAGAGCGCGCTGACAAACGTCGCCATCGAAAAAGGCGGGCTGCATTTCGTCCTCGACGACGCCACCGCGCTGGCCGTGGTGCGCAAGGAAATGAAGAAGCGGCAGGACTCGATCGAGAGCTTTGAAAAAGGGGGCCGCCCCGAACTCGCCGCCAAGGAGAAATCCGAGGCCGCCATCCTCGCCGCGTATCTCCCGCAGGCGCTCAGCGCCGAGGAACTCACCGCCCTCGTCGCCGCCTGCATCGCCGAGACGGGCGCAACTTCCAAAAAGGAAATGGGCGCCGTGATGAAACTCGCCAACGAACGCGCCTCCGGTCGCGCTGATGGCCGCGCCCTCAGCGCCGCCGTCAACGCGGCGCTGGCCTGAAGTGGAACCGGGCACCCGCTCGCCACTTCCCAACTGCTCAATCCTCAATCCTAAATTCCACCATGGTCAGCGCCATCATCGTCGCCGCCGGCAGCAGCCGCCGCATGGGCTTCGACAAACTTTTTGCCCCGCTCGACGGCAAACCGGTGCTCTGGCATTCGGTCAAAGCCTTCAGCGAGGTGAAGGAGGTGCATGAAATCCTCATCGTGACGAAGGAGGACGGCATGGACGAAGTGGAGAAGCTGGTTTCCGACGAGAAGCTGCAAAAAGTCACCAAGGTCATCAGCGGCGGCGAGGAGCGGCACATCTCCGTGTGGAACGGCCTGCAGGCCGTGAACAGCATCGGCAGCGAGTACGTGGCCATCCACGACGGGGCGCGCCCGCTGACCACCCCGAAGCTGATCCGCGCCTGCCTCGAACTCGCCGAAATCCACGGCGCGGCGTGCTGCGCCTCGCAGATTCCCGACACCATGAAACGCGCGAGCATCGAACAGATGGTCACGGAGAGCGTCGAGCGCACGGGGCTGTGGGCGATGCAGACGCCGCAGATTTTTTCCAGCGGCCTCATCCTCCAGGCCTACTCCGCGCTCATGGCGAATCACGAGATGGTCACCGACGAAGTCTCCGCCGTGCAGAAGCTGGGCAAGAAGATCGCGCTGCTGAAAAACGACGACTGGAATTTCAAGATCACCTTTCCCCACGACCTGGAACTCGCCGAGCACGTCCTCGAACTCCGCGCGAAGAAAAAAGCCAAAGCGAAGAAGTAACGCCCGATTGTTCACCTGATGGAATATCCCTACCACCTCACCAAGCTCGCCAACGGCGTGCGTCTTGCCTCGGTCGAGATGCCTTACATGAAAAGCGTGAGCGTGGGATTGTGGGCGGCCATCGGCGGACGGCACGAGACCGCGCAGCACAGCGGCATCTCGCACTTCATCGAGCACCTGCTTTTCAAAGGCACCAAACGGCGCAGCGCGAAGAAGATCACCGAATCCGTGGAAGGCCTCGGCGGCTACCTGAACGCCTTCACCACCGAGGACCACACCTGCTACTACGCCAAAGCCGCCGCGCAGCATCTCCCGCAACTCTGCGATGTGCTCTGCGACATGTATCTCGACAGCCAGTTTGCCCCTGCCGAGATCGAGCGCGAGCGCGAGGTCATCCGCGAGGAGATCCTCATGTATCGCGACCACCCCGCGCAGCACGCGCAGGAGCTGCTCACCTCCACGATGTGGCCCGGCCACCCGCTCGGCCGCGCGCTCACCGGCACCGTGGAAAGCATCGCCCGCCTGAAACGCCCCGAGCTGCTCGGCTTTCAGCAGCGCCACTACAATGGCGCCACCACCATCGTCACCATCGCCGGCCCCGTGGACCACAGCCGCGCCGTCTCCACCATCGCGCCCCTCCTCGCCCGCCTCCCGCGCGGACGCTCCCCGCGTTTCGTCCGCAGCCGGCCCGAGCACGGCACCGCGCGCGTCTCGCTCGCCACGCAGGAGACCGAGCAGACGCACCTCGCCATGGGCTTCCACGCCTTTGGCCGGGCCGACGAACGCCGCTTCGCCCTCAAGCTCCTCTCCGTGATCCTCGGCGAAAACATGAGCTCCCGGCTCTTCCAGAAACTCCGCGAGCGCCACGGCTTTTGCTACAACGTGCAGAGCGGCATGGTTACGCTCGCCGACACCGGAGCCATCCACATTTCCGCCGGACTCGACGCCGCGAATCTGGAGAAAGCCGTGCGCATGATCCTCCGCGAACTCCAGAGCATCTGCGACAAAGCGCCGGGCCGCGCCGAGTTGAAAAAGGCCCAGGACTACACCATCGGCCAGACCTTCATGGGCCTCGAATCCACCTCCAACCAGATCATGTGGATGGGCGAAAGCATCCTCGCCTACAACCGCGTCCTCTGCCCCATGGAAACCGAGCGCAAACTCCTCGCCGTCACCCCCGCCGACATCCAGCGCGTGGCCTGCCACTGCCTCCATCGCTCCCGGCTCGCCGTCGCCGTCGTCGGCCCGGTGAAAGGCGAGGAAAAAATCCGCTGCTGGCTCGCCTGAGCCTCGCTTCTCCCACCTTGAAACCTTTCCAAAATCTCGCGCAGACGCGCACCCCGGACGGCTCGCTCTTCACCCTGCACGAGCACGACGGCGACTACTTTCTCAAGCTCAACGGCCGCCAGCTCATGAGCACCACCTCCACCACCTCCGAGCTGCTCCTCGCGCAGCTCCCCTGCGTCCGGCTCGCCCGCCAGCCCGACGCCCGCATCCTCATCGGCGGCCTCGGCCTCGGCTTCAGCCTCCAGCGCGTGCTCGCCCTCGTCGGGAAAAGCGCCACCGTCCACGTCGCGGAACTCCTCCCCGAAGTCGTCGCCTGGAACCGCGAATTCCTCCGCGCCGTCAACGGCAAGCTGCTCAACGATCCCCGCGTCGAAGTCTTCGTCGGCGACGTTTTCGAAGTCATCCGCAAAGCCGGGAAGTCCGCCTACGACGCCATCCTCCTCGATGTCGACAACGGCCCCACCTCCTTCGTCCAGCCCAAGAACGCGCGGCTCTACGACCGCCACGGCTTCGGCCTCCTCCGCCGCGCCCTGCGCCCCGGCGGCCAGGTCGCCTTTTGGTCCGCCTGCGAAGAACCCGGCTTCATCCGCAACCTCAGCCGCGCCGGCTTCACCACCGAAGCCATCCCCGCCAAAGCCCACGACCGCGCCAAGCGCGCCGCCCACGTCATCTACCTCGCCCGCCGCGCGGAAGCCGCCCTGGCTGCTCCCGCCACGGGCCGCCCTCCCAAAAAATAACGCCGCCAGGTTTCCCCGGCGGCGTGCTTGTTTCGAGCGTCTAACGCCCCGGCTTACTCGTCGTTCGTCGGTCCCACGCAGACCAGCCAGAGCTTGAAGAAATTCATGATCTGCACCTTCGTGAGCTGATTGGCTCCGAGTTCGTATTTGATCTTGCTCGACCCCGGCACCGGCTTGTCGCCCACCGTCGTCATCTGGTCCTCGTATTTGATCGTCCCGGTCAGCGCCGGCACCGTGTTATCCACCGCGAAGAACGCCTCTTCATCGCTCATCTTCGCAAACGCCGCCGCCTCACCCGCCGGCTTCGTGTTCTTCGCCTCGTTAAAGCGCAGGTTGAATTCATACTGCCCCTTGCCATTGCTCGCGCGGTTCGCGTCCTCCACCCACTTGATCGAGCCCGTCAACACATCCTCCACTTCCTTGCCATTCTGCTGGTAGAGAAAGCGGATGCCGTTCGTGTAGTAGTTCCCCGTCTCGTAGTCGTAGTCGAGGTTCCCATTGACCACCGTGCGCGGGTAGGTCTGCGCCGGGCCCATGGCCAGCGCCAGCGCTTCAAAGCGCATCGGGTCGCTGTTCTTCACCTCCACCTTCACCTGCTTGCCCGCGAGCTGGCGCAGATACGTCACCGCGCCGGCCGCCTTCTTGCCCTTGCCGACCAGCTTCCCGCCAAATTTGTCCACAAAAGCCGGCGCCTTCCCGATCGCATCCACCGCGATGCGCTGGAGCGAGTCCGGCAAGCCATCCGCATTGTATTCCCCCGTCGCCGCCACCGGCACCGTGCCCACCCATTTCCCCACCGCCCGCTTTTGGGCAAGATTCGCCGGGTTCAGCACCGAGAGATCCACCGAATACACGAGCTGCGCCTTCTGCCCCGTCCCCAGGATGCCCGCGACCGGCGGTTGCCGCAGGATCGTGCCCTTAAACTCCGTCGTCTGCGCCACCGTCAGCGCCAGCGCATACTGATCGGTCACGCCCTTCTGCGGCTTGCCCTTTTCGTCGAGGCTTTTGCGCGTCTTGAAATCAATATCCATCGTGCCGACGATGGCATTCGGGATGGTGAGTTTTTCCGGATCCTGCGCCCGCGCCGCCGTGGGCGCAAAAGCGGTGAGACCGGCGACGAGCGTCGTGAGGGAGAGGAGATGCAGTTGTTTCATAGGGTTTGGTTAAAAGTGCAGGCGAACCACCTTGGCCGCCCGCCCCGCCGTGGCAAGCCGTTTCCCGCGCCTTCCGCGCGGCTGGCGCGAGAGCGTTTTGGAGTGCGGCGGTGCTCCGCCGCTTTGGGCAAGCGGGCCGCGCGAGGTCGGATTCGCGGACCTGCAATCGCGTGTCACGCCGACCGGGCGATATGAAGCCGCGCGACCCGCCGCTACCTCCGCCGCCGCACGGCCCGCAAACCCGCACTCGCGGGCCCGGGAGCGGGTGTCGGCGCAATGCTGTATTTTAGCGAAACTTGCGAGCCACTTTCCTGCATCCAGTAGACGCTCTCGAGGCTGGGATTGAAGGTCATCGACTCACCGGCTGTCTTCGAAATCAGCAGGGCACCGGCGGTGTTGCCGAGGCCGAGGACCGTGGTCAGAGCCGTGTCGAAGTCCCCAATGATTGCGCCCAGCGTGCCCAAATAGAAGTCCCCGGTCTGCCCTGCCGCACTGGCACTCGGCAGGGTGTTTCCAGTGAGGTTGAATTTCACGCCCGCGGCGATATCGAAGGTGCCTTCGAAGGTGAACGAAGGAAGTGTCGTAGGTGCTAACTGAGTTTTGAGGATTTCGGGACTGCGGCTGGCTGGGGCGCGGGGAGATCATACGAACTGGCTTCGGAGGCAATTTGTCTGTTGTAAAACTTCTCTCGCTGCCCCGGAGGGTGGACTTTTTCCCAGCGCTGGTGGCTGAAAACCGAACCCCCAAGCCTGAACGCCCAACAGCGAACAAATTATGCCCGAGCGCGA
The DNA here is from genome assembly GCA_903874975.1 of uncultured Chthoniobacter sp. GTDB lineage: Bacteria > Verrucomicrobiota > Verrucomicrobiia > Chthoniobacterales > Chthoniobacteraceae > Chthoniobacter. The sequence goes on along the minus strand of CAIQUL010000135.1, from coordinate 9,509 downwards.
ACTTCGCGCGTTCGACGTTCAGATTTGAAAGTTCTGCGGTTTTTCCAACACCTCACTCCAGCGTGGCGCAGAACCGGCGAATGCGCCACTTTCACGGCTTCATGCCCACTCCATCCAATCACCCTCGCGATCCACTCCACGGGGTGACGCTGGAGACGATCGTCCGCCGCCTCGTGGAGCGGCATGGTTGGGAAGTCATGGGTTCGCGGGTTCCGATCCGCTGCTTTCTCCTCGATCCGAGCGTGCAATCCAGCCTCACCTTTCTGCGCAAAACGCCGTGGGCGCGGACGAAGGTGGAAGACTGGTTTGCCGAGGAAGCGGCCGAGTTTCCGCCGGAGGCGCAAGCGGGCTGACTCAACTAGGCCGCGGCGAGCAGGGTGCAGCGCCCGATCTTTGGCAACTCGCCGTCGCGCTCCATGCGGCGCAGCTCAAAATCGGCCTGGAGGTTGAGCCAAAACTGCGCGCTGTTGCCGAAGTATTGGGAAAGACGAAACGCGGAATCTGTGGTGATGGCGCGCTTGCCATGGACGATTTCATTGATGCGGCGCGGCGGCACGCCGAGGTCTTTCGCCAGCCGGTATTCGGTGAGCCCGAGGGGCTTGAGAAACTCCTCGACCAGTATCTCGCCGGGCGTGACGAGAGGGAGTTGTTTGGTTTTCGTTTTCATATTCGGTGTGCTGCTGAAAGGCGGGACGGTCAGTGGTAATCCACGATTTCGCCATCCGCAGGGCCGCTTTCCACCCAGCGAAAGCAGATGCGCCACTGCTGATTCACGCGAATGCTGTGCTGCCACTGCACAAGCATGACCGAGTAGGCACCGCGTTGCGAACGTCAAGATACCATCGCCGGGGACAGACGGGCATTTCCAAACTCGGAGATCGCCCTTAGCTTCCGCGCCTTCGCCATCATGCACACTCTCGCCGCCAAATTTCTGATCAGCGCCCCGCATCTCGACTCCTGCCCGGCTCTGGAGGTACCGGAGTTTGCCTTCATCGGGCGGTCGAACGTGGGGAAATCCTCTCTGCTCAATATGCTGGCCGGGGTGAAGGCACTGGCCAAGGTCTCGGCCACGCCGGGCCACACGCAGCTCATCAATTTCTTCACCGTGGGCCCCACCTGGACGCTCGTGGATCTGCCCGGCTACGGCTATGCGCTCAAGGCGCGGACGGAGCGCGACCGTTTCCAGCAGATGATCGCCGGCTACCTCTGCGGGCGGGCGAGTCTGAACTGCGTCTTTGTGCTCATCGACTCGCGGCACGAGCCGCAGACCATCGATCTGGAATTCGTGGGCTGGCTGCTCGGCGAGCGGGTGCCGTTCGCGCTGGTTTTTAGTAAAGCGGACAAGGTGGGCCCGGGCCGCGTGCAGGCAAACATCGAGCTTTTCCAGGCAAAGATCGCCCCGTGGTGCGAGGAGCTGCCGCGCGTCTTCATCACCTCCGCCGAGACCCGCGCCGGTCGCCCGGAGCTGCTCGCTTTCATCCGCGAAAGGGTGGCTAGTGCCGCCGCCGGGGAGTGAGCGGAGGGGGGACGAAACGCCTCGCCAAAGCCGCCGCCGCCGGCTGAATCTCGGCCCATGACTGAGCCCCAAAACGCCGTCGAACTCCTGCAGGAGCTGATCCGCATCCCGAGCGTAAACCCGGAGGGCGACCCCGGCACGGAGGGCACCGGCGAGGCGCGGATCGCGGAGTGGCTGGCGGGATTTCTGCGCGGGCTCGGGGCGCACACCGAGCTGCGCGAGGTGCTGCCGGGGCGGCCCAATGTAGTGGCGCGTTTCCCCAGCGACCGACCGGGCAAGCCGCGCCTGCTCCTCGCCCCGCACACCGACACGGTGAGCGTGGTCGGGATGACGATCCCGCCTTTCGCCGCCGACCTCCGCGACGGCCGGGTCTGGGGCCGCGGCGCGAGCGACACCAAAGGCTCGATGGCCGCGATGCTCTGGGCGCTCCGCGCCATGCGCGAGCGGCTGCCCGCGCTCGGCCACGAGATTTGGTTCGCCGGGCTGGCCAGCGAAGAGGCCGGGCAGCACGGCTCGAAGGCGCTGGCCCGCGAGGAGGCGTTCGATTTCGTGATCGTGGGCGAGCCGACCGGGCTCGACGTGGTCCACACGCACAAAGGCTGCGCCTTTCTCCAGCTCCGCACCACCGGGCGGGCCGGCCACGCCGCGCGCCCGGAACTCGGTGAGAACGCCATCGCCAAGATGCTCGACGTGCTCGCTTTCGTGCGCGGGGAGCTGGCGCGCGAATTCGCCGCCATTCACGATCCCGTGCTCGGCTCGCCGACGATCAGCATCGGCACGATCCGCGGCGGCTCGAAGACGAACATCATCCCCGACGCCTGCGAGGCCAGCGTGGACATGCGCTTTGTCCCCGCGCAGTTCGCGCCGGGCTTCGTGGAAAAGATCATCGCCCGCCTCCGCGCCATCTGCCCCGACCTCGCCGTGGACCTCTCCCCTGCCCCGCCGCTCGCCACCGACCCCGCGCACCCGCTCATCGCCAAGCTCGGCGAGTGCGGCGCGCGGCCCGTGGGTGCGCCGTGGTTTTGCGACGCCTGCTTTTTCGCCGCGCGCGGCACCCCCGCCGTGGCCCTCGGCCCCGGCTCGATCGCCCAGGCGCACACCCGGGATGAGTTCATCGAGGTTGCGGACTTGGAGGAAGGGGTGGAGTTCTTCACGAACTTTCTCGGCCGGCTTTAAGTCGAGGTGTGGCTTGCGGGACACGACCGCGCCATCTAGCCTCGCGGCCCGTTTTCCAAAAACCCATGAGCCAGCCCCAACAGCCACAGACCGCCATCACCCCGCGCCGCGACCAGGATTTTCCGGAGTGGTATCAGCAGGTCGTCAAGGCCGCCGACATGGCGGAAAACTCCGACGTGCGCGGGTGCATGGTCATCAAGCCGTGGGGCTATGGCATCTGGGAAAACATGCAGCGCGCGCTGGATGGGATGTTCAAGGCCACCGGCCACAAGAACGCGTATTTTCCGCTCTTCATTCCGCTCAGCTATCTGGAAAAGGAGGCGTCGCACGTCGAGGGTTTCGCGAAGGAATGCGCGGTCGTCACGCATCACCGGCTGGAGGTCGGCGCGGATGGCAAGATGCGGCCCGCGCCGTCGAGCCAGCTCACGGAGCCGCTGGTCGTGCGGCCCACGAGCGAGACGATCATCGGCGCGAGCTACGCGAAGTGGGTGCAGTCGTGGCGCGACCTGCCGATCCTCATCAACCAATGGGCCAACGTGGTCCGCTGGGAAATGCGCCCGCGCCTTTTCCTGCGCACTGCGGAGTTCCTCTGGCAGGAGGGCCACACCGCGCACGAGTCGTCGGAGCAGGCGCTGGAGGAGACGGACCTGATCCTCGGCATCTACAAAAAATTCGCGCGCGACTGGCTGGCGCTGCCCGTTTTCACCGGCGAAAAAAGCGAAAGCGAGCGCTTCCCCGGCGCGGTGAAGACGCTCTGCATCGAGGCCATGGTGCAGGATCGCAAGGCCATCCAGGCCGGCACGTCGCACTTCCTCGGGCAGAATTTCGCGCACGCCAGCGGCATCAAATTCCAGTCACGCGAGGGCAAAGAGGAGTTCGCGTGGACCACGAGCTGGGGCGTGAGCACGCGGCTCATCGGCACGCTCATCATGGCGCACGCCGACGACGACGGCCTCGTGCTCCCGCCACGCATCGCCCCGGCGCAAATCGTTATTTTGCCCGTCACGCCCAAGCCGGAAACCCGCGACGCCGTGCTCGCCGCCGCCGACCAACTCGCCACCGAGCTGCGCGCGCAGACGGCGTTTGGCGAAAAGATCACCGTCGAGGTGGACAAGCGCGACATCGGCGGCGGGACGAAGACTTGGGAGTGGATCAAAAAAGGCGTGCCGATCCGCGTGGAGCTGGGGCCGCGCGATTTGGAAAAAGGCAGCGTCGCCGTGGCGCGGCGCGATCGCGGAGCAAAGGAAAAGGCGTTTGTCCCGAACGCGGAATTCGTCGGCCAGGCTGCGGCGATCCTCGAAGAGATGCAGGCCGGCCTTCTGGCCAAAGCCACCGCCTACCGCGACGCGAACACCGTGAAGATCGACACGAAGGAGGAATTCTACGCCTTCTTCACCGCGCAGAACCCGAACAAGCCCGAGATCCACGGCGGCTTCGCCCTCGCGCACTGGAACGGCTCGCGCGAAGTCGAGGAGAAGATCAAGGACGACCTCAAAGTCACCATCCGCTGCATCCCCTTCGACGGGCTTGAGGAAGCCGGCCAGTGCATCCTCACCGGCGAGCCGAGCCAGCGGCGCGTGGTGTGGGCGAAGTCCTACTGATCGCGCAAGCGCCCTCCAAAAAGCGCCGTCATTCTGAACGGAGTTTCGCCGTGGGCGAAGGCGGTGGCGAAACGCAGTGAAGAATGACTGGCCTGTGCAATCCCGGCTTGCCGCCGCGAGCGCACCAGGCGCACCCCCCTTTTGAAAACGCTCCTTCTCATCCTCGCCCTCATCACCACCAGCCTCGTCACCGCACGGGCTCAGGACGCCACCTCACTCCCCTTCCCGGTCAGCGTGGGCGGGCAGGCGGCGACCTACAAAAAGGGCGAGCCTTTTGCCAAACTGGTCAAGCCGGTGAAGAACGACGCGCCCATCGAAGTCACCGCGAAAGCCGACCAGATGATCATCATCAACGTCCACAAAACCGACGCAAAGGGCGCCCCCGCCCCGGGTGCGCAACCCGCAATCATCCTCCTGCAAGGGACCAACAAAGGCACGCTCGCCGGCACCATGGACAAGCAAAAGATCGCCGCGGGTGACTACATCCTCAGCGTCGTGGCCGAGGGGAAAACTTCGTCGATCCTCTTCAAGATCGAGTGACCGCGGCGCGCATCTGCCGGGTCAGGTGCAGGCAGTCGAGCAGCGGCAGCGCGCCGATGACACCGAAGCTGCAATCGATCAGCCGCCAGTAGAATGGAATCCCGCGGATCGGCCCGCAGATCAGCGCCAGCGGGATGACTCTGGCACATGCGACGAGTCCGATTTTCAGCACCCACGCATTGGTCACCGGCTCCCGCCACGGACCGAGAAAAAAGAGCGCGATGGTGAGGTGGCCAAACGCCAGCCAGTCCGTGCCGTACGCCAGCCACGGATACTCCGCATGCGTTGCCCGCAAACCCCCGCGCACCGTGGCGATCCAGAACGCCACCCCACTCTGCGAAGCGGGCGCGGCGTCGACTGGGATGCCGAGGAGTTGCACGAGCAGTTCGAGTTCGTGGAGAAACGGAAAGGTGGTCGCGCCGCTGAGCACCAAGCCGAGAATGAAGGCTCCCAGAGCGAAACGGCAGCGGGTCAGGACGACGGCGCGTGGCATGGACGCGAGAACATCTCAACGAACGATTCCAAGCAACCCCGCGGAACGCAGCTCTGCTTTATTTAGAATTATTCTTGATATGCCTCGGCGGCGCCCGGATGCTGCGCTCCTGCCATGAGCCGCAAACCTGAACCAAAGTCCTACGCTGAGACGATCCATGAGAAGGGATTCCGTTTCACCGACCAGCGGCGCGCGGTTTATGATGCGCTGATGAACAGGCGGGATCACCCAACGGCGGTGGAGGTCTTCATGCGGGTGAAGGGCAAGGTGCCTTCGATCTCGCTGGCAACGGTCTACAATTGCCTGGAGACGCTGACCGGCTGCGGGCTGGTGAAGACGGTGAATCATGACCGCGAGTCGGCGCGCTACTGCCCGAATCTCGATGAACACGCGCATCTTTTCTGCGAGGGCTGCGGCGGGGTGACGGACATCCCGCTGCGGGCGAAGCGCCGGGCGCACGACATCTGGGAGCTGCCCGAGGAGGTGACGATCTCCCATCACGAAATTTCCTTCCGCGGACTGTGTCCGAAATGCGCGAAAGCCGCGGCGCGCAAAACGACAAAATCCAAATGAGTTCACTCTCGATCAAAAACCTCCACGTCAGCATCGGCGACAAGGAGATCATCCGCGGGCTCACGCTCGATGTGCCGAAGGGGCAGGTCCACGCCATCATGGGGCCGAATGGCTCCGGGAAGAGCACGCTGAGCAAAGCGATCGGCGGCCACCCGGACTACACGGTGACGGCGGGCGAGGTGCTGCTCGATGGCGAAAACATCCTCGGCCTGGAGCCGGATGCGCGCGCCCGCAAGGGACTCTTTCTCGCCTTCCAATACCCGATGGAAATCCCGGGCGTGAGCAATGCGAACTTCCTGCGCGCAGCTCTGAACGCGCGGCAGACGGAGGGCGAAGAGGTGGAAGCGACGGAGTTTTACGCGCAGATGTATGCGGAAATGGACAAGCTGGAGATGTCGCGTTCGTTCACGGCGCGGTCGGTCAATGAGGGCTTTTCCGGCGGAGAGAAAAAGCGGAACGAGATTTTGCAAATGGCGATGCTGAAGCCGGCCTACGCGGTGCTGGATGAGACGGACTCGGGGTTGGACATCGATGCGCTGCGGATCGTGAGCGCGGGCGTGAATGCGCTGCGCGGGCCGCAACTCGGGGTGCTGCTGATCACGCATTACCAGCGGTTGCTGGACTACATCGTGCCGGACGTGGTGCACGTGATGGTCGAGGGGCGGATCGTCCGCAGCGGCAGCAAGGAACTCGCGCTCGAACTCGAAGAGCGCGGTTACGATTTCATTAAAGACGAACTCGGCGAACCCGCGCTCGCCTAACCCGGAGGCCAACCCATGAGCACTGAAACTGTCAGCCAAATCGACATCGACCGCACGCGCGGCGACTTCTCGTATCCCGAAAGCCACACCTTTGACGCGGGCACCGGCCTGACGAAGGACACGATCGACTACATCTCGAAGGTCAAGGGCGAGGCCGAATGGATTCGCGAGTTTCGCCATCGGGCGCTGGAGGTTTTCAAATCCAAGCCGATGCCGACGCATTGGGCGTCGAAGGATTTGGAGAACATCATCTTTGAAAACATCCGCTACTACCTCGCGAACGGACAGAAGCCCACGCGCTCGTGGGACGAGGTGCCGGAAGATGTGAAGCGCACGTTTGAGCGACTCGGCATCCCGGAGCAGGAGCGGAAATTCCTCGCGGGCGTCGAGGCGCAGTTCGATTCCGAGGCGGTGTATTCCAACATCAAGGCGGCGGTCGGCGAGCAGGGTGTGATCTTTTGTGGCTCCACGGAAGGGCTGCGCGAGCACCCGGAGATTTTCCGTAAGTGGTTCGGCAAGGTCATCCCGACGGGCGACAACAAATTCAGCGCGCTGAACAGCGCGGTGTTCAGCGGGGGGTCGTTCATCTATGTGCCGCCGGGCGTGAAAGTGAAGCACCCGCTGCAGGCTTACTTCCGCATCAATGCGGAGAACTTCGGCCAGTTCGAGCGCACGCTGATCATCGCCGATGAGGGCAGCGAGGTGATGTATATGGAGGGCTGCACGGCACCGAAATTTGAGACGGCCACGCTGCACTCCGCGGTCGTGGAACTCGTCGCGATGAAGGGCGCGAAGATCCAATACGTGACGGTGCAAAACTGGTCGGCGAATGTTTTCAACCTCGTGACCAAGCGCGCCATCGCGCACGAGGAAGCCGAGGTGAAATGGATCGACTGCAACATCGGTTCGCGGCTCACGATGAAATATCCGGGCGTCATTTTGAAAGGCCGCAAGGCGCGCGGGGAGGTCATCTCGATCGCGCTCGCGAGCGACGGGCAGCATCAGGACACCGGCGCGAAGATGATTCACGCCGCGGATGAGACGACCTCGAACATCGTGTCGAAGTCCATCTCCGTGGGCACCGGGCGCGCGACGTATCGCGGACTCGTCCACATCCCGAAGCACCTCAAAGGCTGCAAGAACAACACCGAGTGCGACGCGCTGCTGATCAACTCGACGGCGCGCACCGACACCTACCCGGCGATCACCGTGCGCGGCACGGGCAACTCCAGCCAGCACGAGGCCAGCGTCTCGCAGATTTCTGCGGAGCAGATCTTTTACATGCAGCAGCGCGGCCTCACGGAAGCGCAGGCCATGAGCCTCTCGGTGAATGGTTTCGTCAACGATCTCGTGCGCCAGTTCCCGATGGAATACAGCGTGGAACTCAAGCGCCTCATCGACCTCGAAATGGAAGGCAGCGTCGGCTAGCCCATGAGTACCGCGATTTTGGAATCCGCAGCAGTTTTGCCCACGACCGCCACGCCCATCCTCAGCGCGGGACCGGCGTCGCCGGAGCAGGCCGGGGCATGGGAAAAATTCACCGCGCTGCCGATGCCGGTGCGCACCGACGAGGAGTGGCGCTTTGCGAAAGTGAAGGACCTCGACCTGAGCGGCTACGTGCAGGCCCAACCGGTCGATGATGCCGCGCGCGAAGATTTGCTCGCCCGTTCGGAGGGGCTCGACGCCGTGGCCGGGCGCATGGTTTTCGCCAATGACCAACTGCTCGCGCAAGAAACACTCGGCGCGGCGCTCCGCCAGCAAGGCGTGCTCTGGCTGCCGCTCGAGCAAGCCGTAGCCGAGCATCCCGAGTTGTTGCACAAACATTTCATGCGCGAGGAGGCGATTCTCGGCGGGCAAAAATTCGCGGCGCTCCACGCGTCGCAGGTGCGCGCCGGGACGTTCCTTTACGTGCCGCGCGGGGTCGAGATCGACCTGCCGATCGAGGCGTTCCACTGGATGCATGGTGCGCACGCTTCCGTCTTTCCGCACACGCTGATCATCGCCGAGGACATGGCGAAGGTGACGCTCATTGATTACTACGAAAGCGCCGACGCCGCTGCGCCCGGCCTGGCCTGCGCCGTGAATGATCTCTGGCTCGGCGCCGGCGCCAACGTCACCTATGTCTGCGTGCAAAACTGGAGCCGCACGGCGCACAGTTTCCAGATGAATTCCACGGTCGTGGGCCGCGACGCGCAGTCGAAATCGCTCTTCGTCCAGCTCGGCGGCCAGCACGTCCGCAGCGAGAGCGTGAGCCATTTGCGCGGCCCGGGCGGGCGCAGCGACATGCTCGCCGTGACGGTCGCCGCTGCCGCGCAGGAAGTGGATGCCCGCACCCTGCAAATCCACGAAGTGCCGAACACGCAAAGCGACCTGCTTTACAAAAACTCACTCGACGACAACGCGCGCACGATTTTCGCCGGCCTCATCCGCGTGGACCCCGGCGCGCACCGCACCGACGCCTACCAGAAGGTCCGCAACCTCCTCCTCAGTGACGAAGCCGAAGCCAACAGCGCGCCCGGCCTCGAGATCGAAGCCGACGACGTCCGCTGCACCCACGGCGCGACCTGCGGCCAGATCGAGCAGGAGGAGCTTTTCTATCTGCTCTCCCGCGGCATCCCGAAAAATGAAGCCCAGCGCCTCATCGTCTTCGGCTTCCTGAACGAAGTCTTCGAGCGCCTCGGCAACGAGCCGGTGCAGGACAATCTCCGCAAACTGGTCCGCGCGAAGTTTGCCGCGCCCCGCCAGCGGTAACCCGCCGCCGCGGGGCGAACCGAATATCCCCACCCCGACTTGAACGGGGATAACACGTTTAGGAAACGCGTGCTCTATCCAGTTGAGCTATGGGGACG
>CAIQUL010000134.1 GCA_903874975.1 uncultured Chthoniobacter sp. | reverse complement strand
TGTCCATTCCGCCCGCGCGCCCTACCATCCGGCGCGCGCACTTTTCCAAACTCAACAACCGCACCACCGCCATGAACGACGCCGCCCTGACCACGATCAACTTCGACATCGCCAACGAACCGCTGCCGTCGGATCCCGGCGCGAATCCGTTCAAGCTGGTGGTCGATCCGGTGATGCGCATGCGGCTGCGGCGGGCGCTTTTCGACATGATCGAGAACCACGATCAGGAACTCGCGCGCTACGTCGCCGAGGGCAGCCTGGCGCTGGAGAGCTACAAGGAATACATCGAACTTTTTGCCCACAGTCTGAAGCAGACGATGAGCAGCGCGGAAGGCGTGGCCTATCTGCTGCAGGCCTGCGGCTTCGAGGTGAAAAAGGAGGAGATCAACCTCCAGCCCGAGACGCGGTGGAAAGTGCAGCGCTGATGCGCAATCGCGTTTGACCCGGCGGGTGGAGCGCTCATCATGCGCGCCTTTTTCCGCGCCATGATCGAAAAGCACCTCGTCAAACTCGTTACCGAACTCAAGCTCCAGCCGCGTCAGGTCACCGCCACGGCGGTGCTTTTGGAAGGAGGGGCGACGGTGCCCTTCATCGCGCGGTATCGGAAGGAGCAGACGGGTGAACTCGACGAGGTGCAGATCATGACCATTCGCGACCGGCTGGAGCAACTCGAGGAACTCGACAAGCGGCGCGAGTCCATGGTGGCGTCGCTCGTGGAGCGGAAACTGATGACGGAAACGCTGCGCGCAAAGATCGACGCGGCGGAGACGATGACCACGCTGGAGGACATCTACCTGCCTTTCCGCCCGAAGAAAAAAACGAAGGCGACGGTGGCGCGCGATCTCGGGCTGGAGCCGCTCGCCGACCTGCTCTGGGCGCAGGACGTCGCGACCGATCCGCCGGCGGCGGCGGTGCCGTTTGTCGGGCCGGAGATCGAGATCGACGCGAAAAAATACAGCGTCCCCGATGTCGCCGCCGCGCTGGCGGGAGCGCGCGACATCCTCGCGGAGCGGATCAATGACGACGCCACGGCGCGCGCGCAGTTGCGGAATCTTTACCTTACGAAAGGCGTGATCAAATCGAAGGTCATCAGCGGGAAGGAGGAGGAGGGGGCGAAGTTCAAGGACTACTTCGACTGGAGCGAGCCGGCGGAGAAAGCGCCGTCGCACCGCGTCCTCGCGATTCGGCGCGGCGAGTCGGAGGGCTTCCTGTTTTCGCGCCTCGTGCCCGATGAAATCGAGGCGGTGAGCGCGCTGGAGCGGCTCTTCGTCAAAGGCAAAGCGCCCGCGTCCGAGCAGGTGCGGCTCGCGGTGCAGGATTGCTTCAAGCGGTTGCTCGGCTTCGCGATGGAAGGCGAGGCGCGGACCTTTTTCAAAAAGCGCGCGGACGAGGAGGCGATCCGCGTTTTCGCCGACAACCTGCGCGAGCTGCTGCTGGCCTCGCCGCTCGGGCAGAAGGTCACGCTCGGCATCGACCCCGGCTTTCGCACCGGCTGCAAAGTCGTGCTCCTCGACCGCCAGGGAAAGCTCCTCGCGAACGATGTGATCTATCCCGAGAAAGGCGCGCGCGATCTGGCCGAGGCGGAGGCGATGATCAAGGCGGTGGTGACGAAGTTCAAAGTCGAGGCCATCGCCATCGGCAACGGCACCGCTTCGCGCGAGACGGAGACTTTCATCCGCAAGCTCGGCCTGCCCGCGGCGATCCCCGTGGTCATGGTCAGCGAAAGCGGCGCGTCCATTTACTCCGCGAGCGATGTGGCCCGCGAGGAGTTCCCCGACAAGGACATCACCGTGCGCGGCGCGGTGTCGATCGGGCGGCGGCTCATGGACCCGCTCGCCGAGTTGGTGAAGCTCGATCCGAAGTCCATCGGCGTGGGCCAGTATCAGCACGACGTGGATCAAAGCGCCCTCAAGCGCACGCTCGACGACGTGGTCGTGAGCTGCGTGAACAACGTCGGCGTGGAGCTGAACACCGCATCGAAGCATCTGCTGGCCTACGTCTCCGGCCTGAACGCGCGCGTCGCGGCGAACCTCGTCGCGCACCGCGACGAGCACGGCCCCTTCAAGTCGCGCAAGGAACTGCAGAAGGTCACCGGCCTCGGGCCCAAGGCCTTCGAGCAGGCCGCCGGCTTCCTCCGCATCCGCGACGGCGCGCACCCGCTCGACGCCAGCGCCGTGCATCCCGAGCGCTACGAACTGGTGGACAAGATGGCCGCCGACGCCGGGTGCTCCGTCGCCGATCTGCTGCGCGACAGCGCCAAGCGCGCGAAGATTCGCCTCGAGAACTACGCCACCACCGAAGTCGGCCTCCCCACTTTGAAAGACATCCTCGCCGAACTCTCCAAGCCCGGCCGCGATCCACGCCAGCAGTTCGAGGCGTTTTCTTTCGCCGCCGGCGTGGAGAAAATGGAAGACCTCCAGCCCGGCCTGAAACTCCCCGGCATCGTCACCAACGTCACCGCGTTCGGCGCCTTTGTGGACATCGGCGTGCATCAGGACGGCCTCGTCCACATCAGCCAGATGAGCGACGACTTCGTGAAGAACCCCGCCGAGGTGCTCAAGGTCGGCCAGCGCGTGCAAGCCACCGTCATGGAAGTGGACATGGCGCGGAAACGCATCGCCCTTTCCCTCAAAACGAAAGTGGAGATCGGCCCCCGCGCCGATCGCCAGACCGAAGCCGGCAAGCGCGACGTGCAGCGCTACACCGCCCCGGCCAGTGCCGGCCCCGCCAAGCCCAGCGCCCCGAGCGGTCCCGATTGGTTCACCCTCGCGCAGCAGAAAAAGAACTGACCTGCCGCGTTCAGTGCAGCGGTGAAATAAAGACGCGCATCACGTTGACCCGTCCGCCGGGAAAGTACCAGCGCGGCGCGAACTCGAAGCTGCGTTCGCTCGCGCGGTAGAGCAGCCAGGTCGGCTCGTTCGGGTAATTCGGGTCATAGACAAAATAACGCACGTTGCCGCCGCTCTCGCGCTTCTGGGCGTAGGGGATGACGACGTGGTTCATGCTGGGAAAGCGCGCGAGGTAGAGCGCGCGTGGCTGGCCGCGGTCGAGCGACGCGCTGAGCCAGCGGGCGGCGGCGGCCTGGCCGGGGCGGAGATGGCCCATGGCCATGCGCCAGTTGCCCACGCGGAGGTAGGTGGGCAGCCAGTTGCCGAGGTTCGCCTTCATCAGCCCCTCGTAGGCGGTGGAGAAGCTGTGCAGGTCGGCGTAGCCGGGGATGACGATTCGCTCCGCCGGGCCGCGGCTCCAGACCGGGATGCGGCAAATCGCGCGGATGCGCCGGCGGTATTCCTCGCGGGAAAGGCGCGGCGCTTTCACCTCGAACCGCGCGAACTGGTGGAACTGCAGGACCGCGCGCGAGAGCACGAAGCAGCGGTGGGTGAAGTCGGCGGGCGTCTCGCGCAGGCTCACGGGGAGTTTGCCGCGCTCGTCCACGCCGTATTGAAAGGCGGTGTCGTTCGAGAAGGCGAAGGTGTCGCGCCGCAGGTCGAAGTCGCGCGCGCGAAGGGCGGCGGGCGCGAAGAGCAGGCAGAGAAAGAGGAGCAGGTGGCGCATCGGGAAGTGGCGCGCAGCAGTCGCGGAAGATTCGCCATCCTGTCAATCCCGGCTATCACTGGCCGCCCGCTTCCGATGCCACCGCCCGCTGTTTTCGAAACCTCCACCGGCCGCGTCCGCGTGACGCCGCTTGCCGAGCTGCGCGCGGACGCCGCGTGGTGTGATGCGTTTCGGCATCTCGCGAAAGACGCGCGCTACTACGACATCGTCGGCGGGACGCTGGACTTCGAGTGCCACGGGCTGCGCATCGAGGATCGCGAGGGTCGATTGCGCGGGGTGCAGCCGTTCTTTTTCGTGGATCAGGATCTCGCCACCACCGCGCCCGCGTGGGTGCGCGCTCCGCTCCGCGCGGTCCGGAAATTTTTCCCCCGCTGCCTCCGGCTGAAAATGCTCATGGTCGGGTGCGCGGCGGGCGAGGGGCACCTCGGCGGCGCGGAGCCCGCGGAGACGTGGGGGCTGGCGGTGCTGCGGGAGGCGATGATGAAAATCGCGCGCGCGCATCGGGCGGCGCTGGTGGTGTGGAAGGATTTCCCCGCGCATTACCGTCAACCGCTCGACCCGCTGCACTGCGCGCCCGCGCCGGGCGCCTGCTACGTGCGCATCCCGAGCATGCCCGCCACGCGGCTGGAGCTGGGTTACGCGAGCTTCGACGACTACATGGCACGGCGGCTCAGCCACTCCATGCGCAAGAATCTGCGTCGGAAATTCAAGGCGCTGATCAAGGCCGCGCCGCTCGCCATGGAAGTGACCCACGACCTCGGCGCGCACACCGACGAAGCGCTCGCGCTTTACCTCCAGACCTATGCGCGGTCGCCGCTGCAGTTCGAGAAGCTGACCAAGGAATTTCTTCAACGGCTCGCGGCGGAGATGCCCGAGCGCGTCCGCTTTTTCCTCTGGCGACAAAACGGGAAGCTCGTCGCGTTCAGCCTCTGCTTCGTCCACGACGGCGCGATCTACGACGAATATCTCGGCCTCGATTACACCGTCGCCCTCGACCTGCACCTCTACTTCGTGACCTTCCGCGACATCCTCACCTGGGCGCTCGCGCAGGGCCTGAAAACCTACTACAGCACGCCGCTGAACTACGACCCCAAGCTCCACCTCGGCTTCGCCCTCGCCCCCCTCGACCTCTACGTCGCGCACCCTTCGCCGGTGCTCAACGCGCTGCTTCGCCGCATCCTCCCGCTCATCCAACCCACCCGCGCCGAGCCCGCCCTCCAGCATTTCGCCAACGCCCACGAGATGACTCCGGCGTAGGGGGCGCCTCTCGTCGCACATTGCCCCGGCGTGCGCCCGTCACCCCTGCGGGTGAAACGGGAAATCCGTATAGCCACCCGCCGTCGGCGCGGACCAAGTCGTCACCGCCGCCGGCGGATTCAGCGTCCAGCCATGGGCGAAGCGCTCGACGAGATCCGGGTTGCTCAGGAAAGGCCGGCCGAACGCGATCAGGTCCGCCGCGCCGCTCGCGCTCGCCGCCTCCGCCGTCTCCTGCGCGCCATCTGCAACACCGTCACCGCCAACCGCTCAAAGAGCCGCGAAAACCGGCTGCGCTGCTCCGCCCATGGCGCCGGCACCATCCACACTTTGCCATCGGCCAACCGCCGTCGCGGCAACCGGCACACCAGCACCGTTTCAAACTGGCACGGATCCAGGTGCCGCCAGCTCCGCTCCACCGGGTCCTGCACCGGCAGACGTTCCCGGCTCTCCGGGCACGCCCACAGCGTCCCTGCCCGGTAACCCACCTGCACTTCCACCTTCACTGCTGGGACTTCCCACGGCTCAGCAAGCCCAAGGATCACTCAGTAAAATTCGCGGTCACTCATCCCTCAGCTCTCTCCAATCCCCATTGTTTTCCCACTTCTTTCCCGAAAGTCCCAGAACGCAGATGGGTGGGCGTCCGCGGGGAGAGGGGGTGGGGTTCATATCGGAAGTGCCGGGATTGCTGCGAGGATGGATGTTGGCGTTGGGAGGGAGATCGTCGCAAAATACGCGGCATTTCCGCAGGCGTCATAGATCTGTCATCTGGGAAAACATCCGACCTTGGTGCAGCGGATGGCGGGGCGAGGGTTTGGCGTCCGAAGGAGCAGCATGGCGTTTCGGACTCCGCGGCATCGCATCCGCATTCCTACCGTGTCGCCGACCTGCTCCCTTTCAAAACGCAACGTCACCGCCGACAACTCCGCCGAGCCGGAAGGCCAGACAATGTTCTATTGTTCCGCCAGCGCCGCTGCAGCCTTGGCCTGCGCTTCCGCGGCGCGGCGGACGATTTCCTCGGGGGATGGGAGGGACATGAGGACTTCGGGCGGGATGTCCCCGGCGGCGGCGAGTTTGATGAGGCACTTCTGCCGCTCGGAGAGCGCCTTGTCGGAGTCGCGCTCTTTGCTGAAGCGGCTTTTCGCTTTCTCGCTGCGCAGCCGGAGCATGGCATAGACGTCGCCGCCGAGGAGCGCGCTGATATCGACTTTCATTTTCTCCTTCGCGAGGTCGGCGTCGCTGACGAGGTCGCCGTTGATGGGGCCGGCCTTGTATTTGGGAAACATGATGGCGGCCTCGGGGCAGACGCGGGAGCAGGCGGGGCAGTTGGTTTTGCAGTTGTCGTTGTTTTGGACCTGGATGCGTTTCTCGCCGTCCACGCCATAGACGCCGAAGAGGCAGAAGCTGAGGCACTGCATGCAGTTCGTGCAGCGGTCGTAGTCGATGACGGGGAACCACGGCTTCCATGCGCCGTGCCGGGGGGCGTCGGCTTCCGCGCGCGCGGTTTCGACGAGATCGGCGAGCTGGGCGGGGGCCAGGTTGGCGAGGTTGTGAAAGCGCACGCCGGTGTCGGTGGCGGGGGGTGTGGCGCGGAATTTTCCGAGCACGAGCAGCGCGCCTTGCTCCGGCTTTTCGACCGTGCTGACGCTGGTGCGGGAGATGGCGTAGCCCTGCTCGAGCAGGGTGCTCAGGGCTCCGAAGCGCTCATCCGCGGAGAGCGGTTCGGCACCGGAACCTTCGTAGAGGACGACGTGAAGAGCGGGAGCGAGCGACATGGCGGGAGAATTGAGCGGGCAGGCGTCGCGCGCAAGTGCCAACCCGACCGCGAGGCTACTCCTGCGGCGTCGCGGCTACGGGCTCCGCCTTCGCCTTGCGCCGGGCTTTTGGCTTGACGACCGCAACCGTCTCGACGGCTGTCCGGCGGATGCGGATGCGGCTGCGCGGCCCGCTGCCGTAATGCTTTACTCCGCTCCAGAAATCCGGGTCGGCCTGCTTATGCGCGAACTCGAGGACGGCCCCGTGCATGCGCGTGTTGAAGGTCTTGCGCAGAGCGTTGGAGACCAAGGTTTCGGTGCCGAGCTTTTTCAAGTCGTCGGACAGGGCGCGCTGCATTTGGAGGATCGTTGGAGTGGACATAGAGGCCGACTTTCGCACGGAATCGTCGCCCTGTCGCACGATCTCTGCACTCCTCGCGGATCGGGCCTCAGACGGACGGTGGCGTGGCGACTGACGGAGCGGTGTGCTTCGAGGGGAGATTCGGCCGCACCACGCCATCGAGCAGCGCTGCGCCGACCTCCTCGGCGGACTGCACGCGCATGTTTAGAACCTCCGCTCCGTCCAGCGGCAGATCGGCCCCGCTTTGATGAAAGAGCCCCTTTACCGCCCGAGGAAAACACGCCGCGATCTTCACCGCCCCACTGCTGGCCAACCGCGCGAGCGCGGGGTCGCGGCGGGCGGACATCTCGCATAGATCGGCCACGGCCTCGAAGGCGACCCCGCTTTCACACAGTCGACGCAGGACGGCGTCCTTCACCTCCTTCGGCACCACTTGGGCATACTGGCAATGGCAGTAGAGGATGCTCGGCAGGGGCTGGCTCATGACATTCGGGATGGGCGCGGATATTTACCGGCCGCAGGGCAGGCCCAGCTTGGCTAGCAGATGCTTAGCACTTTCCGGATTACGTCCTGCGGATTTGGGAGTTGCTTGGACTCGACTCGCGGGCTGTAAATCGCGGGCGCGTCGAGCGCGGTGACGCGGAGGATCGGGGCATCGAGGTCGTCGAAGCATTTCTCCTGAAGCATGGAGGCGATCTGCGCGCTGACGCCGCAGAAGGGTTTGTTTTCATCAACGAGCACGGCGCGGTGGGTCTTGCGGACGCTGGCGAGGATGGCGTCCTCGTCGAGTGGCCGGATGCTGCGGAGGTCGATGACTTCGGCCGAGATGTCGTGCTCGGCGGCGAGGAGTTCGGCGGCGCGCAAAGCGGTGAGCGCCGCGCGTCCATGGGCGATGAGGGTGATGTCGGTGCCTTCGCGCTTGATGTCGGCCTTGCCGAGCGGGATGAGGTATTCCTCTTCGGGAACCTCACCCTTTTCGCCATAAAGGAGGGTGTTTTCCATGAACATGACGGGGTCATTGTCGCGGATGGCGGTCTTCATCAGACCCTTGGCGTCATAGGCGGTGGCGGCGCTGACGACCTTGAGGCCGGGGATGTTGGCCAGCATGTTTTCGGGCGTGTGGCTATGGGTCGCACCCACATTGGTGCCGCCGTTGGCGGGACCGCGGATGACGATGGGACAGTTAACGAGTCCGCCGGACATATAACGGATCTGAGCGGCGTTATTGATGATCTGATCCCAAGTCACGGTGGCAAAGCTCCAGAACATAAGTTCCATGACCGGGCGCAAACCCAGCATGCTGGCTCCGATACCCATACCGATAAAGGCCGCCTCCGAGATGGGTGTATCGACCACACGTTTGTCGCCAAACTTCTTCCACAGACCTTTGGTGACTTTGTAGGCCCCGTCGTATTGGGCGACTTCCTCACCCATGAGGACGACGTTGGGATCGCGCTCGATTTCCTCGGAAAAGGCTTGGTTCAGGGCGTCGCGGTATTCGATGAGTGGCATGGAAAAATTGAGGGTTTAAAGTGAAGAAGCTGAGAGCCTCGCCGCCTAAGTGCCGTAAGCGGAATGTTGCTGATTTACTTTCCAGTTAGTCGTTGAAGAAGTGTTTCCCCGTGCGCCCGGCTTCCGTCTGGCGATCGACCTCAAAGTAGACGTCTTCGAAAATGCTGGCGTCGCTCGGGAGCGGGCTTTCCTCGGCAAACTGCGCGCTGGCCTCGGCCTCAGCCTTGGCGGCGTCGCTGATCTCCTCGAACTGCGCTTCCGTCAGGACACCCTCTTCGATCAGCCGCTTCTTGAAGAGCTGAATGGGATCGTGATCGCGCTTGTAGGTCTCGATTTCCTCCTCGGAACGGTAGCCGCCCTTGTGCTTCGAGTCCGCGACGGAGTGGCCGTAGTAACGGTAGGTATCGAATTCGAGGATGGTCGGCTTGGATTCCTTGTGCGCGCGTTCGATCGCCCTCTGCGTAACGGCCCGGACTTCGTAGATGTCCTCGCCATTCGCCTGCGCCCACTCGACACAAAAAGCCTCGCCGCGTTGGGCGAGGCAATCCTTGACCACCGACGACCGCTCGAGGCTGGTCCCCATCGAGTAGCCGTTGTTTTCAATAATGTAGATGACCGGCAATTCAAAGAGCGCGGCCATGTTCAGCGATTCGTAAAAGCAGCCCTGGTTGACCGCGCCATCGCCGAGAAAGCACATCGCGGCACCTTTCAGCCCCTTGTATTTCAACCCATAGGCCAGCCCGAGCCCGAGTGGCGTCTGGCCGCCGACGATGCCGTGGCCGCCCCAGTAGTTTTTGTCCGGCGCAAAGAAGTGCATCGAGCCGCCTTTGCCTTTTGAGCAGCCGGTGGCTTTGCCGTAAAGCTCGGCCATGCATTCGTTCATGCTCATGCCGACCGCGAGGGCGTGGCCGTGGCAGCGGTAGGCAGTGATGACGTGGTCGTCGTCGCCCATCAGCGAGCAGGCGCCGACGGCGACGCTTTCCTGCCCGATGTAGAGGTGCATGAATCCGCCCATTTTGCCCCTGGTGTATTCGTTGAGCGCCCGCTGCTCGAAGCGCCGGATGCGAAGCATTTCGCGGAGGAGCTGGATTTTGGCCTCCGGGGTGAGGCTTTTGTTGATCGGGGCGAGTGCGTGGGCGGTGGATTTGGTGGCTGTGTCCATAGTGTCGGCTCAGGCTGCGCGGGAGTATTAGCGGCGGGTCGCACGGCGCGCAACACGCAACCGCGCGGGAGTCGCAGTTTTTGCGGCCGAGGGGGTGGGGCGTTGTTTTTCAGGGGGAAAAAGCGGCGCGGCTCGGGCGCGGCGACGGCCAGCGCAATAACGAGTTCGTTTCGCTGCAAAGGAAGGAACTCTACGCTCTCGCCACGTATCCGCTGCACGCCGTGGCGCTCGACCGCGGCCCGCTCGTCATCATGGCCGGCAGCCACCGCTGGGAAGGCACCCAGGACGTGCGCTTTTTCAACCACACCAATCTCGCCGAACTCGAAGAGAAGTTCCGCGACGCGGGCAAGGAAGTCCGCATCGTCCCGATGACGCTGAAAAAAGGGCAGGTCAGCTTTCACCACGCGTGGACCATCCACGGCAGCTACGCGAAGACCAGCGGACTGCCCCGACTTTCCTACGCCGTGCATTTGCAGGACGGGCCGAATCACCGCCGCCCGTTCCGCACCGCGCAGGGCCGCGAGATCCACATTTTTGACGAAAAGCTCTGCCGCACCCTGCCCAACAGTGACCCCGACTTCAGCGACCCCGCCGTGTTTCCCACCGTGTGGTCGGAAAATGCGTGATGGAACATCGGCACCTGACCGCCGACGAACCCGAGTGGCTGGCCATCCTCGGGCGCTTGACCCACGATTTTTACCACCGCCCGGAGTATTGCCGGCTCGACGGTGAGCCGCATCAGGCGGAAACCGGGGCCTTTTGGGCCGGGGAAGGCGACCGCGGACTATTTCACCGCCCCGGCGGAAACCGTGGCCATGGACTTGTCTCTCGATGAAGCCGGGATGTGGAAAAACATTCGCGACGGTCACCAGTGGACGATCCGCAAATGCAAGCGGCTTGGCTTCGAGGCGCGGATGGTTCCCCTCCACGAGCACATCGACGCCTTCATGGAGGTCTATCGCGAAACCATGGATCGCGTCCATGCCCGCGACTCCTCCTACTTTGGCCGCGACTACTTTATCCGCCTCGCCGAGCTGCGCGAGCAGGTCCATTACTGCTTTGTGGAACTCGGCGGCGAACCGGCCGCCGCGTGCGTCTTCTTCGAGTGCGGCGGACTTTTTCAGGCCCACCGCGGCGGCACCAAGTCCTCCTTCCTCTCGAAATCGCCCTTCCATCTCGCACTCTTCCACGCCGCTGAATGGGCCAAAGCCCGCGGCAACCGCTACCTCCACCTCGGCGGCGGAGTCGGCGGCACGGACGACCGCCTGCTCTCCTTCAAGCGCGGCTTCTCCCCGATGACGTTCCCCTTCTTTACCCTCCGCCTCATCACCGACCCGGAGAAATACCGCACCCTCACCGCCCTCAGCGCAAGCGCGGTCGCTGTCCCCCTGGAAACCCGGCTGCAAAGCGCCTACTTCCCCGCCTACCGCACCCCGCGCTGAGCGGCGAGGGAGCCGGGTCCGGCGCCGCGACCGTGCCGGGCGGCGACGCGGAGAGCACCCACGCCAGCAGCCATCCCCGGAGCCGGAAGTCTGGGGCAAATCGCATGGCCCGCGACGCTGCTCCTTATTTCCGACGCGGTCGAGAATCCGGCGCGCTGCCGGAAAAAACGCTTCATGGGCATCCACGAAGCCGTCGTCGGTCAGTGCTTTTGTCCGGTCACTTGGGCCGTTTCCCTTGCAGCGGTCGGAGGACGATCACCGGTCGCTCGGGAAATTTCGATCCCTCCTGAGTCACGTAATCATGGTTCCACTTCAGGTGAACCCTCTCGCCGGGCTGGAGCGCGAGAACGGCATCCCGGGTGGCGGCCGGCACCTTCGGACGCTTCCTGTTGTCCTCGATGAGCACCATGAACTCCTCCTGTTTCGGATCCCCGTACTCGCCGAGTTTCTTGTATTCCAGATATTTGACGATCTTGAAGGTGGCGAGTTTTCCCGAGTCACCGCACTGGTCAGGGCAAAGCGAGGTGAGCCCCATACACCGGTGATCCTTCAGCCCCACGAAGGTGGCTTCGGTGTCGTGCGAGGCAAGCAACGCCCGCTCCTGTTTGACGGCGGGCTTGTCTTTGGCCGCCAGCTTCTTTTCCACGGCCGCGCGCCATTCCTTCGATCCGGCCACCCAGCCGATACCGAGTTTTTTGCCGAGCGCGCCCGCCCATTCACCACTTCCGATGTCGGGCCCATGACCCTGGCCGTCGGTGACCGGACGAAGTTTTTCCGCCCACGCCGCCCACGCCTTCCAATCGGCCGGAGCCGCACTCCGGGAAGGTTCCGCGTCCGCAGGAAGTCCCGGCGTACTGCCGGAAGTCGCATCCACGGCGCGGCTTTGAGCGAGCGCGAGCGCGACGGTGGACACGAGTAACAGAGCCAAGGTTGTTTGGTTCATGGCTGAAAGGAGTTTGCTTTCGCGCCCGCCGCGCCGGGGACGCGCGGAACGGGAGTCAGCGTCGGTCGGGGTGGGTTCACGCGCTCAAGCGTTAAACGCGAGCATGGCCGTCCGCGCCGCGGGGCCAAGCCACATTTTTGGAAACTCTCGGCAGCGGGCTCGCGTCCGCACTTTGCGCGTGACACCGGCGAGGTCATGCCCTCACCTTCCCGGAGTTTCCGTCCAAACCGCCCGCTTGTGAATTATTTCACAAAGTTTCTTGCAACGCTGGCGGGTTCGCGACAATTTTGCGCCTCCTTGAACTTCCAAACCCCGATCCTCAACCGGTAAATGGCGAATATTTTTCCACGTGGGAGCAATATTCTCCCGTTCAAAATCGTGCTGTGCGGCCTGATCGCGGGTGGGGCGGTGTCGTTGGCGGTGCCGTATTATTTCACGCCGCTCTATACGCGCGTGGGGTATAAGCCGGCGCAGCCGATCCCGTTTCCGCATGATGTGCATGTGGCGCAACTCGGGATGGATTGCCGGTATTGCCACAGTTTTGTGGAGGTGGCGGCGCATTCAAATTTGCCGACGACGCAGGTCTGCATGAACTGCCACCAGGGGGTGCAAAAGGAAAACCCGAAGCTCGCGCCGCTCCATGAGTCGTGGCGGACGGGCAAGCCGATCGAGTGGGTGCAGATCCACAAGACGCCGGACTACGTGTATTTCAACCATGCGGCGCACGTGAACCGCGGCGTCTCGTGCGTGAGCTGCCACGGGCGGGTGGACAAAATGGATGTCGTCTATCACGCGGAGTCGCACTCGATGTCGTGGTGTCTAGACTGCCACCGGGCGCCGGAGAATGCGCTGCGGCCTTTGGACAAAATCACGGATCTCGGCTGGCAGGCGCCGCTGGCGAAGGATCAGACGCCGAAGGAGGCGCAACTCGAACTCGGGCTGGGGCTGAAGAAGAAATGGCACATCAATCCGCCGGATAAAAACTGCGCAGGCTGTCACCGATGAGCAAACGAATCCTCCAACATCCCACGGAGCCCGCGACGGGCCGCAAGTACTGGCGCTCGCTCGGGCAGCTCGGCGATACGCCGGAGTTCCGCGGCTGGCTGACGCGGGAGTTTCCGCAGGGCGCGGCGGAGATGCAGGGGGGCGAGGTTTCGCGCCGCAATTTCCTCCAGCTCATGGGTGCCTCGATGGCGCTGGCGGGGCTGAGTTTCGCGGGGTGCCGCCGGCCGGAGAAGCATCTGGTGCCCTTCACGCGCGGCGTGGAGTGGTCGATCCCGGGCAAGCCGATCTTTTACACCACGGCGCGGCCGTCGCGCCGGGGCTACGCGCCGCTGGTGGCGGTGACGCATGATGGCCGCCCGACGAAGATCGAGGGCAATCCGCAGCATCCGGTGAGCAAGGGCGCGACCGACATGCACTCGCAGTCGTCCGTGCTCGATCTTTACGACACGGATCGCGCGCGCTTTTTTGTGAAAAAGGGCGAAAAGTCCGACGCGGCGGCGTTTGAGAAGGCGCTCGACGGGCTCATCGGCGCGGCGGGGGATGGCGCGGGGCTGGCGTTCCTGCTCGAGAAAAACAACTCGCCGACCCGCGAGCGGTTGCGCGGCGAGATCGCGAAGAAATTTCCGAAGGCGTCGTGGACCGTCTATGAACCGCTCGGCACCGAACTCGCCGACGAGGCGGCGGCGGCGGCGTTTGGTGGCGGCGTGGCGGCGGTGCCGGTGATCGACAAGGCGGACGTCATCATGTCGCTGGACTGCGATTTCCTCGGCGTCGAGGGCGACGTGAACACGATCCGGGAGTTTTCCGCGCGGCGGAAAGTGACGGGGCCAGGCTCGAAGATGAACCGGCTCTACGTGGCCGAGAATCGCTACACAGTGACGGGCGGCATCGCGGACCACCGGATGCGCGTGCCGGCGAGCCAGATCGGGGCGTTCGCGCTGGCGCTGGCGGCGGAAATCGCCACGGCCACCAAGGACGCTGCGCTCGTGCAAACGGCGACGGCATTTGGTACTCCGGCGATGCAGTTCAATGCCGAGTGGGTCAAGGTTTCCGCGGAAGATTTGCTGAAGAACAAAGGCGCGAGCCTCGTGCTGGTCGGGGCGCGGCAACCGGCGGCGGTGCAGGTGCTGGTGGCGGCGATCAACGCGGCGCTGGGCAACATCGGCAAGACAATCGTCGGGCGGAAGCTCACCGAGAAGCCCGCGCAGTCGATCGCGGAACTCTCGAAAGACATTGATGACAAGAAGGTCAAAACGCTCGTCATCGTGGGCGGTAACCCGGTTTACAACGCACCCGAAGACTTGAAATGGGCGGACCGGCAGAAGTCGGTGGAGATGGTCGTGCGCCTCGGCTACTACGAGGACGAAACGGCGGCGCACGCGCACTGGAATGCACCGCTCACGCATTATCTCGAAAGCTGGGGCGACGGTCTGGCGGCGGACGGCAGCTACGTGTCGGTGCAGCCGATGATCCTCCCGCTCTTCGGCGGCTGGAGTGAACTGGACCTGCTGGCGAAGTTTGCGGGCCTGCTGAAGCCGACGGGGCCGGAGCTGATTCAGGAAACTTTCAAGGCGCTCGCGAATCCAACGGAGTTCGTCGGTGCGTGGGCGAAGTTTTTGCACGACGGCTTCCTCGCCGACAGCGCCGCGAAACTCGAGGCGCTGAAGTTTGACGGCGCGGCGGCGGCGAAGGCGGTCACCGGCAAATCCCTGCCGGCGCTCGCCGAGGGGGCTTACGAAGTCGTCTTCACCGGTTGCGCGAAAGTGGACGACGGACGTTTCACCAACAACGGCTGGCTCCAGGAAATCCCCGATCCGATCACCAAGATTGCTTGGGACAACGCGGCGCTGATCAGCCCGGCTACGGCGAAGAAACTCGGCGTCGAGGACAACGGCCTCATCGCGATCACCGTCGGCAACAGCACCCTGACCGTCGCGGCGATCCTCGCGCCCGGCCACGCGGAGAATTCGATCTCCATCGCGCTCGGTTACGGTCGCACCGTGGTCGGCCAGGTCGGCGCCCATACTGGCTTCAACGCCTACCCGCTGCGGACCACCGCCAGCCCATATTTCGTGACCGGCGCGACGGCCAAAGCCACCGGCAAAGCCTACAAGCTCGCGCTCACGCAGGAGCACTGGGCGCTCGAAGGCCGCGGCAGCGATCTCACCCGCGAGGCCACGCTCGAGGAATACAAAGCGAAGCCGGACTTCGCGAAGAAGATGGGCATGGACGCCCACATCCCGCCGAACGTCTCGCTTTACACCAACCCGCCGCTGAACAAGCCGGAGAGCCTGGATCCGCACGCGTGGGGCATGGTGGTCGATCTCAATACCTGCATCGGCTGCTCGGCGTGCATGGTCGCGTGCCAGTCGGAGAATAACATCCCGATCGTCGGCAAGGAGCAGGTCGCCGAGGGGCGCGAGATGCACTGGATTCGCACCGACCGTTACTTTGCCAGCACGGACAAAAACGACGCCGACCCCGAGATGGTGTCGCAACCGATGATGTGCCAGCACTGCGAAAACGCGCCGTGCGAAACCGTCTGCCCGGTCAATGCCACGGTCCACAGCGAGGACGGCCTGAACGTGATGGCTTACAACCGCTGCATCGGCACCCGCTACTGCGCGAACAACTGCCCGTTCAAAGTGCGGCGGTTCAACTTTTTCGACTACAACGAGCGCAACGTCCACGGCCGGGCGAAAAACCCGGACGACCGCAAGCTCTTCACCGGCCTTTACGAGTGGAACCTCACCTCGGAACGCGGCGCGGAGGACGTGACGAAGATGTCGAAGAATCCGAACGTCACCGTGCGCATGCGCGGCGTGATGGAGAAATGCACCTTCTGCGTGCAGCGCATCCAGGAGGCGAAGATCGCGACCAAAGTCGCGGTGCGCGATTCCGGCGACGTGCGCATCCCGACAGACGCCTTCACCACGGCGTGCGCGCAGGCCTGCCCGGCGGACGCGATCACCTTCGGCGACATCAACAATCCCGAAAGCGCCGTCTCCAAGCTGAAGGCCAGCGAGCGCGGCTACCGGCTTCTCGAATACCTCAACGTCGGTTCACGCGTGACCTACCTCGCGCGCATCCGCAACCCTAATACCGAGATGCCCGGCGCCAAGGATATCGGCAAGGCCGTGCGGCCGAAGCAAGGCCACAAAAAGGCGGGGCATGAAACCGGAGGGAAACACTAATGGCTGAATCCGCCGTCACTTTGACCACGCCGAAGGAACTCGAGCGCGTGCCGCTCGTCACGAACGACCGCAAGCACACGTGGATCACCGACAAGGTCTCGAGCATCGTCGAAGAACGCACCCCGCTGTGGTGGTGGGTGGCTTTCCTGCCCTGCTCGCTGATCGCCCTGATCGGCTTGTTCTGCATCGGCTACCAGATCTCGAACGGCGTCGGCGTCTGGGGAGAAAACAAGACCGTCGGCTGGGCGTGGGACATCACGAACTTCGTTTTCTGGATCGGCATCGGCCACGCCGGCACGCTGATCTCGGCAATCCTTTTCCTCACCCGGCAAAAGTGGCGCACGTCCATCAACCGCGCCGCCGAGGCCATGACGCTCTTCGCCGTCGTTTGCGCCGGCATTTTCCCCGGCATTCACGTCGGCCGCGTGTGGATGGCGTGGTTCCTCGCGCCGATCCCGAACGCCAACGGTATCTGGCCGAACTTCCGTTCGCCGCTGCTCTGGGACGTGTTCGCGGTCTCGACGTATTTCACGGTGTCGGTGCTGTTTTGGTACACCGGCCTCGTGCCCGATCTCGCCACCCTGCGCGACCGGGCGAAGTCCCGCGTCGCGAAATATCTCTACGGCATTTTCGCCCTCGGCTGGCGCGGCTCGAACCGCCAGTGGCGGCATTACGAAATGGCGTATCTGCTCCTCGCCGGCCTCTCCACTCCGCTGGTGCTCTCGGTCCACTCCGTCGTCTCCTTCGACTTCGCCACGTCCATCGTCCCCGGCTGGCACACCACCATCTTCCCGCCCTATTTCGTCGCGGGCGCGATCTTCGGCGGCTTCGCCATGGTGCTGACCATCCTGCTGCCGGCGCGGCTGCTTTATCCGCAGCTCGACGACCTCGTCACGCGTCAGCATGTGGACAAGATGTCGAAGATCATCCTGCTCACCGGCACGATCGTCGGCTACGCCTACCTCACCGAGTTGTTCATGGCCTACTACTCGGGCAATCCGTTCGAGAAGTTCACCTTTTTCAGCGCCCGCATGGGGATCGACAACCCCGGCTGGTACGCCTGGGCCTACTACGTGATGATGTTCTGCAACGTCATCTCGCCGCAGCTCTTCTGGATCAAATCCATGCGGACGAACTACATCGCCGTCATGACCGTCTGCATGTTCGTCAACGTCGGTATGTGGTTCGAGCGCTTCGTCATCATCGTTACTTCGCTGGCGCAGGACTTTCTCCCGTCGTCCTGGCGGCACTACTCCCCGTCGTGGGTGGAAATTTGGACGTTCGTCGGGACGTTCGGCATCTTCCTTTCGCTCTTCCTGCTCTTCATGCGCTTCCTGCCGATGATCTGCATGTTCGAGGTCAAACTCGTCACGCCAGAGGCCGATCCGCATCACGAACCGAAAAAGGAGGGCCAGCACTGATATGGCTGAATACCGCAAGATTTACGGACTCGGCGCGCAGTTTGAGAGCGCTGCGGCGCTGATGAAAGCGGCAGAGAAAATCCGCGACGCCGGTTTCTCGAAATGGGATGTGCACACGCCTTTCCCCGTGCACGGCATGGACAAGGCCATGGGCCTCGGCAAGTCCTGGCTGAGCACGCCGGTGCTCATCGGCGGCGCCATCGGCACGCTCACGGCGACGCTCCTGACCTTCATCCCATCGTGGGGAATTTACCCGATGATCGTTCACGGCAAGCCCTTCAACTGGGCCACGTTGCCGGCGTTTTTCCCGATCATGTTCGAGCTGACCGTGCTCTTCTCGGCGTTCACCACGGTCTTCGCGCTGCTCATCATGAACCAGCTCCCGAAGTGGTATCACCCGGTCTTTAACTGGGAGCGTTTCTCGCGCGTGACAGACGACGGCTTCTTCATCGTCGTCGAAGCGCGTGACGCGAAGTTTTCCGAGACCAAGACCCGCGCGCTGCTCGAGGAAGTCGGCGGCAGTCACGTCACCCTCATTCACGACTGACCATGCTCCGCTACTTCTTCATCGCCTTCATTCTCGGCGCGGTCGCAGTCATCGCGCTGGCGGGTCTGCGTTTCGATCACGGCGGCGCGCCCAGCCTGCGGCCACCGATTGAGATTTTCCGGGACATGGATCACCAGCCGAAATACCAGCCGCAGGCGCCGAGCGGATTCTTCGCGGATGGAAATTCCGCGCGGAAGCCCATCGAGGGCACCGTCCCGCTGGGCTACGCGCTGAAGGGCGGCTATCTCCAGGCCGGGGCGAAAAACGGGGAGTTTGAACCTGCGGGCTTTGCCAACCAGCCGGACTATTACAACACCGGAAAATTCGGCGACAGCTACGGCGACGGCTTCCCGGTGGAACTCACGGTAAAGCTCGAGAAGCTCATCCCGCGCGGACAGGAGCGCTACGACATCCACTGCGCGGTCTGCCACGGCAAAGCCGGCCTCGCGAACGGCATCGTCGGCCAGTATGGCGTCGCAGCCATCGCGAACCTCCAGGACGACCGCATCCGCGCGATGCCCGACGGCCAGCTTTTCTCCACGATCACCAACGGCAAGAACACCATGGGGGCCTACGGACCACAGATCGCCATCGAGGACCGCTGGGCGATCGTCGCCTACCTCCGGGCGTTGCAGAAAAGCCAGGGCGTGAAGCTCGCGGACCTGCCCGAGGCGCAACAGCAGGAACTTCAAGCCAAGCCATGAGCGATCACTCTCACGAAATCACGCCGCCCGAACCGGAGAAGTTCGACGCCAAGCACCTCGGCGGCCTGCAGCAGATCCTGCTGGGCGCGGCCGTCGGCGGCATCGGCGTCAGCGCGATTGGCTTCTTTGTCGCGCGGCAGCAGTTCGCGTTTTCCTGGCTCTTCGCCTTCGCTTACTTCTTCACGATTGCCTGCGGGGCGCTTTTCTGGACCAGCCTCCAGCACGCCACGGATTCCGAGTGGTCGGTGCTCGTTCGCCGGCAGATGGAAAACCTCACGCGGGTGCTGCCGTGGTTCGCGCTCCTTTTCCTGCCGCTGCTGGTCTGCGCGCCGTTCCTTTGGAAATGGTGGAACCTCCAACCCGGTGACGATGCGCTCCTCGACGCAAAGTCCGGCTATCTGAACCAGACCTTCTTTTACTGCCGGGCGGCGGGCTACTTTTTCTTCCTCTGGTGGGTTTCCTCCACCCTCGCGAAGCGCTCCATCGCCCAGGACGCCGACGGCGCGGCGAAGCACACCTACGTCATGCGCAAGTTCGGCATCGGCGGCATCGTCGTCGTCGCGCTCTCGATTTCATTTGCCGGTTTCGACTGGCTGATGGGTCTTGACTACCACTGGTTCTCGACCATGTGGGGCGTCTATCTTTTCGCCGGAGCCGCGGGCAGTTCCATGTCGTTGCTCGTGCTGGTCATTACTTGGTTGAAGTCGAAAGGCTACCTCAAGACGGTCAACAACGAGCACTACCACATCATGGGTAAGTTCATGTTGGCCTTCACGATTTTCTGGGCCTACATCGGCTTCTCCCAATACATGCTCATCTGGTATGCGAACATCCCGGAGGAGACGATCTACTTCCGCATCCGCAACACCGAGTCGTGGTGGTATTTCTCGCAGTTCCTCGTCATCGGGCGCTTCTTTCTACCCTTCCCGGTGCTGCTCATGCAGGCGACGAAAAAGACGAAATACATCAACTACGTCGCCGTTTGGATCCTGCTCATGCAGCTCCTCGACGTGTATGTCATCGTCCTGCCGGCGCTGCATCCCACGGGCTTCAGCCCGAGCATGTTCGACTTGTTCTCGTTCATTGGGATCGGCGGTCTCATGGGCTGGCTCTTCCTGCGGAATCTTGTGAAATCGAACCTCTTCCCGATGCGCGATCCCCGCCTGCTCGGCTCGATCAAACTCAGCAACTGATATGGCGTCCGAAACCTCCCACCGCACGCCCAACGCCTTCGTCGTCTTCCTCGGCACGGCCGCCGCGTTTGGCGTCGTCGCCCTCGTCTTTGGCGGCCGCCTGGCCTCGTACAAGCCGGTCGATGAGGTCGAAACGAAGCGCGCCGCCCAGCGGCTGGAGGCGCGCACGAAACTCGACACCGAAGCGCAGGCCAAACTCGATTCGCTGGGGTGGGTGGACAAAGCGAAGGGCACCGTCCACGTCCCGATCGCCGATGCGATGAAGCTGGTCGTCGCCGACCTGAGGGCGAAAAAACCCGCGCCGTCGTCCGTGAAAGTCGAAGCGCCGCTGCCGATGCCGGTCGCCGACCCGAAGTCCGCCGAGCCGCCGCCCGCGGCGCTTCCATCCGCTCCGCAGGGCGCGGACACCGTGCGTTTCCCCGCGCCAGCGGCGAAAGAAGCTCCCGCAGCGCCTGCTCCGGTTGCGCCAGTCCCTGCCGCTCCAGCTCCCGAGAAACCGGCCGCTCCGGCCGCTGCTCCCACCGTTCCTCCGCCAACCGCGCCCGCGCCCGAGAAGCCCGCCGAGCCCGCGCCCGCCCCGGAACCACCCGCCGCCCCGCCGGCCAATCCGACCGATAATCCCGAGCCAACGAAATGACCGCCGCCGCCCTCGCTCCCACTCCGACGACCGCCCCGGCTCCGGCCGCGCCCAGCGCCGTGCAGGTGCAGGCTGCCGAGCGCGCCGCCATCGACGCCTCCGCGTCCGGTCCGGTGCTCTTTTTCTTCGGCAGCGCGATCCTCTGGCTGCTCCTCGCCACGGTTCTCGGCTTCATCTCGTCCGTCCAGCTCCACAGCCCTGGCTTTCTCGCTGACTGCCCCATTTTCACCTACGGCCGCATCCTGCCCGCCTACAACAACGCGCTCGCCTACGGCTGGGCCACGCTCTCCGGCATGGGCGTCGCCATCTGGCTGCTCGCGCGTCTTTGCCGCGTGCAGATCAAAATACCCGCCGTCCTCGTCACCGGCGCGATCTTCTGGCAGGCCGGGCTGACCCTCGGAATCGGGCAGATTCTCGCGGGCAAGACGACCGGCGTCGAAGGTCTGGAAATCCCCGGCAGTGCCGCGGTGCTCATGCTCTTCGGCTACATGCTCGTCGGGCTGTGGGGCGCGCTGCTCTTTGGCTACCGCCGCCAGGCTCCGGCCTACATCTCGGTGTGGTATCTGGTGGCCGCGCTGTTTTGGTTCACGTGGACGTTTGGCCTCGCGCATCTCTCCATCCAGCTCCCCGGCGTCACGGGGGTGGTGCAAAGTCTCGTCGCCGCGTGGGCCACGCAGAATTTCCTCCACGTCTTCATCACCGCCATCGGCCTCGCCACCGCGTATTACCTCATCCCGAAAGTCATCAATCGCCCGGTGCATAGCTATCACCTCGCCTCCACGGGATTTTGGGCCTTCATCCTTTTCTCCGGGCTGACCGGAGCGGTGCGCCTGAGCGGCGGGCCGCTGCCCGTCTGGCTGGTCACGCTGAGCATCGCCGCCACCATCCTGCTCATCGTCCAGATCGCCACGGTTTCAGCCAATCTGCTGCTCACCATGGATGGCCAATACCACATGGTCTATCACTCGCCAACCATCCGCTTCACCGTCTTTGGCGCGCTCTCTTTCACCATCGCCAGCGTCGTCGGACTGCTCGCCTCGCTGCGGTCGTTTGATCGCCTGCTCCACTTCACTTTTTTCCAGTCCGCCCAGACGCACCTGCTGCTTTACGCGTTCTTCAGCATGGTGATGTTTGGCGCGATCTACTACATCCTGCCGCGCCTCGTCGGGTGCGAGTGGCTCTCCTCCACGATGATCCGCTGGCACTTTCTCGCTGTGGCCTACGGCGCGGGAACTTTGATCGTCTCCCTCGCTGTCGGCGGTATCGCCAGCGGCGCGGCGCTGGCTGATCCGGGGATGATCTTCTCGCAGGTCATCGAGGACGGCGTGCGGTATCATATCGGCGCGACCCTCGGGTGGGTCATGCTCGCGCTGGGCCACGTGATCTTTGCCTTCCATTTCCTGCTCATGCTTTTCCGCATCGGCCAGCCAGGCGGGGAACCCACGCTCTTCGCACCCATCGGGGAGGAGAAACACTAAATGAATCGCTCGCTCCATTTGTTCGCCGGGATCATCGGGTCATTCGCCCTTTCCTGCTACGCGCTGGTCCTGCTCCCGCAGCAGCAACTCGGCGGGCTCCAGCCGCAGATCGCGGAAGACGAGGGGAAAATCGTGGACATCTATCCGGTGAAAAACGTGAGCCATGAAGAGGGTCGCGCCATCTATCAGTCGGAAGGCTGCTTCTACTGCCACTCGCAACAGGTGCGCGACGAGCAGAACGGCACTGACCTTGCGCGTGGCTGGGGGGTGCGCCGCACCGTGGCGCGCGATTACATCTTCGAGAAAACCCCGGTCCTCGGCAGCATGCGCATCGGCCCCGATCTCGCGAATGTCGGCTCCCCGAAATGGCGGAACGAAAACGAGGGCGAATACGCGACCTATAAGCCAAAGAAGCGCGATGCCTCGTGGCATCTGCTCCACCTCTACGCGCCGCGCACGGTCATCAAAAGCTCGAACATGCCGCCCTACCGCTACCTTTTTGAGACCAAAAAGATCAGCGGCCAGCGCTCCGTGGACGCCCTCGACCTGACCGGCCTGGACGCCCCGGAGCCCGGCTACGAAGTCGTGCCCAAACCCGAGGCCACGAAGCTCGTCGCCTATCTGCTATCGCTCGATAAAAGCCACCCGCTCAAGGAAGTGAAGGGGTCCGCACCGGAGGTCGCCGCCAAGTGAGCCAGCCCAACGATCCCTCACCCATGAAGGAAAACCCTGACCGCGTGGATTACCGCGAAAGCGCGGACATCACGGAAGTCCACGCTTCCGTGCAGCGCGAAAAGCCCGAGCCCTCCGCCGATGTCACCCCGATGCCGCTCTGGCTCACCGCCATCTGCGCCGGCGCGATGGTCTGGGCTGGCACCTACTTTGGCGTCTTCCACGGCGGCCTCAGCGCCAACGTCTATAACGAGTTTGAAAGCTCACCGGCGGTCCTCTTCCCGCAGCCTGCGAAAGCCGGTGCGAAAAGTGGCGCAGCCGAGGCCCCGCAGTCGCTCGCGCAATTGGGCAAGGCGGTTTACGGCCAGTGCGTGGCGTGCCACCAGCCGAACGGCCTGGGCGTCGCCGGGCAGTTCCCGCATCTCGCCAAATCCGAGTACGTGAACGGCGGAGAAAAGCGGTTGATCGCCATCCTGCTCAAGGGTGCCCAAGGCCCGATGACCGTGGACGGCAAGCCGTTCAACGGCGCGATGCCGCCTTGGGAGGCGCAGCTTTCACCGAAGAAGATCGCCGCCGTGGCCTCGTATATCCGTAAAGAATGGGGCAACACCGGCGGGGAAATTTCCGAGGCCAAGGTGCTCGCCGCGAAGAAGGAATTCGCGACGCAAACCGCCCCGTGGACCGAGGCCGAACTGCTCAAGATTCCCGCCGACGCCAACTTCCCCGACGAGGGCGGAGGCGCAGCTCCCACAGCCAGTGCCGCCCCGGCCGCAGCACCCGCGGCCGGCACTCCCGATCTCATGGCCGAGGGCAAAAAGAACTACATGGCCATCTGTGTCGCCTGCCATCAGCCGACGGGCCTGGGGCTGCCCGGTGTTTTCCCTACGCTAGCCAAGACGGAGTACGTGACCGGTGATCCCAAGCGCTTTGCCGCAATGATCCTCAAGGGCGTGGCCGGGCCGCTCACCGTGGATGGCAAGGTTTACAACAACGCCATGCCCGGCCAGGAAGCGATGTTGAGCGACACGAAAATCGCGTCGATTCTGACCTACGTCCGGGCCAGCTTTGGCAACACCAGCGCGGCAGTCGCACCCGAAGTGGTCGCCGCCGCGCGCAAGGAACACGCCGCCCGCACCGCGCCGTGGACGGAGGCCGAACTCAAAGCCTTCGGCGCAGCCTCTCCCGCCGCCCAACCGTAAATTGTTCACCGAAACACCTCACCAACCTATGACTAAGAAAACCCTCGCCTTCCTCGCCGCCTCCGTCGCGTTCACCGCTGTCTCGACCGCCCAGGACGCCGCCGCCGACCAGCTCGCCGAAGGCAAAAAGCATTACATGCTGATCTGCGTGGCCTGCCATCAGCCGACCGGCTTGGGCCTGCCCGCAGTATTTCCTCCGATCGCCAAGTCGCCTTATGTCAACGGCTCGGCGGAGCGGTTCGCGTCCATCATCCTCAAAGGCAACGCCGGCCCGTTCACCATCGAGGGCAAGCCCTACAACCAGATCATGCCGCCGCAGGAGGCCACGCTGACCGACGACAAGATCGCCGCCATCATGACCTACGTCCGCGCGAATTTTGGCAACACGCCCGCGCCCGTCACTGCCGAGGTCGTCGCCTCCGCGCGGAAAAAGCATGCCGAGCGCAAAACGCCGTGGACCCAGGCCGAACTTGATGCCTGGAAAGACGACGCCCCCGCCAAGTAATCTTCCGATGCGGCCCTTTCCCCGTATCTGCGCCGTGCGCCCAAGCGTAATTTTTACGCCGATCCGTCACTGCTCAAGAGCCGCCATCCGCAACAACTAGAAACTTCCGCACCATGTCCACCGCCGCCCTCACGCATGCGCACGATGCCCATGCACACGACGACCATCATTACGATCCCGGCTTTTGGCGGAAATGGGTTTTCTCCACCGATCACAAGATGATCGGCATCCAGTACGGCGTGACCGGACTGGCGTTCCTCATGTTCGGTTTCATGCTGATGATGGTCATGCGCTGGCAGCTCGCGCATCCCGGCGAGGCGGTGCCCTACATCGGCGGACTGCTCCAGACACTCTTCGGTTCGAGCGCGTTCCAGTCGGATGCCAAGGGTATCCCCGGTGTGCTCACCGCCGACGGCTACAATTCCTTCGGCGCGATGCACGGCACGATCATGGTGTTCTTCGGCATCGTGCCGGTGGCGTTCGCGGCGTTCGGCAATTTCGTCGTGCCGCTCCAGATCGGCGCGATCGACATGACCTTCCCGCGCATCAACATGGCGAGCTTCTGGTGCTTCTTCATCAGTTGCCTCTTCATGTTGGTCTCGTTCGTCGTGCCGGGCGGCGCAGCCAAATCTGGTTGGACCTCCTATCCGCCGCTCTCCGGCATCGCCGACCTCGGCCCGCTCAACCACGTCTTTATGAACGGCCAGACCCTTTGGGTCACCGGCATGGTTTTCAACATCACCGCCTCGCTCCTCGGCTCGGTGAATTTCATCGCCACGATCATCCAGCTCCGCGCGCCGGGCATGACGTGGATGCGCCTGCCATTTTTCGTCTGGGCGCAGTTCGTCACCGCCTTCCTGCTCCTGCTCGCCTTCCCGCCGCTCGAAGCCGCGGGCGTCATGCAGCTCATGGATCGCGCGTTTGACACCAGCTTCTTCATGCCGACTGGCCTGATCGTGAACGGGGCGACCACCCAGTGGTCCGGTGGCGGCAGCCCGATTCTCTGGCAGCATCTTTTCTGGTTCCTCGCGCACCCGGAGGTGTACGTGCTCATCCTGCCCGGCATCGGCATGGTCGCGGAGATCATCGCGAATAACACCCGCAAGCCGCTTTACGGCTACAAGGCCATGGTCGGTGCGATCTTCGTTCTAGGCTTCCTCTCTTTCGTCGTCTGGGCGCACCACATGTACATGACGGGCATGGGCGCAAAAGTGTCCGCCTTTTTCCAGGTTACCACAGTCATGATCTCGGTGCCGTCGGTCATCCTCGTGACTGCACTGATGCTCTCCCTCTGGGGTGGTTCGATCCGCTTTACCATGCCGATGCTCTTCGCCACGGCGTTCCTGCCGATGTTCGGTATCGGAGGTCTGACCGGCATCCCGCTGGCCTTCAATGCCGTCGATCTCTACCTGCACGACACCTACTACGTCATCGGTCACTTCCACTACGTGGTCGCGCCGGGCACGATTTTCGCGATCTTCGCGGGCGTCTATTACTGGTACCCGAAAGCCACCGGGCGGATGCTCAACGAGTTCCTCGGGCGTATGCATTTCTGGGGCTCGCTGATCTTCATCAACGGCATCTTTTTCCCGATGTTCCTGCAAGGTATGGCGGGCGTGCATCGCCGCTGGTACGACGGCGGCGCAGCCTACGAGCAGATCATCAAGCCGGTCATCCACTGGAATAACTTCATGTCGGTCTCCGCCTTCCTCCTCGGGCTGGCGCAGATTCCTTTCATCATCAATTTCTGCTGGAGCATTTGGTACGGACGCAAGGCCAGCGACAACCCGTGGGATTCCACGACCGTGGAATGGGACACGCCCACCCCGCCGCCGCACGGGAATTTCACCAAGGAAATCACCGTCTACCGCGGACCGTACGAATACAGCGTCCCCGGTGCGGACAAGGACTTCACCCCGCAGACCGAAGCGCCGAAAGCCGACAAACCCCACAGTCCCACGCCGCCCGCCGCGGCGCCTGCCCACTAAGTTTCGCTCATGCAAATCCCGCACGAAGTCACCGCCCGTCCCGATACCGGGCTTTACAACGCCAAGCTCGGCATCTGGCTCTTCCTGGCCTCGGAAGTCATGCTCTTCGGCGGCCTTTTCTCCGCCTATATCTTCCTCCGCATGGGTGCCGAGGACGGCTACTGGCCGCACGGTCTGCTGAACGTTCCCGTCGGCGCGGCGAATACCGTCGTTCTCATCCTTTCCTCGGTCACGGTGGTGCTGGCGTGGGCTTCGCTGAAGATGCGGAAGTTCTCGCAGTACAAACTCTGGATGGGCATCTCGATCCTCTGTGGAGCGCTCTTCCTCATCGTCAAGCTGGCCTACGAGTGGCCCCAGAAGTTTGAGCACTTCGGCGCGTTCATTAAAAAGGACGCGATCGCGAAGTATGAGCCGTATCTCGACAATGAAGGGATGAAGAGGAAGAAACTCGCTCCGCGGGTGGAAGTATCCGGGCACCTTCATGAAGTTACGATGACCTATGACCCGAAGGTCTGGGAAGGCATCGTCAAGGAACAGGAAACCAATCTCCAACAGATTGATGATCGGCTGAAGAGTGGCAAAGAATCGAAATCTGTAACCAGCGAACTGGAACGGGATCGGAAGAGGATCGCGGCGAAGCTCAAGGAAATGCCCTCGGTGAAACTCGAGAACTTCCTGCCCAAGCACGATCTCGAAATCGCCAAAGAGGGTGGGCACGGAGGTGCCGCCCACCACGATCCCAGCGTTCAGACCATCCATTCCACCAAGATGCATGGCAGTGAGCGTGCGGGAGTAACTCCAGCAACTGCAGAGAAGTTGGAAAAGCTTCCGGGCCTTAAGCTCGTTACCTTTGAACTCGGCCTCGATCCGATCAACGCCGACCCGACCAATCCCGAGAGCGACAAGCCGCATTTCTGGTACAAAGGTTCCACGAAGACGCACGGAACGATCCAACGCCAAGACGTCGAGTCGTGGAGCGCCTTTGCCCCGAAGCACAGCCCTTACTTTGCCGTCTATTTCACCATCACCGGCCTGCACGGTTTGCACGTCCTCGCGGGGGTGCTCATCATGCTCTACTTCTGGCTGCCGGTCGAGGGCGGGGCGAACATGTTTAAGCGCAACCCCGAGCACCTCGCCAACCGCGTCGAGGTCGTCGGCCTGTTCTGGCACTTCGTCGATCTCGTCTGGATCTTCGTCTTCCCGATTTTCTACCTCCTCTAAGTCAACCCATGAGCCAATCCCACGATCACGGCAAAGAAGTCGCGCACGGAGCGTCCCACGATAGCGGCGCGCCCGCCGATCATGCGCAGCACGACATGCACCTCGGGCTCTACTGGGGAATCGGCGGCGTTTTGGTCGTCTTCACGGCCATCACGGTTTGGTTGTCCTATGTGGACTTCGACAAAATGTTCGCCGGTCACGGGTGGAACATCATCATTGGTATGATCGTCGCCACGTTTAAGGTCTGCCTGGTCGGTGCGATTTTCATGCACTTGAAAGGCGAGAAGCCGTTGGTCTGGAAGTTTCTCTATTTCACCCTGTTCTTCGTCGCCGGCCTTTTTTTCCTGACGTTACTACACTACGTGGACCCGATTTTCGGGACCACCCACGCCCACCACTAGGCATGTCCCTCAAAGGCTTCCACATCTTCTTCATCGTCATTGCGATCCTGCTCGCCGCAGGCTGCGCGGCGTGGGGATTTGTGAACAGCATGGCCCCGGCGTTCGGCATCATCTGCTCCGGGATCGCCGCCGCGCTGCTGCTCTACGGGATCTTCTTTCTCAAAAAAACCCGCAAGCTGATCCTATGACGCGCTCCGCCTGCACCCGCTTCTTTGCGCTCGCCGCAGCCCTCGCGCTGACGCAGTTCCCGTCCACGGCCGCCGCCTGCACGGTTTGCATGGGCGATCCCAATTCCAGATTCGCCGGCGCTAGCAACGCGGCCGTTTTCCTCCTGCTGGGCTTCATTGGCACGGTCCTCGCGCTCCTCGTGGCCTTCGGCGTCACGCTCATGAAGCGCGCCAACTCGCCACTCCCGCCGCACGCCGAATTTTCCCAGTCCGAATCGCAAACCGGAGCCCACTCGTAACTCTATGTTCAGCATCAACAAAGCCCTCGGAATCCTGCCGAATGCCTCCGAGCACGGCAGCACCGTCGATCACCTGCTCGAGCTCTGCCACTGGTTCATGGCCTTCCTTTTCGTTGGCTGGATCTGCTATTTCTTTTACACCATCTTCCGCTTTCACAAATCGCGGAACCCGAAAGCCGACTACCACGGCGTGCAGAGCAAAGCCGCCGCCCACCTCGAATTCAGCGTCGTGCTCGTCGAGGCCGTGCTCCTCCTCGGTTTCGGCCTCCCGCTTTGGGGCAAACGCGTGACCGGCGACCAATTTCCACCCGAGACCGATGCCGTGCGCGTCCGCGCCGTCGGCGAGCAGTTTGCGTGGAATTTCCACTACGCCGGAGCAGACGGCATTTTCGGCCGCGTTCACACCAGCTTCCTCAATGGCTCGAACCCTCTCGGCCTTGATCCCAACGATCCCGCCGGCAAGGACGATGTCATTTCCAAAAACGAAATGCATCTCGTCAACGGCAAGCCCGTCGTCATCGACCTCTCCTCGAAGGACGTCATCCACAGCTTCTCGCTCCAGCACATGCGCATGTGCCAGGACGCCATTCCTGGAACAATGATCCCGATGTGGTTCCGGCCCATCGTCGCTGGCGAGTATGACATCATTTGCGCCCAGCTCTGCGGTGCCGGCCATTACGCCATGCGCGCCATCATGAAAGTCGAGACACAGGCGGAGTTCGACGCGTGGATGAAAGAGCAGGCGAGTTTGAGGCCGGCCACTCCCGCGCCGGCGCCGGCCCCGGCTGCGGCTCCTGCCGCGCACTAGGGCGGAGCAGTTTTCGGTGTTCAGTATTCAGACTCCGCTTCGGGACTGAAAACTGAACACTCAACGCCCCGGCAAAGCGCCCGCCGCACCGTGAACGCCACCACCACCACCTTCAACCCCGCTCTCGCGCTCTACGCGAAGGGCGTCGTGGCGGCCACCTTCGTGCTGATCTTCATCGGCGGCCTCGTCACCTCGCACAACGCCGGCATGGCCGTGCCGGACTGGCCGCTGAGTTTTGGGACGCTCAATCCCGAGGGTTGGTGGGGCGATCTGCCCGTCCGCCTCGAACACGGGCACCGTCTTTTCGCCGCCGGGCTCGGCTTGCTCACGACGATTCTCTGCGCCTGGGTTTGGCGCAACGGCTGGCCGCTGCTCATCGCCCTCGTCGCCGCCGCCGGGCTCACGCCCGTGGCGAAGCTCGCGGGCCTGCCCGCCGCCGTCATCATGCATGTCGGCATCTGGTCCTTCGCGGGCGTCTTCGCGATCGCCCTGCTCTGGATGGCAGGAAGCCGTGCTCCCGCCACCTCGCGCGCGGTGCGCTGGGTGGTGTTCGCCGCCTTCCTCGGCGTCTGCCTGCAGGCCACCTTTGGCGGGCTGCGCGTGACTTTGGAAACCGCCCACAACCTGCGCGCCGCGCTCATCCTGCGGATCGTCCACGGCTGCGTGGCCCAGGCGGAACTGTGCCTGCTCGTGGCCGTCGCCGCACTGCTTTCCCGGAGCTGGATCAAAGGCGCGTGGAAACTCCCCGGAGTCCGCCTCTCTGCCGTCCGGTTCCTCGCCTGGCTGACCGTCCTCGCCATTTACGGCCAGCTCATCCTCGGCGCCACGCTGCGGCACCTCGGGGCCGGCCTCGCCATCCCCACTTTCCCCGAAGCCGATCCCCACGGCGGCTTCCTGCCCGACGAGCACAACCTTTTCGTCGATCTCCATTTCTCCCACAGCCGCGTTGGCGCGCTCGGGCTTACGCTCCTCATCCTCACGCTCGTCGGCGTCGTCCTCCGTCGCGCCCGAGGCGAGCGGCGTCTGACCGGCCCGGCCACCGGCCTGCTCGGGCTCCTCTTCGTGCAGCTTTCCCTCGGCATGGCCGTCATTCTTCACTTGAAACCGATCACGCTCACGACCTTCCACGTCGTGAACGGTGCCGCCG
Source organism: uncultured Chthoniobacter sp. (assembly GCA_903874975.1). Lineage (GTDB taxonomy): Bacteria > Verrucomicrobiota > Verrucomicrobiia > Chthoniobacterales > Chthoniobacteraceae > Chthoniobacter. Next base: position 21,482 of record CAIQUL010000134.1, on the reverse strand, counting down.
TGCTCGCGCTCAGCCTGCTGCTGGCCTTGCGCGCCAGCCGCTTCACCGCCGGGGCCGGGGAGGTTCGCGCGTGAAAGCCGAAGCCGCCGCCACGCTCGCTGCCGCGCCCGACCTCGCCGAGCCGGGCTTGCTCACCGACCTGATGACGCTGACCAAAGCGCGCCTCAGCCTGCTCGTCATCATCACCACCTTCGTCGGCTTCTGCATGGCCTCCACCGGCGCGCTCGACTGGCTGAAGCTCGTCCACGCGATCCTCGGCACCACCCTCGCCGCAGCGTCCGCCGCCGTGCTCAATCAGCGCATCGAAACCAAGGTCGATCGCCTCATGGAGCGCACCCGCGACCGCCCGCTCCCCGCCGGCCGCATGAAACCGTCCGTCGCCCTCGCGCTCGGCGTCGCGCTCGGCGTCATCGGCGTCGCCTGGCTCTGGCTCACCACGAACCCTCTCGCTGCCAGTCTCGCCGCCGCGACCATCGTCATCTACATCGCTTTCTACACCCCGCTGAAGCGCAGCACCTCGCTCTGCACCGTCGTCGGCGCGGTCTCCGGCGCCATCCCGCCGGTCATCGGCTGGGCCGCCGCGCAGCCGTCGCTCGACCTCGGCGCGTGGGTGCTCTTTGGCATCCTTTTCACCTGGCAGATGCCCCACTTCCTCGCCATCGCCTGGATGTATCGCCACGAATACGCGCAAGCCGGTTTCGTCATGATCCGCCGCGACGACACCACCGGCTCCGCCACCGCCACGCAAAGCCTGCTCTACACCCTCGCGCTTCTCGTCATCACGGCGGTCCCATACTTCGCCGGCCTCAGCGGCCCGCTTTACCTCGTCCTCGGCCTGCTCCTCGATTCCGTCCTGCTCGTCTGCGCCCTCCGTTTTCTCTTTGAGCGTTCCCGCGCCACCGCCCGCACCCTCTTCCTCGCCTCGATCTTCTTCCTCCCGCTGATCCTCGGCCTGATGATTTTCACACGGGTATGATTTGGCGATTTGGCGATTTGGCGATTTGGCGATTGGATTGGTGGATGCGCGCGCTGCGATCCACTCGCCTCATCGCCCTCATCGGCTGCGGTCTCGCCGTCGTGCTCGTGGGTTGTGGGAAAAAGGACGCCGCCTTTGAAATCATCACCCCTCCCGTCCCAGCCGTGCTGCCCAAGCACTGGAACGTTCCCGAATTCGCCCTCACCGAGCGCACTGGTGGGACCGTGATCCTCGCCGACTTCTCCGGCAAAGTGTGGGTCGCCGATTTCTTCTACACCACCTGCCCCGGCCCCTGCCCGATGATGAGCAGCCGCCTCAGCGAAGTGCAGAAGCAACTCGGCACCGAGCCCAACCTTCGCCTCGTCTCCATCTCCATCGACCCGGAAAAAGACACGCCCGAGGTGCTGAAACTCTACGCCGAGAAATTCCAAGCCACCGACCGCTGGCTCTTCCTCACCGGTCCCAAGGCCGGCATCTACGCCCTCGCCCGCGACGGTTTCAAACTCCCCATCGCCGAGCCCGAAACCCCCGGTGGCCAAATCATCCACAGCACCCGCCTCATTCTCATCGACCGCCTCGGCGCCATCCGCGGCTTCTACGAAGCCACCAACGAAGCCGGCGTGAACGACCTCATCCGCGACATCCGCAAACTCCTCAAAGAAAAGTAACCCAACCACTGCGGCCATCTCTTCCTCCTCGGCCCCGGACCCAGATGGGCGAACGGATTGAGCGGAAGAGGAAGACCGACTCGTAACAAACCACCACATGACCGTCTCCGACCTGCCCGCCGTCAACGCCAGCCTCAACGCGCTCAGCACCGTCTTCATCTGCCTCGGCCTCGCCGCCATCAAAGCCGAGCGCAAACAAGCGCACGCCGCCTGCATGATCGCCGCGCTGGTCACCTCCACGTTCTTTCTCGCCAGCTACCTCACCTACCACTTTCACGTTCCCACCACCCTCTTCACCCACCCCGGTTGGCCCAAGACGATCTATTTTTTCATCCTCTTCACCCACATCCCACTCGCCGCCGCCATCGTCCCGCTGGTCTGCGTCACCGTCATCCCGGCCCTCCGCGCCCGCTATGACCGGCATCGGAAGTGGGCCAAAATCACCGCTCCCCTCTGGCTCTACGTTTCCGTCACCGGCGTCCTCGTTTACCTCATGCTCTACGTCTGGTATCCGCCGGTGCAGCGCTAAGTCGGAAATCCCACACCTCCTTCTGCTTCTGCCGACAGGAAGCAAGGAGAAGGAGATGAAGAGTGAGACACCTTGAGAGGCGCTTGGAGGTGTGAAAAGGGCGGTGCTAACCCTCAATGCGGCGATGGGATGGAAAACGCAGAGGCGCAAAGGCGCACCCAGCAGGTGAAAATTTTCAGGTCCGCCATGGCTCCTTTCGCTCCGCGCTCGGGATGAAGGCTTCGTATGAAATCCACGCGGGTAGCCTGTTCCCCGGAGCCGGCGTGGCCGTCCTCTGGAACGAGCGCACCGCGACCTACGTCTATTACGACGGCGACCTCGGCCGCTCGAACTACCAGTCCAACAACGTCTCCGGCGGCGTGCGGCGGGAGTTCTAAGCGCGGACTGGCCAGCAGTGTCGAAAAGCCCGCGAGCCCTGTGCCCGCGGGCTTTTTCGTGGCCTGGGAGCGCCGGAAAATTTCCGCTGGCGTCTCCTGCCGCCGGAGTTAGTCTGCCGCTCCGTTTTCCTCGGAAAATTGCGCGATTAGCTCAGTGGTAGAGCGCTTGCTTCACACGCAAGAAGTCGCAGGTTCGAACCCTGCATCGCGCACCATCCCCACCCAATCCGCGCGTGCTCTGGATCAAAAACCCACGCTCGCCGAAGCGCCGGTGAAGGGGGTGAGGAGCCAGCCGGTGACCCGGGTCCACGCGGGGTAGGGCGTCTCGGCGGCGGTCGCCGCAGGGGTTGCGGCCGGGTCGGGTGCGCGACCTTTTTCCATCGTGGCGCAGCCGCAGCCGGCGACGAGCCACGAGGCGCAGAGCAAGCTCCGGATGGACCGCAGGATTTTCATGGGTCGCTTGTCACGCGCGCCACGAGGCCTGGCAAGCGCCGTTTTCACACCCCGCGCCGCGTTTTCAGCCGCCGGATTTTTGCTTTTTGTTTTCCCTCCAAGCCTCGCTACCCTCCCCGGCTCCATGATCCCTCTACCCATCGAAACGGCCGCAGCCACCGGCAATCTCACCGCGGCGCTGGCCGCCACGGCGGACCACTTCGGCTGCCAGGCGGGCACCATCCACCTGCTGCGCGATGGCGTGCTGAAACTCACCGCCCACCACAACATCCCGCCGCCTGTCGTGCAGATCATCGGGACCGTGCCGATGGGCAAAGGCATCGCCGGTCTCGCGGCGGAGCGCCGGGAGCCGATCACGATTTGCAACCTCCAGACCGACACCTCGGGCCAGGCGCGGCCCGGTGCGAAAGCGACCGGCATGGAAGGTTCACTGGCCGTGCCGATGCTCGCCGGCTCGGAGCTGCGCGGGGTGCTGGGCATCGCCAAGGCGGAGGCCTATGACTGGTCGGAAACCGAGACCGCGCTCCTCACCGAAATCGCCGCGCGCCTCGCGGTCTGACGGGCGTTTCCGCCCTCCCGCCCATGGCCCTCAAAGCCACCATCTACAAAGCCACCGTCCAGCTTTCCGACATCGACCGCGGGGTCTATGGCGACTACCCGATCACGCTCGCCCGGCATCCCTCCGAGACCGACGAGCGCATGCTCATCCGCCTCCTCGCCTTCGCGCTGAACGTGCCCGCCGACAGCGATCACGGTGCGCTCGAATTTGCCAAGGACATGTGGGAGGCCGACGAGCCGAGCCTGTGGCAAAAGGACTTCACGGGCCGGCTCCTGCATTGGATCGAGGTGGGGCAGCCGGACGAAAAGCGCTTGCTCCGCGCCGTGGCCCGCGTGGATCGCGTTAGCGTTTACAGTTTCAGCGCGAGCACGGCGGTCTGGTGGAAAAGCCTCGCGCCCCGGCTGGCCCGCACGCGCAATCTGGCGGTGTGGCAAGTCCCGGCGGACCAAAGCGCCGCGCTCGCCGCGCTCGCCCAGCGGACCATGGAATTGCAGGTGACCGTACAGGACAGCGCGATCTGGGTCGGCGACGGTACGCGCTCCATCGAGGTGGCTCCGGTGGCGCTGCTCAGCGCGTCGGTGGATTGAAAAAGCCGCCCACTCCGGCAGCCGCACACTTGGCGCGTGGCGGACGCGGTTCTGCGGATCGTAGCGGAGCTTGAGCGTCTGGAGGCGGCGGTAGTTTTCCGCGCCGCAGTAGGCGGTGGGCCCGTCGGGAAAGGCGAGGTCGGGATAGTTCACGTAGTGGCGGCGGATACCGGCGCGGCTTCGAGATCGGCGATGACTTGGTAAAATCCCGCGCTGCAGTTCTAAACCTCGAAGCGGGATGGGGATTTTTAACGCAGAGGCGCAAAGGCGCAGAGGACGCAGCGTTACGGAGCCCTGGCGGACCTGAAAATGTTCACCGGCTGGGTGCGCCTGTAGAGCCGCGGACTTTCCCCCATTCCTCTGCGCTCTCTGCGCCTTAGCGCCTCTGCGTTTTCCATCCCATCGCCGCATTTAGGCTAAATCGCTCTCGCGCGGATTGCCAAGAATCCGCTCCGGAGATTGCGGCGAGCTTCGCCGCCGGCCTATCGTGCCGCTTCCCTCCACCGTCCGCCACGCCACTGCATGCACCCATCACTCCGGCTCCTGTCCCTCGCGGCCCCCGCGCTGCTGCTCGCGGCGTGCAGTACGAGTGCGCCGATTCCTTCCCGCGCGGCTCCGCCGGTCGCGCAGGCGGCGGCGGAGCTGCGCCAGGCCCGGCGCGGTACGCTGCCGGCGGAAACGCGCGCGGCCCTCTACCTCGATGCCGCCGCGCTCGCCTCGGCGCACACCGCCGAGCCCAAAGCGCAGGCGATCTACAATGCCGCGGCGGGCGAACTGACGGCGCTCCTCCGCTCGGCCGATGATGGCCGGCTCTGGAGTCGTCCGCTGACGCTGACCGCCAACTCCGTCACCTACCGCCTGCGCTTTCAACCCGGAGCCCGCGACGGTGTGTGGTCGCCCGACAAGTTCACCGCTTTCACCCCGGCGCACAAAATCCGCCGCCGGCACCTGCGGCGTTCCGTCACCGAGACCGGGCACGGAGGGACGCTCGTGGGCATTCAGCAAAAGCCCGGCGCGGGCACCGGGGGGCGCGCGCCTTTTCAGCCGAAGGACGGCTTCGTCGCGCCCGTCACCGCCACGCTCGATTTTCGCGGGCGCGACGCCGTCCTCACCCTCAGCGACCCCGCCGAGCGCCGCACCGCCCGCGTGCGCGGACGGACGATTCCCCTGGCTGCCGATTTCACCGCACCGGTCGCCCTGCATCCCGCGCGCAACGAACTTTGGCAGGGCCTCATGGGCCTCATGCAGGTCGAGAAATACTTGGGGAAAACCGGGCTCTACATGCTCCACCCGTACGATCCCGACCGCATCCCCGTGATCCTCGTCCACGGGCTCCTGTCCACGCCGCAGATGTGGGTCAATGTCATCAATGAAGTCGAGGCCGACCCCCGCCTGCGCGGGCGTTTCCAGTTCTGGGTTTTCCGCTACCCGACCGGCAATCCGGTGTCCTACTCCGCCCTGCGGTGTCGCGAGGAGCTGGCGAAAATGCAGCAGCTTCATCCCTTGCCGCGTGGCTTCATCATGGTCGGGCACAGCATGGGCGGGCTGGTCTCGCGGATGCAGGCCACCGACACCGGTCGCGCGCTTTGGGACGCCAACCTCGGCCCGAAAGCCGCCGTGCTCGACGCCAAACTCCGCGCCGATGATCTCGCCAAGCGTCTGCTGTTCTTCGACGCCAATCCGCAAGTGCGGCGCATTGTTTTCATCTGCGTTCCGCACCGCGGCAGCGAACTCGCGCTCGGCTCCATCGGGGCCATCGGCATGCGGCTCATCACGCTTCCCGCCTCACTCGTCACCGAGATCACCGCCTCCTTGGGCGACGTCCTCCTCACCGCCAGCGGCCAGAAACGCGTGCCGAACAGCATCACCAGCCTTTCGCCGAAAAACCCCACGCTCATCGCCATGGACCGCCTCCCCATCCGCGCCTCGCATCACTCCATCATCGGCGACCGGGGCAAAGGCAACACGCCCCGCAGTTCCGACGGCGTCGTGCCCTATCGGAGTTCGCACCTCGCCTCCGCGCAATCCGAACTCATCGTCCCCGGTCCACACGGCTCCTACGACCTCCCGCCCACCATCGCGGAACTTACCCGGATCCTGCGCGAGCATCTCCGGCAGGCTGGACGGTGACGGGATGAGGGGATGCGGGAGGAAGGAAAAAGCGCCGTCATCCTGAGCGGAGCAGAGGTTTTGCGCAGCGCAGGATGACGGCGCTTTTTTTGCTCCGCCCCACCCGCCCGCCCCGCCCACCGCTCCGTCTCCTGCCGCTCTCTTCTCATCGCCCACCGCCCGCCGCCGCCGTCCTCCCCTCACGCCTCATCTTCCCCCTTTCGTCATCCGTCATTTCCCTCCCCATCAATCCTTCTGTTCCCACCCCGCCACTATGCCATCGTCCAGCGTGACTTTGAGGCCGAAGCGGTTGCGGGCGGTGGGGCGGTATTTCCAGATTTCCTTGGTTTTGGTTTTGAGGACTTTCTGGTCGGTGTCGGCGGGGGTGCCGAGGGATTCGCGGAGTTGCTCGGCGGTTTCGCCCTGCCAGAGGATGCCGCGCATGATGCGGCGGGCGATTTCGGGGTCACCGTATCTTTCCACGAGATGCCGCCGCCGCCGGCGATAGGCCCAAACGCAAACGACCGCCACGAGGATGGCGACGCCGAGTGTGGCGAGGCCGAAGTCGCGCAGGCTGAGCAGGGCGAGAGTGTCGCCGGCGAGCATGGCGGGAAAGCTACCTCGCGCCGGCGAGGCAGGCGGCGCGGGGTGGCTGCGGGGTGAGGTCCAGCTCGGCGAGGAGCTGGCGGTCTTCGTCGGCGCCGGGGTTGGCGGCGGTGAGGAGTTTGTCGCCGTAGAAGATGGAGTTGGCCCCGGCGAAGAAGCAGAGCGCCTGGGCTTCGCGCGAAAGGCGGGTGCGCCCGGCGCTGAGGCGGACTTTCGCTTTGGGCAGGGCGATGCGGGTGGTGGCGACGAGACGGACCAGCTCGAAGACTTCGACGGGCGGCTGCGCTTCCATTGGCGTGCCGGGCATGGCCATGAGGCAGTTGATGGGCACGCTCTCGGGCGCGGGCGAGAAATTGGTGAGCACCTCGAGCATGCGGAGGCGGTCGTGGACAGTCTCACCCATGCCGATGATCCCGCCGCAGCAGACATCCATGCCGGCCTGCTGCACGGCCTGGATGGTATCCACGCGGTCCTGAAAGGTGTGGGTGCTGACGACCTTGGGGTAATACTCGGGCGAGGTGTCGATGTTATGGTTGTAAGCAGTCACGCCGGCATCCTTGAGCTGGCGGGCCTCGGGGAGGCTGAGCTGGCCCAAGGTCACGCAAACTTCCATGCCGAGCTTGCTGACTTCGCGGATGGTGCCGAGCACCTGCTCGAATTTCGCGTCACCACTGCGCACCCCCTTCCACGCCGCACCCATACAGAAGCGCGTGGACCCATTCTCCCGCGCGCGCCGCGCCACCTCCAGCACGGCGTCGGTTTCCATGAGGCGGCCGGCTTTGACATCCGTGGTGTAGCGGGCGCTCTGCGCGCAGTAGCCGCAGTCCTCGGAGCAGCCGCCGGTCTTGATCGAGAGCAGGGTGCAAAGCTGCACCTCGTTGTTACTCCAATGCTCCAGGTAGGCGTTGCGCCCGCGCTGGATGAGGTCGAAAAACGGCTGGTCGTAGATGGCTTGGAGTTCGGCGAGAGTCATGGGTAGATTAGCGGGTCCAGCGGCCGGTGACACTGGAGAGGGTAGGCAGTTCGTGGGTCATATACTGGGTCTTGCCCACGGCGCCGATCATCGGGACGCCGGTGGCCGCGCGCCATTTGCCGCTCATGCTTTCGCCGGTGTGGCAGCCCCAGCTTTTGACCAAGGCGTCGCGGGTAAAGATGCCGCGCTTGAGCTTGCTGAAGTCGTTCTGGTGGAGCCACGCCTTCGAGGCGCTGTCGATCGTGTTGGAATAGTCGAACATCCAGCAGGCCTTGTTGCTGTGGCCGAAGAACTCGAAGTTCGCGATCTTCACGCGCGAGCGATCCTGGCCGTTGTTGAGGTAGCTGATGACCTCGGAGGCGTTGTCGAACCAGATGAGCTTCACCTTGAAGGCATCGCGCACGCTGGTGATGTGGCTGATTAGATCGTTGTTCTCCTGCTTGGCTCGGTTCACGTAGGCCGGGCGATAGACGAGCCAGGTGATCTGCGCGCCGGGCGAACTGGCCTGGATCTCCTCAATGCGGATGCGCGAGGCACGCACGAAGTTCATCCACCAGTTGTCATGCGGCTGCGCCTTCCATTTTTCCCAGACGTGCAGGGACACGCCGCCGGCCAGGATGATGAACTCCCCGCTCGCCGCGGGGGCCACAGGATCCGCCGCGCGCACCGGGGCGAGCGAGGTGAGGAAAACGGCGAGCAGAAGCAACAAGGAGCGGCGCATGGCCGGCGAAAATGCCCGGCTTTCGCGGGATGGCAAAGCGGAAAAACGCCGGGGTTGGTTCGCGCTAACAGGCTGTTGAGATACGTCGCGGTCGCTTTCCTTTTCCTTCTTCATCTCCTTCTCCTTCCGCGTTTCCAGAGAAGAAGATGAAGATGAAGAAGGTGCAGACAGCGGGCGAAAGGTATTTCTCCAGGCTCCCAACAGGGGACGTTGTTTCAAGTTACATTCCCAGTTTCCATGAACCGACAGCGCCCTTCCTTTCCTGTTGCTCGTACTGCTGGTCCTCGCCCCGCTGGCGGGGGCCGGCGTCGGCTTCAACCGCGATGTCCGGCCGATCCTGTCGGGCAAATATTTAGCGTGCCACGGCTTCGACGCGAAAAAGCGAAAGACGGAGCTGCGGCTGGACACGGCGGAGGGGGCGTTTGGCAAGGCGGAGAGCATTCGCGCTTCACGTTCCCCGTGCAGGGCCTCGACGTGCGGCTCACGGGCGTGGAGGAGGCGCGGGTGGTGAAAGCGGTGCTGGCGTAAAGCTGCGCGCGGGGCTTTCGGGTCAGGGCGGGACTGGTCGCGCGAGACGCCTGCGCTACGAGGCACTGAGCCGCACGCGCTCGATCGCGGGGCGGGCGATCCAGCCGGGCTTCTGGCCGGGGAGCATGCAGTAGAGCCATTCGCCGCGTTCGCGGAGGATTTGCACGCGGCTGCCGGCGGGAAGGGTTTCGGCGAGCCCGGCGCTGTCCGCGGGCTGGAGCCGGGCCTCGGTGGACTGGGCGACCACGATGGCGGTGGTGCTGTCCTGATGCTGCCACCACAGCACCGCGACGAGGTAGGCGCAGGTCACAAGGCTGGCGGTCGTGACCATCCACAGCGCGGTTTTTTCCCCTCGCTTTGCCGTGAAAAGGAGAGCGAGACCGAAGATCGCGATCCAACCCGCGGCGGCGCCGCCGGCCACCCAGGCGTCGCCCGCGGGCCAGCCGAGAAATTTGTCCTGCCAGAGCGGGGCGCGGCGTTTCGCGCCAGTGAGTTGGCGCAAGACTTCGAGGTTGGCGCGTGCTTCCAGGTGCGCGGGATCGAGCGCCAGCGCGCGCTCGTAGTCGAGGATGGCGCGGCCCGGCGCGCCGAGGCGGTGATCGGCGTTGCCGAGGTTGTAGAAAAGATTCGCGCTCCACTCGCCGGCTTCCACGAGCTTTTCGTAGCCGATCTTGGCCTCGGAAAATCGGCCCTGCTCGTAGGCGCGGTTCGCGGATTCAAAGGGGCCGGCTGCGGCGTGCGCGCGGCCGGGGAGAATTGAAAGAAGGCAGGCGACCAGGAGCGCAGCGAGGTGCAGACGCCGGCCTGCGGCGGTGAAGAAAGTCGCCACGGAACGGATTTGCCGACGACGCACTCGGCTCGCGGTTATTTCAGGCTTTGCCATTTTTCCTCCCGAATTTCTCCAGCGCCGCGAGAACCCGCTTGCGGTCATCGCCGGAAATGCGGCTCGCGTCGCGACCACCGCCGGCGAAGAGCAACTCGGAGCGCGCGGCGAAGACTTCGTCGATGACCTCGGCCGTGGCGGTGTCCGTGCCCGCGAGCGCGCGGGCGGCGGTGGCGTCCACGCTGGCGGCATCGGAGCCGGTGGCGAGGGCGGTCGCAATTTGCGCGACGCGGGCGGCGGCATCGAGAAACTCCGGCGGCGTCATCTGCCCGCCGCGGAGCTTCGCGAGGAGCGCGGACTTTTCCCGCCGCAGCGCGGAGTGGCGGGCGGCTGTGGCGTCGGGGCGGCGGCGCAAACGGAACGCCAGCAGGAGCAGCAGCACGACGCCGGGCACGATCTGCGCGCGGAGAAATTCGGGGCGTTGTTCGAGCGGGGTGAACGACCGGCGCGGCCCCGCGTCGTCGAGCGGGCCGAGGATGTCCGTCGTGGTCGGCGCGGGTGGTGTCGGCGCGGGTTCCGGGGCGGTCGGCGCGGCCACCGGCTTCGGGGCCGGAGTGGCGACGGGCGCTTTCGCGCCGTCCACGCGGAGAGGTGCGGGCTCGCTCGTGAGCATCACGTATTTCTCCGCCTCGGGATCGAAGTAGGAAAACGTGAATACGGGCATCTGCGTCTTCTGTTCCTCGGGGATGACGGCCATCTCGAAGGTCTTCGTCCCGCTCAGTCCCACTTCGTCGCCGTCGTCTTTTTTGAAAACGCCCGACGGCGGATAGCCGCGCCAACCAGCGGGATCGCGGAGCGCGGGCGCTTCCACGCGGTCGAAGTTTCCCCGCCCGGTGATGCGCATTTTCATGGTCACGGGATCACCGATTTTGACCGCACTCGGACTGCCGTCCGCGCTGAACTGAAACTTGCCCACCGCGCCGGAAAAGTCGCGCGGTTTGCCGGTGACGGGCAGCGGTTTCACGGTCAGTTCCACCGGCTCGCCCCTGACTTTGATCTGCTGGGTTTGCGAAAACATCTCGTCGTCAAAGATGCCGCCGCCGAAAATATCGAACGGTGATCGCGGGCGGTTCGGGCGCGCGCGCGGCACCTGCGCGTTGTAGATGACTTCCGCCGGTCCGATGCTGATTTTGCCGGCCTTCCCCGGCGTGATCGCGGTTTTGAAAATCATCAGGTCGTATTCGATCCCGTTCTTGGTCACGACTTCGGGCCGATTGGGTTCGGGCATTTTTTGTTTGGTGATGCCTTCGCCGGAAAGCTCCGGCATCGCCACGGGCTGCCATTTCACGCGGGAGTCCACGTAGAGCCGGATCTCCACGGGGATCATCTCGCCCACGTAGGCCGTCTTCTTTGCGACGATGATCTCCACGATGCCGCGCGCCTGCGGGCGGGCGGCGTCATCCGCGCTGCTCGGCTGCACGGTCAGCGCGACGGGCTGGGTCTGGTGTGCCTGTCCGTCCACGTCCACGGTGATCGCTGGAACGGTGTATTTCCCGTTTTTGTCCGCCGTCACTTCGTAGGTGAAAATGGTGGAGACTTCGCTGCGCGTGCCACCGCCTCCGAACTGGAAGGAACGGTGGGACTGCGTACCGGTATAGCGAATCTCCAGCCCCTCGGCCGTCATGTCCGGGATGTCGTCGGTGCGCTTCGCGCCGGTGACTTTGATCTGCAACTGCACCGGCTCGCCGATGACCGTGACCGACCGGCTCAGGCTCGCTTTCACGGAGACGTCCGCAGCGGGCGCGCCCACGCTGCCGAGCAGCAGCACCAGCGCGACCAGCCAGCCGCGCCAGCGTCGTAGCGTCGTCGTGGCGCAGCCTTCCAGGCTGTGGTCGGCCGGCGGGCATCCCTGCCCGCCGTTCCGATTTTGGCGGAAAAAAATCGCGGCCGACATCCTCATCACCAGTCCCGCGGCGCGCGCCCATTCGCCTTGCGCTCGCCTGGTTTCAGTAACTGCACGCGCGAGTCCTCACCCTTCAGCGAATCGAGCAAACCCTTCGCCTGAGCCTCGGTCATCTTGCCCTCCGCTGCGGCCTGCGCGTCGGCGGCTTCCTGCTCCTGCGCGGTGGGCGGCTGGGGTTGGCCGTTCTGGGGCTTGATGTCGCCCGCCAGTTTCCGGTCGGGCTGATTCGGATCGGGCTTCGGCTGCTCGCCTTTCTTCGCTTCGCCCTGCTGCTGCGGATCGTGCTCGCCCTTCTTGTCGTCCTTCGGCTCGCCCTTGTCGCCTTGCGGCTCTTTCGAGTCGCCCTGTTTACCTTCCTTTTTCTCGCCCTGATCGGGCTGTTCAGACTTCTGGTTGCCGGGTTTGTCCTGATTCTGCGGCTGCGGCTGGTCCCCCTGCGATTTCTCCTCCTGCTTCTGCTGGTCCTGCGGATTTTCCTTTTGTTCGTTTTTGTTGTCGCCGCTTTTCGGCTGCTCCTTGTCCGGGTTGTCCTTTTTCTCGTCCTTCTTTTGGTCGGGCTTCTTGTCCTCGGGTTTCGGCGGATCCTTTTTCTCCAGCTCGTCGATCAGCCGCTGCACGAGGTCGCGGTTGTATTTTGCGTCCTTGTTGCCCGGCTCCACATTCAGCGCCTGGTCGTAATGCTGGAGCGCATTCTTCCATTCCTTGACCTTCGGCTCCTTGTCCTTCTGCGCCGCGCCGCGCTGGTAAAGGGTGTTGCCGAGATTGTATTCCGCCGCCGCGCGGAGCTGCGGATTTCGCGAGGTCACCGCTTTGGAGAAAGCCTCCAGCGCCTGGCCATAGTCGCGCTGTTTATAGGCCGTCGCGCCTTTGTTGAAATGCAGCGCCTCCGACCCCGGCATGCGCTCGAGCTGCTTCGCAAAAACTTCCGCCGCGCCCTTGTAGTCCTCGCGTTCGTAAGCTTCCACGCCCGCGTTTTTCGCCCGCGCGCCGGTCGGCGCAAAACAGCCTGCCAGCAGCAGCGCAATCACCGCCCCAGACTTCGCCGGTTGTGCGGCGCGCCGCTTCCGCTCGCCGACGAACATCGACGAAGCCAGCAGCACCAACCCGGCGGCAAGCGGCCACTGGTAGCGCTCGATCGGACGGCGCGAAGTCTGGGCGTCGATGTCTTGTTCTTTCATTTGAGCGAGTCCGTCGCGGACGATTTGCAGCGTCTCCGCCGGGCCGGATTCGAGGCGAACATAAAAGCCTCCGGTCGCTTCTGCAATTTTCCTGAGCCGGCTCTCATCGAGCCGCGATTTCACAAACTGCCCGCTCTCGTCCTTCACAAATCCCGTCCCGCCATTCGCCCCCGGCACCGGGATGAGCGACCCATCCGCCGAGCCGATGCCGACGGTAAAAATGCGCACCGTGCCCTTCAGCGCCTCGGCGGCTTTCACCGCGTCGTCGTCCAACTCCTCGCCATCGGTGAAAAGGATGAGCGCCCGGTGATCGCTCTCGCCTTTGCCAAAGGCCTCGACCGCCGCCTTGATCGCCGCCGAGATATTCGAGCCGCCGAGCGGAATGATCTCGGTGCTGAGTTCCTTCAGCGAATCGAGCACGGCGGTGTAATCCACGGTCAGCGGCGCCTGCAAAAACGCGCTCCCCGCAAACGCGATCAGTCCCGCGCGATCGCCGCCGAGCTGGCCGATTAAATCCTGCGCCGCCAGCCGCGCGCGCCCGAGCCGGTTCGGCGCGAGGTCGGTGGCGAGCATGCTTTTTGAGCAGTCGATGGCCAGCAGCACGTCGCGCCCCTTGCGTTCGGCCTTCACGATGGTGAAGCCCATCCGCGGCTGCGCCAGGGCCACGATCACGCCGGCCAGCCCGAGCAGGAGGAGCAGAAACCGGAAGCGTCGCTTGCCCACACTCACGCTGCCCGCGAGGCGATCTTGCAAGCGCGCCGCGACGAGCAGACGGATCAGTTTGCCACGCCGGGATTCATTGGTGAACACGAGCCCGATCAGCACCGGGAAAAGCGCGAACGCCCAAAACCAAAGTGGCTGGCCGAAGGTCAGGTCCATGCGTGATTCGTGATCGGTGAAGGGTGATAGGTGGAAGACATGCGCTGAGAATTTCTATTCACTCTTCACCAATCACGGAGCCTACCTTCACGGCAGTCTCCTCCCCACGCTCTCCGTCAGTACGAGCTGCAGCACCAGCAGGCCGAAGCCGGACGCCAGGAGCCACGGAAACAGATCGCGATATTGCTTGTACTGCGTCAGCTCGACGGTCGATTTCTCCAGCTTGTCGATCTGCTCGAAAATCTGCTCCAGCGTCTCCGTGTCCGTCGCCCGGTAATACTTCGCGCTCGTTAGGTCAGCGACCTTCTTCAGCGTTTCCTCGTCCACGTTGACCCGGACATTGCGATACACCTTGCGCCCAAATGGGTCCTGCATCGGCATCGGAGCGACGCCCTTTGTCCCCGCGCCGATGGTGTAAACCTTGATCCCGAGAGCCTTCGCCGCCTCCGCTGCGGTCGCGGGCGTGACCTTGCCGGCGTTGTTGTCGCCGTCGGTCAGCAGCACCACGATGCGGCTCTTCGCGTCCTTGTCCTTGAGCCGGTTGGCCGACGACGCGATGGCCGAGCCGATCACCGTCCCATCCTCGACCATCCCGATTTTCACCCGCTCCAGGTTCTTCAGCAGCCAGTCGTGATCGAGCGTGAGCGGGCTCACGAGGTAGGGCCGGCCCGCGAAACAGGTGATGCCGATGCGGTCGTTCGGGCGCGCTTCGATGAACTTCTGCGTGACCTGCTTCACCACCTCCAGCCGGTTTGCGCGCTCGCCGCCGATGGTGAAATCCTCGGCGTACATCGAGGCCGAAACGTCGAGCGCGAGCATGATGTCGATGCCGCTCGCCTGGACTTTGCTGATCGTCTTTCCCATCTGCGGACGCGCCAGCGCGATGATGAAAAGCGCGAGCGCGAAAAGCAGCAGCGTGGTCAGCCAGCCGCCGATGCGCGAGCGGCGCACGCGGCCCAGCGCCTGCAGCGGACGCAGGGAGGAAAAGACCACCGCCGGCGCCGCCCCGCGCCCGCCCTGCAGGAGCGCGAGGAGCGGCAGCGCGAGCAGGAGCCAGAGCAGCCAGGGATGCGCGAAACTGAAACCTTCGGGCAGCGTCATGCGCGCCCTCCCCGCACGAAGACCACCGCGCTGTCCAGCAGTTGCGCGCTGTCGGCGGAGGTGGCGTCGATGCGCGCGAATTTGATCATGTCGCAATGCACGAGAAACTTCGCCAGCAGGCTGCGGTCGTCGTCGGAAAACCGGCCGGTCCGCGAAATCTCGGAGAGAAATTCCACCGAGGTCTGTTCCCGCGCGTGCAGCCCAAACTGCCCGCCGATGTAGGCGCGGAGCACGTCGGACACGGCGAAGCTGAACGCGTACGGCTCCAGCACCGCGACCTGCGCGCGCAGTTGTTCGAGACTGCCCAGCGCGAGTTCACGGGGCGTGGGCGGCGGAGTTGCGGGACGGTTTTTCCACCAGCGGAAGAACAGCCAAACGAGCGTGCCGAGGATGAGGAGCGCGAGCGCGGCGGCGGCCAGCGTCATCCACAGCGGATACGGCCACACGTCCAGCGGCGGGGCGATGTCCTTGATCTCCGGCGGCGGAGGGGCGGCTGGGGGAGCCGGGGCCGCAGCCGGCGCGGGCGTCGCGAGGACAGCAAGCAGCGCGGCGATCATCGGATTTGCAGCCGGCGCTCGCGGGTGCGGAAAAAAGAGCGGAGCGCGGGGAGATAGTCCTGGTCGGTCTTGAGCGAGATGGCGTCGATGCGCTTGCGCCGGAAATCACGCAGCCGCTCGGCGGTCCGCTGATCGACCGCTTTCAAATAGCCGAGCCTCGTGGCGCGGTCGGAGGTGTTGATCTCGATCTGCTCGCCGGTCTCGGCGTCCTCCAGCGTGAGCCGGCCCACGTCGGGCAATTCCTCCTCGCGCGGGTCCACGATCGGGATCGCGATGAGGTCGTGCCGCCGGCTCGTGACCGCAAGTTGGCGGGAAAAATCCGGCGTCAGGAAATCGGAAATCAGGAAGACGACCGAGCGGCGATGCAGCACCTGATTGAGGTAATCCAGCGCCTCCGCGGGCTGCGTGCCGCGGCCCTTCGGCTCGAAGTAAAGAATCTCGCGGATGAGCCGCAGCGTGTGGATGCGGCCTTTTTTCGGCGGGATGAAAAGCTCGACGTGATCGGAGAAGAGAATCAGCCCGACCTTGTCGTTGTTCCGAATCGCGCTGAACGCGAACAGGCACGCCACCTCCGCCGCCAACTCCCGCTTGCTCAGATGCACGCTGCCAAATTCCCCCGACGCGCTGACATCCACCACCAGCATCACCGTCAGCTCCCGCTCCTCGGTGAACTTCTTCACGTAAGCCGCGCCATGCACCTCGCTGTATTTCGCGGTCACGTTCCAATCAATCGATCGCACCTCGTCGCCCGGCTGATATTCGCGCACCTCCTCGAAGTTCATCCCGCGCCCTTTGAAAACGGAGCGGTACTGCCCGGAGAACGTGGCTGCGACAAGGCCGCGCGTCTTCAGTTCGAGGCGCTGGATCTTCTTTAGGATTTCGCGGGCGGCTTCCAAAGGGGCGTGATTAGTGATCGGTGAAGAGTGAATTGTAATCCACGTCCGGTGGCTCCTCGCGCAAGGTGCGGTAATCCGTGTCAGGCGCGTGTTTGCAGAAATCATCCGCGCGGTCGATCATCCGGGAGAGCATGCCGCCGATGGATTGATAGCGGGCATCGAGTTCGGCGAACTCTTGAGCATCGATGTAGCCGGCATCAAGTGCGTCATCCAACCACGACTGTGTCTCGTTGTTCTCGCCCAACGCTTCGTCAATTTTGTTGATGAAAGCCGCCTTGTATCGTCGTCGTGCCCAAGCCTCCGCGATCATCGCCTTGATGGCTCGCGAACTGCGCCGCACCTGATCGGTGAGCGCATACCGCTCCTCTTTTGGAAAGCGCTTGGTCAGGACAAAAATCGCCCGCGAGCCCTCGCGGGGGAGCTTGTAAACATTCAAGTCACGGAACGATTTCGCAGCAGACATACCATTCACCTTTCACAAATCACCAATCACGCAGCCACCTCACGGCACAGCCAGCCCGGCAAAAATCTTCTCCACGATCTGCTCGCTCGTCATCTCCTCCGCCTCGGCTTCGTAGCTGACGATGATGCGGTGCCGCAGCACGTCGGTGCCCACGCTTTTCACATCCTGCGGCGTGACGTAGCCGCGACCGGCCATGAAGGCGCGGGCGCGGGCGGCGAGGGTGAGCGCGATGGTCGCGCGCGGCGACGCGCCGTAGCGGATCATGCCGTCGAGCTTCAGCTTGTAGCTGGCGGGGTCGCGCGTGGCGAAGACCACATCGACGATGTAATCCTTCACGCGGTCGTCCACGTAGATCGAGTTCACGATCTCGCGGGAGCGCAGGATGTCGGCGGGCTCGGTGACGGCGCGCACGTCGAGCCGCGGCGCGCTCGTGGCCATGAGGTCGAGGATTTTGCGCTCCTCGGCCTTGCTCGGGTAGCCCACGCGCAGCTTCAGCATGAAGCGGTCGAGCTGCGCCTCGGGCAGCTGGTAGGTGCCTTCCTGCTCCAGCGGATTTTGCGTGGCGAGGACGAGAAAGGGATCGCTCAGCGGATAGGTCGTGTCGCCGATCGTGACCTGCCGCTCCTGCATCGCCTCGAGCAGCGCGCTCTGCACTTTGGCGGGCGCGCGGTTGATTTCATCGGCGAGGATGAGGTTGGAGAAAAGCGGGCCGCGCTTGGTGGTGAATTCGCCGCTCCGGGGATTGTAGATCAGCGTGCCGATGAGGTCGGCGGGCAGCAGGTCGGGCGTGAACTGGATGCGCTGAAAGCCCGTGTGGATGCAGCTCGCCAGCGTCTTGACCGCCAGCGTTTTCGCCAAGCCGGGCACGCCTTCGAGCAGGATGTGCCCGTTCGTCAGCAGCCCGGTGAGCAGCCCATCAACGAGATATTTCTGCCCGACGAGGACGCGGGCGATTTCCTCCTGCAGCGGCGCGATCCACTGGCTGGCGACTTTGACTTGCTCGGTGATTTCCTGAGTGGTGGACATGGGGGCGAATCAGACCGTCCGCGGGTGGGGTTGTTCAAGCGTGGAGTTTCGCCGGGCCGTGGCTGCGCGCTAGGCCCGGCGCGCGAACCATCGCCGCACGCGGTCGGGAATAGCATGAAAGTCCTCCGCGCGCAGGAAGGCGAGATAGGTCATCATCATCGCTAGGGAAAACACCTCGATATCGCGCGTAAACACCGAGATGCCCGCATGCAGGGAACAGCCGAGCAGCGCGCCCCACCAGCGCGTTTTCCGCACCCACAGCAGGACGGGAATCGCCAACTCCGCGAGCTGCGTGGTGTAAGTCGCGAGCGTCAGGAGCGGGCCGAATTCGAGCACCCATGGCCCCGGCCAGCGGGCGTGATGGGAGAGGAGGAAGTAGCTCATGAAGTCGCCGTTGTTCCAGAAATTGGGCTCCGGCTTCGTGAGCCTCGTCAGCACGGCCTGCCAGTAGATCACGAGCACCTGGAGACGCATGAGCACCAGGCCGTGTGCCGAGACCTGCGCGGGCCGCGCTTTCCCGCCTCCGCGCAGCAGCGCCGGGAGACTCCAGCAGTGCCCGGGCGGACTCACCACCAGGAGGAGCGCAAAGACGTGCAACACCATGTCCCAGCCGGTGGTGACGAGGGGTGCGCGCGCGATGTAGGAGAGCTGCCAGACGAGCGCCCAGAACGCGGCCAGCCGCGTGGCGACTCCCGCGAGCAGCAGCACGAGGGCGGCAGCGGTCGCGAGCAGGTAGCACGACACCGCCTGCGCGCTGCGCGCGAAGGCGAAGATGGAGAAATACGCGGGATACCCGTGGGCTTGCGCGACGTCCGCGTCGATCAGCCCGGCGTCGGAGAAAAAGACCTGCCGATCCGGCCAGAGGAAGAGCAGATTCAACAGCGCGACCGCGGCGAAGCCCATCCGCACAGCGGCGTAGATGCGCTCGTCCACCTGCCGGAAAAACAGGCGCGCCGGAAAACGGAGCCAAGCTGCGAGCGGCGGCATCGGGGCGGCTAGCGGACGATTCCGCGCGGGTTGGCCACGTCAAAGGAGCGCGTCGCCGGCACATACAACCCGCCATCGCGGCGGCTGTGGAGCAGAGTCCGCGTCCATTCCACATCCACCACCAGTTCCCAGCGGCCCGGAAGCGCACCGTCGTGCCAGGCTGGCAACCCCGCCTCCACGCGGCGCAGATAAGCTGCAAATAACGAGGGGCGCTCCGCATTCGTCAGGAGGCGGAAAAACAGATTGTAGTAACGCGCTTTTTCCGGCCGCGGATACGCCGTGAAGCCGGGCAGCACGCAGCCGATGGTCGTCCGGCCACCGCGGCTGTCTTCCACGACGATCCGCGGATCGAGCCAATGGTGGTCGGGGATGGACTCGAACAAGTTCCACTGCTGCGGGCCACTGACGAAAAGTTTGTAGAGGGCCAACGCCGTATTCGGTTTCCCGTTCGCCGCATTTTTCGGCGGCGCGATGGACGCGAGCAGAAACACCGCGTGCCAGCAGCAAAACGCGAGCAGCAGCGCGGCCCCCACTTTTCTCATCACCGGCAAGGCACCGGCGGGCGGCGTTTCCGCAGCATCGTCACCGCTCATCGGACACATCCGTCGGGGTGTCCGGGGTGAATTTTCGTCACGGGAAAAATCATGCCCGCGAGAATATGCACCGCGGGCAACGGTGCAAAGCGCGCTTTTCCGCCAGCGCGCCGGCCACGGTCTGGCGGCACGCGGCTTGGCGCGGCGTGGGACTTCTGCTTCGGTCGCGCCATGAAACTCGCCGCCCTCCTTTTCCTCCTGCTGCCCGTCTGTCTTGGCGCGGAGGAGGAGGGCTTCGTGCCGCTCTTCGACGGCAAGACGCTCGACGGCTGGGTCAATGTGAACTGCCAGCCGACGACGTGGCGTGTCGTGGACGGCATGATCCACTGCGCCGGCCAGCCCACCGGCGCCCTGCGCACGGGCAACGAGCAGGAAATCCGCCTGCCCGAGATGCCCGGCGCGAAAGCCAAAGGCTGGAACCGCCTCACCGCCACGCGCCGCGGAGCGACACTCGCGCTCTCGCTCAATGGGGCCGGCGCCGGCGAGATCGCCGTGCCCGCCGACAAACTCACGCCCGTCCTAGACCCCGGCGGCGCCGCGCTTTCATACGCACACATTTTCCTGAAATAACCCTCCGCCCGTGTCTCTGCTCCAACTCGGTTCGCTCGCCCTCGCCTTCCTCGGCCCGGTGGTGCTCTGGGCCATGCACCGGCGGCGGCCGCATCCGTTGTTGGAGCGGAGTTTTGCGCGCGGAATCGCGGGGATGCTCGTCGTGGTCTTCGCGGCCATCGTGGTGCAAAAGGCGACCGACGGCACGCTCACCGCGCGCGAGGCGCTGCCGATGCAACTCTGCGATTGGGCGCTCATCGCGGTCGTGGGCGCGCTGCTCTGGAGATCGCAGACGTGCTTCGAGCTGGGCTATTTCTGGGGTCTGTGCGGGACGTTGCAGGCGCTGTTCACGCCCGCCATTTCGCGCGATCTCGCCTGGTGGAAACAGGCGGCCTTTTTCCTCGATCACGCGGGCATCGTGGCCGGCGTGCTCTTTCTCCTGCTCGTGCCAAAAATGCGCCCGCTCGGCCTGGGGCGCATCGTTTTGTGGTCGGAAATCTATATCGCCTCCGCGCTCGCGGTGAACGCGCTGACCGGCGGCAATTACGGCTTCCTCAGCCACCGTCCCGAGCAGGCCTCGCTGCTCGATCTTTTCCCCGACGCCCGCTGGCTCTACGTGGCGACGATCAACGCGGTGGCGCTCGTCTTTTTCACCGCGATCTATCTGCCCTGGCTCTGCGTGCAGCGCCGCCGCAGCGTGGGCGGGTGAGCAGCTCCCGGGGGCGAAATTTGCGCGGGGCCGGCGCGATCCGCAGATCCCCGCGGCCCCTCCCGACCTTTCGCTTGACCGCCGAAAGTCGGCCCCCTACTTTGCGCCTCCACAAAACGGGCTGTGGCTCAGCTTGGTAGAGCGCTTCGTTCGGGTCGAAGAGGTCCAGGGTTCGAATCCCTGCAGCCCGACCATACCCGAGGTTCAAAAGGTTGCGACTGGGGGAGCGAAGGCACGGCCTCGCAGAGTTCGCGCCAGCCGGGAAAGTTCCAGGTATTGGGGAAGCCGGCGCATTGGATGGGTTTGACGGGCTGCACGGCGCAGTCGCGGCCTTCGAGAAAGATGCACTCGTGGTTGGAGGTGCCGTCGGCGGCGGGGCCTTTGTCGAGCAGCGCGAGACCGTCGCGCGCGGGGCGCAGGCGGGTGTAACTCTGGATGAAATCGTGCTCGCTCAGGCCGAGATGGCGGGCGAGCGCGGCGATCTCAGCGGCGCCCACTTTCACCTCCCCCGGCCAGCGGCAGCAGGCGGTGCAGCGCTGGCAGGTGTAGTGGATGGCGGTGGGCACGGGCCGACGATGGCGGTGAAACGGCGGGCGGGGAAAGCAGGAAATCGCTGCGCGTTGACAGGGCCGGGTGCGGCAGCAAATGTGCCCGCGCTTATGAAATTCATCC
>CAIQUL010000133.1 GCA_903874975.1 uncultured Chthoniobacter sp. | reverse complement strand
GGACGGCTTAAGCAATTTTTCTGATTCACCCGGCAGCCTCCGGCTTGCCGTAGCGCAGTGCGTCTTCGGGGGGGGGCGCGATAAATGGGGGCTGCGCTCGATAAAGGAAACCAAACTCAGCGTGAATCAAATTAGCTTTCGGCTGCTGGAAAAAAAATCGGGCGGTCGTCGGAGCGGCGTGGTTGGCAAAGTGGGATGTCTGCCCGAGACGTTTGCGCCATCAGCGGGTCGCCGGCGCTCCGCACCATCCCGCTGGCCTACTGCAGGAAGCGCGCGAGGTTTTCCTGTTCCCACGCCTTGGCGCGGCGGAACCAGTGGAAGCAGCGTTCTTTTTTCAGAAAACGCTCGTGATGCACGACGCGCCGGCCCTGCTCGTCGTAGAGGTCGGCGACGACGGAATGGAGCATCTCGTGATAGACGACATACTCGATGAACCAGAGCGGGACGAAGCTGCGGTCGAGCAGCGGGTGGATGCGGATGATGCGGTCTTCTTCCTGGATGGTGCCGAAGACGACGGTCTCGCGCGGACGCACGCGGCGTTTGCGGCCCCAGACGAGGCGATAGTCTTTGATGCGGTTGCGAAAATAGCGGGCGTTCAGCTTGTTGAAGATGGCGCGGAGATTGAAATAGCGACCTTGCGCTTCCTGGAAGTCGAACTGCCGCTGGAGGGGGAAGCGGGGCGTGACGGCTTTGCGCTTGGGGGTTTGGGAAGGGCGACGGGCGGCGACCTTGGGCTGGAGGCGGGTGGCGGGGCGTTTGCGGGAGGCCATGGCGCGGATTTGGACAGCGATTGGGCCGGGACGTTCGAAGGCCCGCGCGGTCCCCGCAAGGTCAGGTTTCCGGCTGCTCGGGTGGAGGGGGCCAAGCGGCGTGCTGCTCCAGTTTTTTGACTCTGGCGTAGAGCTTGGGGAGGCGGCCGATATGGGCGATCTGCTCTTTGGCTTCGCGGAGGGGCAGGGCCGGGCAGCCAAAGACAACCTGCTTGGGCCCAAGGCTTTTGCTGACTCCGCTCTGGGCGGCGACGATGGTCTGATCACCGATTTCGATGTGTCCGACGACGCCGACCTGGCCGGCGAGTGTGACATAGTTGCCCAGCCGGGTGCTGCCGGAAATGCCGGCTTGGGCGACGATCAGGCAGTGTTTCCCGACGACGACGTTGTGGGCGATTTGGACAAGGTTGTCGATTTTCGTGCCTTCCTGAATCCACGTCCGACCGAACCGGGCGCGGTCGATGGCGACGTTCGCGCCGATTTCCACGTCGTCGTCAATCTGGACGATGCCAGTCTGGGGAATTTTCACGTGCCGACCGCCGGAGAATTCGAAGCCGAAGCCGTCGCTCCCCAGGACCGCGCCACTGTGGATGATGACGCGACTCCCGAGGACGCAGCGCGCGCCGACGGTGACGCGGGGCGCGATCTGGCAGTCCGTGCCGATGCTGGCCCCGTGGCCGATGTAGCCGTGGGCGCCGAGCACGGTATTCGCGCCGATGCACGCGCCGTCCTCGATGACGACGAAGGGCTGGACGGAGACGTTTTCGCCGAGAAGGACATCGCGCCCGACGACGGCGGTCGGATGCACGCCAGGGGCGAAATGCGCGGGCTCCGGGGCGAATATTTCCAACACCCGGGCGAAGGCCAGCGAGGGATTTTCCACGCGAATCGCGACCGGGGAAATCGGCTCGTGGAAATCGAGCGGCACGAGGGCCGCCGTGGCGCGCGAGGCTTTGAGCTGGGACAGGTATTTGGCGTTGCCGAAAAACGTGCAGGGCCCTTCGCCGGCATCGGCGAGGGCGGCCGCGCCGGTAATGGGTTTCGCTCCGTCGGCCGCAGAAACAAACTGGCCGCCCACGAGGGCGGCCAGTTCTTGCACCGTGAGTGTTGGCACGGGCGAAATGTTTACGGGAGGGCGCCAGCGCCTTTCTTCGGCTTGTCGCCGCCGGTCTTTGGCTCGGGGGTCGGTTCCTTACCCTTGTTCTTGTTCAGTGCCGTCACCACGGCATCGGTGAACTCGTAAGTATCGCGGGAGAAAAGGACGATCGGCACGCCGTTCAGGCTGGGGCCGGATTTATCGAGCACGATGTCGTAGCTCTCGGCTTTCACGCGGTCGGAGACGACCTTGTTGATGTCGTCCACGATGCCCGCGCGCATGCGCACGGACTGCTCCTGGAGTTGTTTTTCCCGCTGCTGCTGGAATTCCCGGATTTCCTTGTCCATGCCCTGCAAGTCCGTCGCCTTCTCGCTGCGCAGCTTGGCCTTCTGCTCCTTGCTCTCCTTGCTGAGTTCCGGCTTCTGGAGTTCCTCGTCGATCTTCTTGACTTCATCGAGCACCTTCTTCGCGCCGTCCATGCGGTCCTCGAGGTCTTTCTTGGCGCTGTTCCGCGACTCGTTGATCTTCGCTTCGGCCTCCTTGGTTTTGTAGTAGGACTCGAAGACTTTCTTCATGTCCACGGTGCCGACCTTGATATTTTGCGCCGAGGCCGCAGCAGAGCTGAGCACGGCGGCGACCAGAGTGAGGATGAGGTGTTTTTTCATGTTGGGATGTTTATGGGTAAAGGGGAGTGCCTGAGACGCGGGGCCGTGGGGTTCGTTCAAAATTGGTAACCGATGTTGAAGTTGAACCGCCCGCTCTTGCTCGTGAAGCCGTCCGTTTGCAGCGGAAAGCCGTAGTCGATGCGCACCGGGCCGATCGGGAGGTCGAGGCGGACGCCCACGCCCACGTCGCTGTTCACCGAGCCGCTGAAGTCATACGCACCCGAGCCCACCGAGCCGATGTCGTAGAAGACCGCCGCGCGCACTTTATCCACGACCGGCGCGGTCATCTCCACGGTCATCCGCCAGAGCGACTTGCCGCCGACGGGTTCGCCGTTCTCGTCCTTCGGACCCACATCGCGGAACTTAAAGCCGCGCAGGTTGTTCGCACCACCGAGGAAGAGGCGGTCGAAGATCGGCACGCGGTCGCCGCCGGCCCAGGTGTTCACGCCGGCGATTTCGCCGTTGAGGGTGAGGATCATGTCGTAGGGCAGGTGGAAATACTGCGAGCCTTCG
>CAIQUL010000132.1 GCA_903874975.1 uncultured Chthoniobacter sp. | reverse complement strand
GACCCGAGTGCGGTCTTCGGCGACCCGCCGAAGACGCGGGGGCGCGGGTCGCTTCGGGATGGGCGGGTGAATTGACGGCGGCGCGCCTCGTTTGGGCAGCGACTTTGGACTGAAGTCCAAGCTACTTTGCCGCGCGCAGGCGCTCCCAGTGGAGGCGCGCGACCTGCCACATGTAGCCGGCACCGCCACGGGCGTCGCGGCCGGCAGGGCTGGCGACGGCTTTGCCGAGCAACTCCAGCGCGCGGGCACGGCGGCCGCGCAGGTCCTCCTCCAGCCCGGCGTAGTAGTTGGCGAAAAACATTACCTCCTCGTTCTCCGTGAGTCCCTTTTTCGCGACCTCCGCGAGCACTTCGTCGGGCGACATCTTTCCGGCGAACATCTCGTAGAGCGACGGGAACGGCTCCCGGTCGAAACGCGTATAGACCAGCATCCCGGCGCGCGCTTTCGCGATGTTCTCGCCTTTCGCCTGCGCGAGAAATTTCCAGATGCCGTTCTCGCGGTCGCGGCCGTCGTAGGCGTGGTATTTCTCAAACTGCCGCGCGGATTTGGCGAAGTCGCCGGTGAAATAGTAGGCGATGCCGAGCCGCCAGTGCGGCGCGTCTTGCGTGGGATCGAGCGCGATCATTTTCTCGAAATCCGCGACGGCTCCGGCGAACTCGCCGAGAAAAAGCCGGGCGTCGCCGCGCGCGGAATACGCGGAGACGGATTGCGCATCCCCGGCCAGCGCGGCCTCCGCGGCGGCGGCGCGTTCGGTGAATTCCTTCCGCCTGCGCGCCTGCGTTTCGGCGGTGAGGACGGCGGGTTCGGCGGCCCAGCCGAAGCTGGCACCGCACGCGAGGAGCAGCCCGCAGAAGAAGGTCGTCCTGGTCATTTGAGTTTCAGCAATTCGTCCGCGGTCCACGGCTGCGCGCGGCCTTTCGCGTCGGCGCGGAGGCGCGCGACGGTCGCGGTCTCGACCGGCGCGGCCTCGTGGCCCCACTCGCGGCGGATGTAGGTGAGCACGCCGGCGATCTGCGCGTCGGTGAACGCTTCGAGCGGCGGCATCACCAGGTCGTAGGTGCGTTTGGCGACGGTGACTTTGCCGGTCATGCCGTGGAGGACGATGCGCGCGAGCCGCTCCTCCGAGCCGAGCACCCACTCGGAATCGAAGACCGGCGGCGCCACGCCATCCAGTCCGAAGCCGGTGGGCTGATGGCACGCGGCGCAGACTGTGGCGTAAAGCTCCTTGCCCTCGGCGAAGAGCTTCTGCTGCTCCGCGGTCAGCGGCGGCACGGTCGCGGGCGCGGCGCCGGCTTTTCCGGACCAGGTGAAAAGGGCGAGCGCGGCGGCGGCGAATTGGTTTTGCGCGGCGAGCGCGGTCAGCGCAGCGGGTTCCTGTGCGAGTTGCACGGGCTTCTTCACGCGCTTCTGGCTGTCGGCGATGCCGGCGAGCAGCGCGGATTGCACGCCCGCCGGAGTGACCGGCGCGGCGATGATGGCGAGGAGTTTCTCCACGCGCTCGCTGCTGCGTCCGGCGATGATTCCGCCGGCCAGCGCGGCGACAAACTCCCGATGCCCTTTTTCGGGGCTCGCCCAGTTCTTGTCGGCGAGGATGAGTTCGAGCAGCGCCGGTTCGCGCCCGGCGACGCCGTTGAGTGCGGCTTCGCGGAGGAGGGGATCGCCGCCTTGGGCGTGGAAAATTTCCAGCGCGACCTGCGCCGCGCGCGGGTCGGGGATGGGCGTGAGTGTGATGAGCATCTGCATCTGCACGCCGGGATCTTTGTCGCCGCGGAGGGCGACGATGGACGCGAGGAGCTTTTCGTCGGGGACCGGGCGGAGCAGCGGCTCGGCGAGGCGCACAGCGGCGGCGCGCACGCCGGGATGCGCGCTGGCGAGGGCGGCGGCGATGGGCGGCGCGTCGAGGGCGTCGAGACCGCGCAGCGTCCAGAGCGCGTGGAGCGCGCCGAGGCCGGGGTCTTGGGCGGCGAGCTGCTTGAGCGCGGGCACGGATGCGGCGTCGGCGCGCTCGACGAGCAGGCGCTGCGCGGTGTCGCGCCACCAGCCGTTCGGATGCGCGAGCGTTTTCACCAACTCGGCCGTGGCCGCCTTGCCGAGCGCGGGCCGCGGGCCGCGCTCGGCGCTTTCATGCACGATGCGAAAGATGCGGCCCAGGTGCAGCGGCTGGGCCAGCCCGCGCTGCTCGGCCTGGTCGCGCAGATACGCGGAGAGGAAGTTTTTGTGCTGCAAAATGCCGTGATGGAAATCGGCGATGTAGAGCGCGCCGTCGGGGCCGGTCGCGAGATGGACCGGGCGGAAGCGCTCGTCGGTCGAGACGAGGAAATCGACCTCGGTGTGCGCGCCCGTGGCGGTGAGGCCCGCGCCTTTCGCCGAGAGCACCTGCCGGGAAATGAGGTGGGCCGCGGGTTCGCAGACGAAGGCGTTGCCGCGAAACTCCGCGGGAAAGCGGTCGGCGCGATAGACGTGCGGGCTGCACGCGGCGGTCACGCTGTCCAGCTTGCCGCTCGCGCCGAGGACTTGGTAGGCGCGGTTGATGCCGGCGGTGACGCGGCCGGGGAAGACCGCGTTTTTCGCGATGGCGCTGCCGCGCATGCTGCCGGGGATCGTGTCGGCGTGCAGCATGGAGCTGTTGCCGTTGTAAAAGAGCCGCCCGAAATCGTCCTGCGCGAGGCCATACTGGCCGCGCTGCGCCGCGGATTCGCGGACCCATTTTTCGCCGGCCCGGCGGAAGCGCCACGGCCAGTGGCCGGAGTAGAACCAGTTGTCGAGCGCGCGGACGGTGCAGTTGGGATTGTATTCCGGGCCGCTGCGGAAGGCGCCGTAGTCGGTGAACAGGGCGGTCTTTTCGTCGGACTTGCCGTCGCCGTCGGTGTCGCGGCAGAACCACAAGTTTGGCGGCTCGCCGACGATCACGCCGCCGTGCGCGAATGCGACCGAACGCGGGAGCACGAGGCCGTCGAGGAAGACGGTGCGCTTGTCGAATTTGCCGTCGCCGTCAGTGTCTTCGAGCACTGCGATGCTGCCGTTCGGCTGGTCTTCGCCCTTGCCGTCGAGGTCGGGCATGTAGCCGCGCATCTCGGCGACGTAGAGCCGGCCGTCGGGATCGAAGGCCATCGCCACCGGATTCTGCACGAGCGGCTCGCTGGCGAGGAGTTCGATGCGGAAGCCGGGCGGCAGGCGGAAGGACTTGAGCGCCTCCTCGCCGGTGAGCACGGGCGACGGCGGCACGTCCCACTTGAATTTCGGCTGCTGCTTCGCGAGATCGCCGCCGGGTGCCGCGGCGAAAAGCGAGGTCGTGAAGGCCACGGAGATCGTGATGAAAGCGGTGCGGTGTTTCATTTTAGAAAAGCCTCATACTGCGCCTCCGCGGACTTCCAAAACGCGGCGCTCTGCTCCTCGGTCGGCTTCGCGGCGAGGCCCCCGGCGCGCTCGGTCACGAAGCGATATTTCACCGCCAGCGTGGCGTCTTTCTTCAGCTCCTTTTTGAAAAAGAAACCGAAGCGCCCGTAGTCGCGCCAGGAGAGTTCCTCGACGGGATTGGTGGGCGCGTTCAGTTGCGTGGCGTGATACCAGCGCCCGCCAATCGGAAAGGTGAAGCGCACCCACTTCATCTCCCTGCTCTCGACCTTGCCGCCCGGCCCGGGGGCGTCCGGGTCCCACACGTAGCTCGTGTCCTTGGCGTCTTTCTGCACGCTGGCCGAGGCGCGGAAGTGGATGCCCGCGTGCTGGAGGTCGCCGCCGAGCGAAAGGTCGCGCGCCGGTTTCAAAACGAACTGCGCATCCACCTGCGTGGTCTGCGCCGCCGGGCGGGAGACGGTGAGCGTGCGCGTCTCGGTGAGCAGCAGGTCGCGGCCGGCCGCGTCCGCCTTTCCACCGCGCCACTCGATGGTCGCCACGATGGTCGCGGAGTCTTTGCCGGCCTCGAGTTTCTCCAGCTTCGCGAGCGTCATCCTGCTGCCGTGGGTCATGTGCCAGAGGTCGAAGCTACCGAGGTCGGAGACGATCTTGTTCCAGCCGATGTAGATGCCGCGGTGGTGGGGATACTGCTGCTTCTCGCTCCACTCGTTGAGGCCGTCGCCCTCCTCGCCCTGCACGCGGAGGTAGGGTTTGATCTGCCCCTCGCCGTAGATCAGCCGCGCCCGCAGCACGCCGTCCTGCGTGATGTCCACCTTGCGCCCCGGCAGGTCGGGATTCGCGTTGTCTTGCACCGCCCAATCGGCGCGGGCAGAGGAAAGGACGGCGAGGAGGGCGAGCGCGGGAAGGAGGAGTTTCATGGATTGAGGGATGTGGTCTGGCAGCGAGTGGGAAAGGGATACGCCATCAGAGGCGGGCGGGGAAGCGGGGAAATCGAGGGTGCCGCCACCGACTCCGCGCTTGCCGCTCCGCGCGGGTGCGGGTAGGCATCGCGCGATGCAAAAGACCCCGCTCGGTGAAAGCAAGCTCTCCTCCAGCCGGCTCGCCTATGGCTGCTGGCGGCTGGCGCCGGCCAGCGAGGTCCGGACGAATCTCGAAACCGCCCGGACAGCCGTGCTGGCCGCGGTCGAGGCGGGATTCACGCTGTTCGATCACGCGGACGTTTACTGCCACACGCGGGCCGAGAGCGCCTTTGGCGAGGTGCTGCGGGAGAATCCGAAGCTGCGCAAGAAGCTGCTCGTGGCCACGAAGTGCGGCATCCGCCAGGCCGAGGAACCGCCGGGGGCGCCGCACCGCTACGACTTCTCCGCGGAGCACATCATCCGCTCGTGCGAGAACTCGCTGCGCCGCCTGCACTGCGAGGAGATCGACCTTTTCCAGCTCCACCGCCCGGACTGGCTGATGGACGCCGACGAGGTGGCGATCGCTTTCGCTAGCCTGCATAAAAGCGGCAAGGTGCGGGAGTTTGGCGTGAGCAATTTCTCGCCGGCGCAGGTCGGCATGATCCAGCGCACGCTCCTGAAAAAACTGGAGCAGCCGCTGGTCTCGAATCAGGTCGAGATCAGCCTCGCGAAACTCGACGCCTTCACCGACGCCACGCTCGACCAGTGCCAGACGCTGAATCTCACGCCGCTCGCGTGGAGTCCGCTCGCGGGCGGCTTGCTCGGAGATGGCGGGAAAGCGTCGCCGCCCGGCGAAAAGGCGGGCCGCCTCGCCGGCGTGATCGCGGCGCTCGACGCGATGGCCGCGGAGCGCAACGTGACCCGCGCGGCACTGGCGCTGGCGTGGCTGCTGAAGCACCCGGCGAAGATCATCCCGATCATCGGCTCGACGAACCCCGACCGCATTCGCGCCGCGGCGGCGGCGGACAAGATCGAGCTTTCCCGCGAAGACTGGTATCGGCTGCTCCACGCCGCGCGCGGCGAGCCGCTGCCGTAGCGGCGCGGCCTTTCGGATCGAGGGCCGCATGCGTCTGCTCGTCACCGCGCTCGTGCTGGTCGTCGCGTTCTGCGTGCCGTTCGTGCTCTGGGGCGGGCAATTCACGGCGTGGTTCACGGGCGAGGCGGCGCTCGCGTGGATCCGCAGCTGGGGCGCGTGGGGCGGGCTGGCGGTGATCGCGCTGCTGCTGGGGGATTTGTTTCTACCGATCCCGGCGACGGCGGTGATGTCCGCCGCGGGCTATCTCTATGGGCCGCTCCTCGGCGGGGCGCTCAGCGCGGCGGGTTCGTTCGCGGCGGGGATGGCGGGCTACGGCCTGTGCCGCGGGTTCGGGCGCGGCCTCGCGGTGCGGTTGGTGGGGGCAAAGGAACTCGCGGAGCACACCACGCTTTTTCAGCGCAGCGGGCCGTGGCTGGTGGCGGCTTCGCGCTGGCTGCCGCTGCTGCCCGAAGTGGTCTCCTGCCTCGCCGGGCTCACGCGGATGCCGCTGCGCGTTTTCGCCCCGGCGCTGGCCTGTGGAGCGGTGCCGATGGGCTTCGTCTTTGCGGCCATCGGCGCGTCGGGGCAGGAGAATCCCGGCCTCGCACTCGGGCTGAGCATCCTCATTCCGCCGGTGCTGTGGCTGGCCGTGCGGCCGCTGCTCCGGCGCGGAAAGGCGAAATAAATCCCGAGGTTGAAGTCGGCGGCGAATCAATGGCACTTTGCTCCGCTCTCGCCATGTCCAACCGCAACGGAATTTTCATCGCCTACTGCTTTCCCGATCGCAAATGGCTCGATCGCGTGCAGGCGGCGCTGAAGCCGGTGGCCGGACAGGAGTCCGTGGTGGTGTGGGATGAGCGAAAGCTGAACGCCGGCGCGACGTGGAAAGCGGACCTCCGGGATCTGCTCGTGGGTCGCAAAATCGCGCTGATGATCGTGAGCGAGCTGTTTCTGGAGTCGGCGTTTCTCGATCAGGCGAAGCTCCCCGAACTGCTCGACAACGAGCGGGCGAACGGCCTGAAAGTCTGCTGGGTGCTGGCGGGCCATTGTCTGCACGAGTTCGCCGGCCTGCAGCGGACGGATGCGGCGCACGATCCGGCCTTCGCGCTCGACGGGCTGGGGCTGGAAAAGCGCGAGGTCGAGCTGGCCAAGATCGCGCACACCGCGGCGCTGCATCTCGGCACGGCCCCGCCCGTGCAGGCGCTGCTGCCCGAGGCGGAGCCGCCCGCCTTGCAGACGCTCGACACCGCCATGGCGACCCGCCACGAAACGCTCCAGCAACTCCGCCTGCTCGCGCGCCGACTGCTCCTCGGCGCGGCCGGTTTCGGCCTTCTCGCGCTGCCGTCGCTGGCGCTGGGCGGCACGCATTTCCTGATGGTCGCGGGCTTCGCCGCCCTTCTCGCCTGCCAGGCGCTGCTCGTCCTGGCGCGGGTGGATTTCCTCGCGCAGGGGCTGCTCGGTCTGCGCTACACGCGCAGCGGACTGGCCGATGAATCCCTGCCCAACCGCCAGCGCGAACCGCTGGTCCGCAAGCTCGCCGAAATCGCCGGATAGGCACCAACCACGAAACTTTATGGCCGCACTGAACAGTCCCAACGCCGATCTCGAGCAGTCGCTTTTCAAAGCGAACCTCAAGGAAATGAAACTGCGCCAGCGGGTGACGCTGGTCGCCCTCGTGCCGGTCGCCATCGGCGTGCTCTGGCTGGTTTTTTCGCTCTACTACGTGACCCAATGGCAGGCGCGCGTGCAGGAGGTGGAGGAGCGCGAGGCGAAAACGCAGCAGCGGGAGAACGAGGCCAGGCAGCAGGTCGTCGACGCCAATGCCAAGCGCACCGAGGCAGAGACGCGCGCGGAGACTTCGCTCGCACAGGAAAAGGCCGCAAAGGACAGCGCCGCCGACGCCCAGCGCCGGCTGATCAAGGCCCGCGCGGAGATCGGCAACCTGGCCCCGCTGCTCAGCGAAATCACCGCCGCGAAAGGCCTGGCCGCCAAGCTCAACAACAGCGAAGGCCTGGAAGCCGAACTCACCGAGATGCGCAAGATCCTCGGGCGCACCGTGGGCAAGACCGAGTCGGAGATCGACAAGGGCCTGCCGGAAGCCGACCGCAAATCACGGGTCTATCTTTTCGTCTCCGACGAAACCCAGCGCGACCTCGCCAAGTCGCTCCTCCCGACGCTGGCCGCCAACGGCTTCGACGCCGTCCTCGCCCAAAACCCCGGACGCCGGGCGGAGGCCACGGAGATCCGTTATTTCAACGAGGCCCGCGACAAGGCGGAGGCGGCGAAACTCCAGGGCCTGCTCGTCGTCCAGCCCGCGCTCGCCGACTGCAGGCTGAACCCCACCACCGACCCCGACCACGCCACGGGCAGCCGGAAGTTTCAGGTGTGGCTCGGCAAACCGGCCGCCGCACCGAAGTAGCAGATCGGTCACGGCTCGCCGAACGCCACCGCGGTTAGCGGCGCTCCGGGCGGGAAGGGGAGCCGGGGCCATGCCGCGAGGTCCGTGGAAATGTGGATGTTTCCGCCGGCGGAAAAACCGATCCCGAGCGCACGCTCCCGCGCCCACGCGAGACGGCACGGGATGGCCGCCGCGGCCTTCGCCCAGGTCACGCCATCCGGCGAGGACCACGCGACCTTTCCGCCGCTGACGAGAAAACGGGTGCCGGTCCAGACGACGCGCTGGAAGTCCTCGCCCGGCTCGGCAGTCCGCGGCTGCCAGTTTTGGCCGTCGATCGAACTCTCGATCAGCCCGCCCGGCCCGACCACGACCCAGTGCCCCGCGCCGTAGGCGACATCGCGCGTGGGGCGGGTGCCGCGATCCTGCGAGGTGAAGCGGGTGCCGTCGGGGGTGGAGGCGCGCCAGCTTTCCCGCGGCGGCCCGCCGCCGGGGTCGAGATCGCCGACGATCACGCACCGGTGCCCGCCCTCGCCGTCGCCCCACGCCGCGCGGAGGGCGCGGGCCGTGCCCGGCCATTCGAGTTTGGCACCGGCGACGAATTTTTCCCCGTCCTCCGACCAGAGCAGCTCCCCGCCGTGCCCCGCGATGAAGCGTCCGCCGCCAAAAACGATCGTCTCCACGCAGCCGCGCGGCGCGGGTAGTTCGCGCCAGGTTTTGCCGTCGCGGGTGGAAACGATCCGCCCTTTCGCGGCACCGCCGCCGACTGCAATGAAGCGCCTGAGCCCGAAGGCGATATCGTGGAGCGCTTCATCCGCATCCGCCGCGCCGACCGCCCAGCGCGTGTCGTTTTCCCACTGCCGACCGTCGCGCGAGGAGATGCGCCGGCCCCCCTCGCCGACGGCCACGAAAACGCCGCGCTGCGGCATTGATATGAAAGGGAGCACGCAAAAAACGGCGAGGAGGGCGGAGATGCGCACGGCGGAAAACTACCAGCGGGCGGGGTCCGGCCAACCGCAAAACGCGCAGGTCGGGGCGGGCCGCCCGGCAGATACCGCTAGCCACTTCCCGGCGGCATCTGCCACGGAAATGGGAATGATTACACCGAGGCGCAGGGTAAAACGCTGGCCGCCTTGAACAAGCGTGCCGAGGAGACCAACGCCCGCATCACCGCGTGCGTTTCGTCGTTTGCAGCGCTGCCCCGCTGCGCTTAACTCTGCGCCCCTATGGAAAAAGTCATCATCGTCGGCACCGGTTGCGCCGGGCTCACCGCAGCCATTTACGCCGCCCGCGCCAATCTTTCGCCGCTCGTCCTCGAAGGCCACGAGC
This sequence comes from uncultured Chthoniobacter sp., assembly GCA_903874975.1. Taxonomy (GTDB): domain Bacteria; phylum Verrucomicrobiota; class Verrucomicrobiia; order Chthoniobacterales; family Chthoniobacteraceae; genus Chthoniobacter. The sequence goes on along the minus strand of CAIQUL010000132.1, from coordinate 2,182 downwards.
CGGGAGGCCAGCTCTCGACGACGACGCTCGTGGAAAACTTCCCCGGCTTCCCGGAAGGCATCAACGGTCCCGAACTGATCATGGCCATGAAGTCGCAGGCCGAGCGTTTCGGCGCGCGGTTTTCGTATGCGGCGATCGAGGATCTCGAAAAGGCGGACGGCTTTCTGCGGGTGAAAATCGACGGCCAGTGGCAGGAGACGCGGACCCTGATCATCGCCAGCGGCGCGAGCGCGAAATGGCTCGGGCTGCCCAACGAGAAGACGCTCGTCGGTCACGGGCTGACAAGCTGCGCCACGTGCGACGGCGCGTTTTACCGCAACGTCCCGGTGGCCGTGATCGGCGGCGGCGACTCCGCGGCGGAGGAGGCCACGTTTCTCACGCGCTTCGCGAGCAAGGTGTATCTCGTCCACCGGCGCGACACCCTGCGCGCCTCAAAAATCATGGTCGAGCGCGCCATGGCGAATCCGAAGATCGAGCCGCTCTGGAACAGCGCGCCCGTGGAGTATCTGACCGACGCCGAGGGTGAAATGCGCGCTTTGAAAATCAAGGACGTGAACTCGGGGGCCGAGCGCGAGATCGAGGTGAAGTGCGTTTTCGTCGCCATCGGCCACACGCCGAACACCGCGCCTTTTCGCGGCAAACTCGACATGGACGAGAGCGGCTACCTCCTCCAACGCGACGGCACCAAGACAAACATCCCCGGCGTCTTCGCCGCCGGCGACGTGGCGGATCACGTCTATCGCCAGGCCATCACCGCCTCCGGCCAGGGCTGCGCGGCGGCGCTGGATGCGGAGAAGTATCTGGCCGCCTGCGGGGCGGAATGACGAGGGAATGACGAAGCCCGAACGAAGAATGGCGCGGCGACCGTCGCGAAGTTCGTCATGCGGATTTCCTTCGGCACTCGTCATTCCTCATTCGTCATTTCTTCATGCCCCCGCATGAAGCTCTGCGATCTCACGCAGTTCTACTCCCCCGTCAGCGGCGGGGTGAAACGTTACGTCTCCGAAAAAGTCCGCTTCATTCGCGAGAACACGACTGACGAGCACATCCTCATCATTCCCGGCGAACGGGATGAGATGATCGCGGGCGACCGTTCCCGGACCTACACCATCCAGTCCCCGCTCATCTCCCGCACCTCGCGCTACCGCGTGCTGCTGCGGCTGGAGGCCATCGAGCGGATCCTCGAAACGGAGCGCCCCGACCTCATCGAGTGCGGCGATCCGTACCAGGTCGCCTGGAAAGCCGTGCACTCCGGCGCAGCGCTCGGCATCCCGGTCGTCGGTTTTTACCACTCGCACTTTCCCGAGGCCTACATCCGCACCGTGCGGAAATTCTGCGGGCACACCGTCACGGAGTTTTTTCACGACCTCTCCCGCTTGGCCGCGGCTTCATCGAGTGCCGGCTTGACCTGTTTCTGGCCCGCAGCGAGCTCGCTGATCGTGGCTTCCAGAATGTCGCTCACCTGCGGCCACTGGTCAAACAGTGGCGTGCCCTTGGCACCCTTGAGCGCCTGCGCACCGAACACATGCATGCCGTTGTAGCGCGCGTTCACGTCGCCGTCGAGCAGGTTTTTGGTTTGCATGGCGACCACTTCGTACATGCTCTTGTCGAGCAACACGCTGCGTTCGATTTCCGGGTCGGACAGCCAGGTGAGGAACTCCATGGCCGCAGCCTTCTTTTTGGAATTCTTGTTGATGCCGTAAAACCAGGTGTTGGTGTAGGTGGTGTTTTCCTTGCCGGGCATGCTGGGCAGCGGTGCAAAGGCCACCTGCTCGGGCTTGAGGGTGGACGTCTTGGGGTCCACCAGGCTGGCGTAGCGCCACCACCAGACCGGCACCATGGCGCTCTTGCCTTGGGCCATGGAATTGACCGCGTCGGTTTCATTGAAGGAGGCAGACGCCGGTGGCGCGGCCTTGTGCTTGAGCATCACATCCATGTAAGCCTGCGTGGCGGCGACGCCTGCCGGGCTGTTGAACGCCGGCTGGCCCTTGGCGTCGAGCAAGTCACCGCCCATGCCCCACAGGTAGTTGAACCAGATCATCAGGTTCTGGCCACCGGTCTTGCCGTAGTACATGGCCACGCCCGACATGTTTGTCTTGCTCTGAATCACTTTGCCGGCCTCGACCATGTCGTTCCAGGTGGCGGGCGCTTTCAGGCCGAGCTGGTTGAAGATGTCCTTGCG
>CAIQUL010000131.1 GCA_903874975.1 uncultured Chthoniobacter sp. | reverse complement strand
GGCGCAGGCGTCCCGCCGGCGCGAACTTCGGCAGACGTCGATGCCGAGGAAATCGTGGATCCATCCAGCAGCGACTCCGCACGGAAGTTCGTCGCGGCGGGACGCCCCGACCAACACGCGGGACGCGCGTGCTCCCCGGAACTCGCCGCCGCACCAGCCCCGGCGCCAGCCGCCGCCGGCCTGCGCATCGTCTTCGCCGGTCAGGCGGGCTTGCGCAAAGGGCTGCGCACCCTGCTCGACGCGCTCACGCTCGCGGGGCGTGCGGACTGGCGCGTGGATTTCTACGGCGCGGTGCTCGGCGAGGCGCAGGCCGATCTCGCGGGCTACCGCGGAGCGACGCCTCTGCACTTTCACGGCCCGGTCGCGCAGCCCGCGCTGGCGCAGGCTTTCCGCGCCGGATCGGTGCTCGTGCTGCCGTCCCTGGAGGAGGGCTTCGGCCTCGTGGTCCCGCAGGCGCTGAACTGTGGCCTGCCTGCCATCGTCAGCGACCGCGTGGGCGGCCAGGATTTCGTGCGGCATCGCGAAACCGGCTCGATCTTTCCCGTCGGTGACGCCGCCGCGCTCGCTGCGGAACTCGCCTGGTGGGCCGGGCAGCCGCGCCGGATCACCGCGAACTTTGGCTGGAACGCACCCGCACAAACCCTCATCACCCTCAGCGAGGCCGCACGCGCATGAATTTCTTTCCCCGTCCGCAAAATCCCCGCGCCGCGCCGCGACCGCCGCTGCGGCAGGTGCCCGCCGATTTCAAACCCGGCGAAGGCGACCGGCCCAGGCCCAATCTCAACGGCACACTGGCCGCGCTCTTCGGCATCATCGTCACCGGGCTGGTCATCAACGGTGCGCAACCCTCGACCCTCGGTCGCATCGCGGCGATCGGTGCCGGGCTCAGCTTCGCCATCAGTCTGATCATGGATTTTCGCGCCGGCGGCCCGCGCAACCTGATCCGTGCCGACGTGATGGCGATCCTCGCGTTCTATTTTCTGACGCTTTTCGAGTTCCTGTTTCCGCAGCCGACCTTCGACCAAATGATCGACGTGCGCACCACGCACGAAGCGATCCTCGTCGTCCTGCTCGGGTTCGTCGGGCTGCTCCTCGGGCGGCATGCGCTCCAGTTTCGCCGCCAGCCCTTCTCCGAGACGCTGAAGCGCGAGGTTCCCCACTACTGGATGATCGCCATTTTCTGGTGCTGCTTCGGCATCGGCTACCTGCACATGTTTATGGCAGTGGAACCCATGTTCAGCCTCAATGAGGTGCTCTACTACTTCATGGAGCCGCGGTTTTCCCAGCCGTGGCAGCGGGGCAAATTTGGCGACTGGAAGGCCCTGCTCGTGGAACTCGGGCTCTTCATCTATCTCCTCCCGCCGCTCGCCGGCATCATGATCGCCCGCCGCCACCGTTACCCGGCGTTGCAGCTTCTTCTGGTCTGCGTGGCCCTCGCTTTCACCGCGTTTTACGGCTTCACCAGCGGGACGAGAAATGTCTTCTGCTCCTACCTCGTGACGTTCCTCATCGGCTATGCGTTTGCGCTGACCGGTGACCGCAAGCGCGAACTCGTGACGCTTTGCGCGAGCAGCGCGGTGGCTATGGTCATCGCGACTTACCTCATGCTCGAGTTTCGCTCGGTCGGTTTCTCGAACTACATCAACAACCGCTACAATCCGCTGGAGAAGCCGGAGCGCACGCTGTTCGTGGACTACAATCTTTACGCGATCTGCAAACTCGTGGAGGTGTTTCCGGACAAGAAAGATTTCCTCGGCTTCGAGATTCCCTACGTGGCGCTGATCCGCCCGATTCCGCGCGCGGTTTGGAAGGGGAAGCCGGAAGGGCTCACCAGCTCGATCGAGGATGCGCTGGGCGTCGAAGGGCTGACGATTTCCGCGAGCTTCGTGGGCGAGGCCTATATGTCGGGCGGAATGATCGCGGTGCTCGTGACGGCCTTGTTCTTTGGCCTGCTCACCGGTTGGTGGAACTTCCTCGCGTCGGCGCGCAATTCCGAGCTGGGGATCCTGATCTACGCGTCCGGCTTCTTCGCGTCGGTCATTTCGATGCGCAGCCTTTTTGTCTTCACGACCGCGCTGCTGCCCACGGCGGCGGCGCTCGTGATCGGCACTTTTGCGGTGAAACATCTGGCCGCCCAGGCTGCGCGACTCGCCGGGCGCCGGACTGCTTTCCGCGGCGCGCCACCGCGTCCACCGGGGAGGCCACCGCGGTGAAAGTGGCGTTCGTTTCCGTGGTTCCGTCACCGTATCAGCGCGATCTCTTTCGCGCTCTGGCGGCGCGCGCGGAGGTGAAGTTGAGCGTTTTCTATCTCGAAGCCGCGGCACCGGATTCGCCGTGGCCGGAGAAGGCGCTCGCGCCTTACGAGACGATCCTGCGCGGCACCTGGCTGCCGCTCGGCGCGGCGCGGTGCCATGTGAATTGGCCGCTGCCCGCGCTCCGCAACTACGATGTCGTGGTGATGAACACGCTGATGTCGCTCACCGGCCAATGGCTGATGCGCACCAGCCTGCGGGGCCGCCCGTGGCTTTTCTGGGGCGAGCGGCTGAGTCGCGGCGGAGCGCTCCACGCCGCACTCGCAGCTCCGCTGCACCGGGCCGGCGGGATCGCGGCCATCGGGTCTGTCGCGGAGGACGACTACCGCGCGCGCTTCCCGGAGCCGCAGCATTTTCGCATCCCCTACTACTGCGACCTGACGGCGTTCCGCGCGGCTCCGCGCCGGGTGCGCGACGACGGGCGGGTGGTGTTTTTGTTTTGCGGGCAAATGATCGCGCGGAAGGGCGTGGACGTACTCCTGGCGGCGTTTCAGCAGCTCGGCCCAGCCGCGCGATTGCTGCTCGTGGGCCGCGAGGCAGAGTTGCCGGCGCTGCTGGCTCCGTTGCCGGCGGAGGTGCACGCGAGGATCACGTATGCCGGTTTCCAAGCGCCGGAAGAACTGCCGCGACTTTTCGCGCAGGCGGACGCTTTCGTCCTGCCCAGCCGCTACGATGGATGGGGCGTGGTCGTGAATCAGGCGCTCGGCGCGGGGCTGCCGGTCATCTGCTCGGATAGGGTCGGCGCGGGCCACGATCTCGTGGAAAACGGGGTGAACGGGCTAAAGTTTCCCGCGGGCGATTCGACGGCACTGGCCCAGCAAATGGAGCGACTGCTCAGCGCACCCGAGCTGCTGAAAAAATGGGGCGCAGCTTCGCGCGAGAAGTCGCGGGACTGGACGCCGGAGGTAGGCGCTGGGAAGTGGGTGAAAGCTCTGCAAGCCGTGCTCCAGCAATGAAAATTCTCCTCGCCAGCAGCAGCTCAGGTTCGCGCGGGGGCGGCGAACTTTACCTCGTCTATCTCGGCCGCGCGCTCGCGCATCGCGGTCATGCCGTCACGCTCTGGGCCTCGACGAATCCGCGGATGGACGAGCTGGCCAACACTTTCTCGGGCTTCGGCCAGGTGCTGCGGTCGGACTACACCAACACCTACGATCAGCGCGGGCGCTCGCTCACGAGCTACCTGAACCTCGGCGCAGCGCACGCCGTGGCCGCGGTGTGGCGCGCGGCGGAGCCGGACTTCATCCACGTGAACAAGCAGAATCTCGAAGACGGCCTGGACCTGCTGCGCGCCGCGCACCTCACGGGCCGGCCGAGTCTTTGCACGCTCCACCTCACGCAGAGTGCGCGCTATTTGCGCGCCAAGCTCGCCGCGCCGCGCGACTTCGTCTCGCGCCGCGCGCTCCGCGCCTACCCTGGGTTGCTCGTCACCGTCCTCGAAAACCGGCAGCGCGACCTCACCGCCTTCCTCGGCCCGTCTCCGCGCATCCGCATGATTCCAAATGGCGTGCCGCTTTTCGACCTGACCCGCCGCGGTGCGGTCCGACTCGCGCAGCGGACGGAACTCGGCTTTTCGCCGACCGATCAACTGTTCATCGCCGTCGGGCGCATGGTGCCGCAAAAGCGTCCGCTCGTGTTTCTGGAGAAGGCGCGGGAAATTCTCCGCGTGTTGCCGGACGCGAAATTTCTGTGGGTCGGGGACGGCGTGCTGAGCACGGCCTGGGACGCGGAGGTGGCGGCGAAAGGGCTCGGGCAGAAGATTCGCCGGCTGCCGTGGCACCACGATGTGCAGTCGCTGCTGCTCTCCGTCGACGTTTTCCTCCACGTCGCGGAGTTCGAGGGGCTACCGCTCGCCATCCTCGAAGCGATGTCCGCGGCCCTGCCCTGTGCGATCACCGCCAACCTACTCGGCGAGATGCCGTTTATGAATCCGGGGAATTCCATCGCCATCGGCGCGGACGACGCGTGGCTCGCGCCGTTCCTCGATCCCGCCGCCCTGCGCGCGCTCGGCGCAGCAGCACGGCAGCTCGCGGAGGAGCATTTCTCGTTTGTAAAAATGGCGGAGAGCTACGAGGCGCTCTACCGCGAAACGCTCGCCACTCACCCGTGAAGGTCGTCTTTTTCGTCCCTCCAGCCGAGCAGCGCAGCGGCGGTCTCGACGCCGCGATTGACGGCCTGCGCGGGGCGTTGGAACGCTGCGGAGTTGTGGTTGGCGACTGTCTGCCGGACGACGCGCGGGATGGCGTCGTGCATTTTCACGGACTGTGGCAACCGGCTCACGCGCGAGCGGCAAGTGAGTGTCGCTCGCGCGGAATTCCGTATGTCGTGTCGCCGCACGGGATGCTCGAGCCGTGGGCGTGGCGGCACAAACGCTGGAAGAAGTGGCCCTATTTTCACCTCGTGGAAAAGCGCCATCTCGCCCGCGCCGACGCGCTGCTCGCGACCGCAGCGCAGGAGGCGGGACGGCTGCGCGCGTTTGTGGCGGGGCAACGCATCGAGACGCTGCCGCTCGGCATGACGGGCATGGCGCGCCCGGACCATGCAGCCGCGCGGGCGCAATTGGGTTGGGCAGCGGAAGAGCGCGTGCTGCTTTTCCTTTCCCGCATCCACGTGAAGAAGGGGCTCGATCTGTTGCTCCAGGCGCTGGCCTCGCTGCCGAACGACGGCCGCGTACGTTTGGTCGTGGTCGGCGACGGTGCGCCGGAGTATGTTGGGCAGTTGAAGCGCTACGCGGCGGAGAATTCGGGCGTGCTGCCGCGAATCGACTGGATCGGCCCGGTGTGGGGCGATGCGCGGTGGAAGTATTTCCAAGGTGCCGACTTGTTCTGTCTGCCCACCCATTCGGAAAATTTCGGCCTCGCCGTGCTCGAAGCCTGCCAGGTGGGCACTCCGGTGCTGACCACAGTGGAAACGCCGTGGGCCGCACTCCTGGCGGACGGGCGCGGATTCATCTGCCAGCCGCGCGTCGATGAAATCCGGACCGCGCTGCAGCGCTTCCTTTCGCAGGATCGCTGGAGTGAGGATGCCCGGGGCGCGCTGGCGGAATGGGCCTGGTCCCAGTTCCACTGGGACACGCTGGCGGAGCGCTACGTGAATTTTTACCAAACCCTGCGCCCAGAAACTACCGGCAGATAAGACGCGCGTCCGCTACGCTGCGTAATACTGGTTGTAGCGGTAGTAGTAGTAGTCCGGGGCCTCGACATCGACGGCGTTCAGGATGAGCCCGAGGACGTTGACCTGGCGCTGATAAAGCGTGTTGAGGGCGTTCTTCGTGAGACGGGCGGAGGTAAAGCGCGCGCGGACGACCATCAGCGTACCGTCGAAGTTTGGCGCCAGCGTGGGTGTGTCGTCCGCCGCGAGGATGGGCGCGGTGTTAAAGATCACAAGGTCGTAGGCCGCTTTGAGTTCATTCAAGAGGCCGACGAGCATCGGGCGGAGCAGGAGTTCGCCGGATTGGTTGGTCACCGGTCCGCGAGGAATGAGGGAGAGCGTGGGATATTTCGTCTGCAGCACCGCCGACTTCCAAGGAGCTTCACCGCGAAGGACATCGGAAAGACCGACTTTTCCATCGATGTCGAAAAGCTGGGCGAGATCGCCGCGCCGGAGATCGGCATCGACGAGCAAGACGCGGGCACCGGCCGCAGCCATGGTAATGGCCAGATTGCTGGCGATCGTGGACTTGCCTTCGTTCGGAATTGCACTGGTGATGAGGATGGACTTCATCTCCGTCTGATTCGGCATGAAGATGAGCGATGAGCGCAGGCTACGGAAAGCTTCGGCGTAGGTGTAGCGCTCGTCTTCTTCCTGCAAGAGCGCCAAGCCAGAGGCACCACGCGTTTCGATCACGTTCGGAATCTGCCCGAGGATCGACTCGGAGAAATGCTCAATCATCTCGGTCGATGAGGCGAGGCGGTCATCGGCGCGGTCCAACACGATGAGAATAATCGAGCCAACCACCAAACCGCCGATCAAGCCGATCAGGACGTGTTTTATGGTTCCTGGCGGAACTGGCTTGGCGACGGTGGCCTTTTGGATGACTTGGAAGGGATCAAGGGAGGCCTTGCCGCCGATTTCGATGTCCCGGAGTTCCTGCGCCAGTTTTTCCGAGGCCGTTTGGATTCTTGCGACATTTCCTTCGAGAGTTTGATGTTCGGCATCCTTGCGACCAGCCTCCCGAACCTTGATCTCCCATTCAGGAATACTGACCTCGAGACTCTTCACCTCTGCACTGATGGCCGCAACCCGGCCTTTGACCAAGTCCCCGTTCTGCTCCTTGATGATATTGATCTGGCGCTGAAGCTTCTCCAGATCGGAGACAATCAGCTTCAATTTCGGATGCGCGGGCTTCCACACTTTTTTCCATTCGTCGTGGTCCGCCTGCCGCTGAAACATCTTCTGGCTCGCTTGGATAAATTCTGTGTACAGGCCAGAATTGAAGTTCGCCTCCTGCTTGGCTGAGATTCCGGCTGGCTGGCTTTCGCCCTGCGGCTTGGGCGCAGCGGTCTGGAGCAGTTCGTCCGGAGTGAGTCTCTGCAAGCGCCGGAGTTCCTCCTGCAATTTATTTTTTTCGTTCTTCAGGTCGGAAAGTGAGGTCACGGCCTTGTTCTGCGTCGCCTTCCAGAACTGCATGTTGTTCTCTTCCTCGTAGGCTTGGAGCTTCGCCCTCGCTTCGGACAGTTCCTTGCGCACTTGAACCTGCTGCTCAATCAGGCTGCCGGTGACCTTTCCTCCCACGCTGCTCCGGCTTTCAAAGCGCCATTTCAAAAATTCGTCCACGGCAACATCCACGAAATTCTGGGTATGAAGCGGATCGGATCCGATGCCGCTCACGGTGAAAATGTTCGTCTTCGGAGTGAGCACGGACGAAATCTCGATGGTTCCGGTGAGGTCGGGATTCTCCAGTGCCATACGCGCTTCGGCGCGGCCCACAACGATCGGGCTCTTCATATGTTCGAGATTGGTCACGAAGAAATTTCCCGTGCCGTCGCGGAACGCTCCGGTGGTATCGCGGATCAATTCCTCGCGCAATACGAGCTGGCTCATCGATTCGAATACTTTGGGCTTGCTGAAAAGAATGTAGCCTTCAATGGCCAATCCAATGCCGATGGTGATGACGAGAATCCACCAGTGGTTGCGGACGAGGTTGCGGAAGCGATACAGCTTCATGCCCAGCCCACCGGGCAGGGGCAAGGAGGGCGCTTGAGGGCTAGCTGAGTCCATAAAATATCTTCACCATCTAGCCAGCGCCTTGGGCACGTTTATCCGGTCTCCATCTTGTAAGATCGGATCCAATTTCTCGTCACCTTTTTCGATGATTTCCTTAACGTTATACTCAGTCGTTTGAGCGCTTCCGTTGACTTGGCGTGTCAGCTTCACTTTCTTCGGATTAGCCCATTCGGTAAAGCTCCCCGCCTTCAAAATGGCGCTACTTAGACGCAACGGCTCGCCGGCAATCATTTCCTGCGGCCCAACTGCCCGGACCTGCCCGGACAGGGTAACTGTCCCCGCGCGGACCTGGACAGGACTGACCCGGTCAATATTGAGCTTGACGGTCGCGTGGTAGTAATAGTCTGCCTCCAAGCGCCGTCTAATGTCTGCCGCCGCCTCGGTGGTTGTCTTGCCCGCAACTTGGAACCGCCCGACAGGCGGAATATCAATCGCTCCAGCGGCAGTCACCACCCGCGGAAGGCCACCCTCCTTATCCTCAACAATCTCAATCGTAACCTGGTCGCCCGCCGACAACTTCTTATCCGGATCAACTACCTGCATCCGCTCTTGTGGCGGGTAAGCGGGTTGGCCGGAGAATCCCGGACTGACCGGAACGGCGCGAGGCACGCCCTGCGATCTTCCGGCCACCTGCGCCGCCAAAAAGATAGCGACGAAACAACCGGTGCGGGTGAGAAGGCTAGACATAGACCATGTCGGGCGAGGTTAGAATTTGTAGTAAAGACTCAGGAACACGAGATTCTGCCGATAGTCGGAGCTTTCCCGATTCGAGTCCTTCGCAATAAAACGATAATCAAGCCCGAGGGTGACGGAATTCGAAAAATGATAGCGGGCTCCCAAACCGGCACCAACCCGGTGCGCCTTCTCTCCGAGATCACCCGAGGCCGTGTAGTTTTCGTAAAAGATCACCGGCCCGATCTCGGTGTGCTGGAAGGTCTTCCAGTTCGCATCGTATTCGGCGTGGTAGAGGTCGTAGGAGTTTGAGGAAAACCCGATTTCGGCCGTCTTGGAGAAAGAGAGACGGTGATCGAAGGTGTCCGACGGTTTGTTGTTAATCTCGAACTTCACGTAGTAGCTGCTGGTGTCTTCGTTATCCCGGAGAATATCGCGGACCGCAGCGGCGTCGGATTTACTCAAGCCGCGTTGGTCAATCGCGGCATTGCTGAAGTCCCCGCCCTTATCGAACTCCAACTGCTGGTAGCCGCCTTCAAGGTAAAGGTTGGTGTATTCCGAGATCTGCCATTCGATGAACGGACCAACGAGCAAGCCACTGCCGTCACCACGATCGTTGCTGTCGAAGTCAATGAAGCTAAACGAACCGCTCACCCCGATCCGGATCCCGGGAAAAACCTGATACGCCGGCTTGAAGAAGATCGTATCCAGTGACCGATCCTGTTGCGAGAAACTGTCGCCAACGGTCCAGAGGTTGGCATGGTCGTAACCGCCAGCCAAAGTCAACTTATCATTGACCGCCCACTCAAGGTGCATGCCCGCCTGGTTCTCGTAGCGCTTGTATTGTCCCCTATCCGTGTTGCTGATAGTCGCAATGCTGTAGGCGTCTTCCTGGTAGCTCAGACGGTCCCGCAGGCTGATCTTGACGGCTCCCAAGTAGAAAGTGAACGCGAGTTCGGAGTTCGGCGAAAGCAGCAACCCGTCGCTGTCGAACTGGGAGTTGTCGAAATACTTCGCATACGAGGCACCAACGGAGAGCCGCATCGTGTTCAGTTCGCTGATGCGCCAAGAAGCCTGCACATCGAGCGAAGGCCGGAAGATGAAATCGGAAATCCGATTTGAGTCGGCGAGGCTGATGTTGTCGTTGTATTCGAGGCCGACTCCCGCGGCCAGACCGAATTGGATCGGGCCGATGGCGAAATTGTAACGATCCGCCTCCTTCGCGAGCTGCTCTTCATTGAGATCCTGCCCGGGGCGGAGCGGCGAGAGGCCGCTGGGCGACGCGTCTTCATAGGTGTACTCGGACGGATAAACCGGCCCCATTCCGCCCGACGAACGCGAGGTGCCCAGATCCCGGAAAAATTCCTGGGCGAAGGCCCCGGACCCGGTTGAGAGGATGATTGCCGCGATTGGAAGAATTCGATGGATGGCTTTTTTCATGGTGATTTGGAATTGAAGGATGGGACTTTCGACAGGAATTTGAATGGAAGGCAATAAAAAAAGCAGCGCTGTCGCTTATTTTTTTACCAAACGGTGTCCGAAAATCCCCCTACAAAACCGCATAGCACTGGCGCAGGGCGGCGCTGGCCGGCTCGTGGTGAGGCTGGAGAAAGAGTGGCACCCGGCAACCAGCGGATGAACTTCACCGAGCGCACGGTGCAGCGCTGAAGCGTGCGCACGAGCCGCAGCCGGACGAGGTTTTCCTTGGCCAGACGCTTCTCTTCTGGCTCCAGGCGGGGCGCGCGCCGGGTGAGTTCCGCTGCATTGCGCCCGCCGTGGACCCGGGCCAGCTCCGCCTCGCAGAGG
>CAIQUL010000130.1 GCA_903874975.1 uncultured Chthoniobacter sp. | reverse complement strand
CGCCAATGTGGTCACGCGTAGTCACATCCCGCAAGGACTTCTTTCGATAGAGCGGCGCCGGCTTCTTTTTCATGGCTCCTCGTTCACGGAAAATGGCGAGCGCTCGAACTTCGCGATCTCGGTGGTGAGTTCGGCGATGCGGTGGCGGGCGCGGGTGAGTTCGGGGGTGAGGTCTTGCACGGAAACGAGTTCGCTGTGCCCGGCGCGGTTGAGCGCCATCGGTAAGCCGTCACGGCGATGCTGCTCGACGCAATCAATGAACGACTCGTGCAGGCCGAGTTCGGAAAGCAGGTGCATCGGGATGCCTTTGGCGAGCGGGAAGGTCTTCATGGCGTCAGGCTAAACTCGCGAACGAAGGTTTCAAACAGCTCCCGCTGATCAATCTCCAGCGCGTCGGGAGTGCCGTGGGCCACGAGCACGGCGTCGTCGGCATTGAGATAGATATTCCAAGTGTCGCAAAACGGACGGTAGAGGCTGAAGAGGTTGCGGAGACCGAGCCGAAACCGGCGGCGCAGGTCAACTTCGGGAACGTCGTGCCCGCCTTGGATGACGCGGTTCGCGACGCGGCGAATCGAATCTTCCACACTCGGCAGCGCGAGGAAATCCAGGTGAGTCGCGTAGCCTGCTTCCTTGGCTTGCTTGAGCAGGAGTCGATAGGTCCGTCCGCTGAGGGTCGTTTCCATCGCGAAGCTCTTTCCGCCAGCGATGAACTGTCGAATCCGATCCAGCATGAGCCGCCCGGCTTCGATCTGCGCACGTTCGGGTGCGAGGGGCGAAAGTCCGCGCGCAATTTCGTCGGCATTGAGGAAGTCCAGCAACGCCAGATGCCGCGGCGCGAAGCGCTTGATAAAGGTCGTCTTCCCCGCGCCGTTTGGACCAGCGATGATGTAGAGGGAGGGCATTTGATCATTCGGTTCGCTGGTTGGCCTCAGCCACTTCGTCGAGTTCCTTGAGCGTTTTCCCATCCTTGGTTTTCCATTCGACTAAGCCGTTGGCACCGCCGCCATGAACAACGGCAGCGGCAGTGCTCGGGCTGGTGAACTCGGAATCCTTGGTAAACCTCAGAAGGCCGTCCCGCTCGGCAAGAGTGCCATCGGCAAGCAACTGCTTGCGCATCGTGACAGCGAATGGGTGGCGTTGCTGAGCCGAAGGACGATCCTGCAAGACGGCAGTAGAACCTTGGAAAACAACAAACCCATTCGCTGTTCGTTGCCCACGCGCCTCGGCACCCTTGATGCGGCAGAGCAACACTCCATCTCGTCGATTTTTTTCGGTCGGCTGAGCGATTGGAGCAAGAATGTCTGATCCCAAAACCGGAAGAAGCTGACGGATACGAGCGAGAAACACCTCCATGTCCTCGCGATCAGATTCCGGTAGCTTGGAGCCACCAGCTTGGTTCTGTTCGAGCTTAAACCTGCCGACCTGAGTAGCTTCCGCGAGGATTCGACTTTCCAGATAGCGTACATGCGCCTTGGTTAAGTTCTCGTCCTTGCTCACAAACACGATCGCCGCGACCCAAAACTCCAGCGTCCGGTGTTGCTTTAGACGGTCACGAATAACCTCGGCCTCGCCAATATAAGCTCGGGGCGCATTGGTGAGAGGGTCATTGCCGATCAGGATATAAACCCCCGCCTTGTCGAGTTCCTCGCGCGCCAGAAGTTCGTCTAGCTCTGTTCGGGGTGCCGCGACTGCCTTGCCAGTCCAGTTAGAGATTTCGGCGGTCCGCAAACTCTTCGCGTCACCGCGCGGCAGGAAGAGCTTGATGGTTGCTGATGTCATTGCGCGCCTAAAAGCCGAAACATTTACCTACACATCCAACCGCGCATTCAGCGCATTGTCTTCGATGAACTGCCGCCGCGGCTCGACGACATCACCCATCAGGATCGTGAACATCCGGTCAGCCTCCACGGCGTTGTCTTCGTTGAGTTCGACCCTCCACATTTTGCGCTTGTTCGGGTCCATGGTGGTCTCGAAGAGCTGCTTGGGGTTCATTTCACCGAGACCTTTGAAGCGCTGGATGCTCAGGCCTTTCTTTCCGATCTCAATGACCTTGCCGAGGATTTCCGGGACGGAGAAAAGGGCGTGGGTGACGGCTTTGTCGCCTTCGCCTTCGATCAGCTCGAAGATCGGGTTGTCGCTGTCGGAGAAGTGCTCGACCTGGAGACCCTTGCGGCCCAGTTCGGTGATGAGTTTTTGCACGGACGCCGACTCATGCAGCTCGATGAGCCGCGCACGGCGGCGGGTACCTTCCTCCTTTTTCTTCGGAGCCACTTTCTCCACCACGGGTGCGGGCTCGCCCTCGGCGGGCGCGTCGCCATTGGTCGGCTCGGCCACGGGGTCGTCGAAGAGCGCGAGGTCGCGGTTTTCCTCGTGGAAAGCGCGGACTTCGTTCTCGCCAGGGAAGTAGGTGACCCACTCGGTGTTACCCTCGCGCACCTTCACCATGAAGCCGGGGAGCACGCCGGTCTTTGGGTCGCGCTCGGTGAGGTAGGCCTCGAAGTCGCCGCCGTGCCGCCGGATGGCGTCGCTGAATTTCGCGAGGCGTTCGAGCAGTTCGAGGATGTCCTTGAGCTGCGTGGCGGTGACGACTTTTCCGTCGGCGAGGTTCTTCAGTTTCACCTCCTCGGAGCCGAGCGTGATGAGGATGCGGTTGAGCGCGGCGTCGTCGTCCACGTATTCCTCGCGCTTCTTGCGCTTGATGAGGTAGAGCGGCGGGCACGCGATATAGACGTGGCCTTTGCGGATGAGGTCGGGCATCTGCCGGTAGAAAAAGGTGAGCAGCAGGGTGCGGATATGCGAGCCGTCCACGTCGGCGTCGGTCATGATGATGATCCGCCCGTAGCGCAGCCGCGCGAGGTTGAAAGCCCCCTCGTTTTCCTTCGCGGTGGCCTCGCCGCTGGGGATGCCGATGCCGGTGCCGATGGCGGTGATGAGCGTCTGCACCTCGGTGTTTTGCAGCACCTTATCGAGCCGCGCTTTCTCCACGTTGATGATCTTGCCCTTGATCGGGAGGATCGCCTGGAACCGCCGGTCGCGGCCCTGTTTCGCCGAGCCGCCGGCGGAGTCGCCCTCGACCACATACAGCTCGGTCAGCGCGGGATCGCGCTCGGAACAATCGGCCAGTTTGCCGGGCAAGCCGCCGCCGGTGAGCGCACCTTTGCGCACGGTTTCGCGGGCCTTGCGCGCGGCTTCGCGGGCGCGGGCGGCCATGAGGCACTTGTCGATGATGCGCTTTCCCACGCCGGGGTTTTGGTCAAAGTGCAGCATCAGCCCCTCGTAGGTCACTGAGCCGACGACACTCTCCACCTCCGGCGAGATGAGCTTCACTTTCGTCTGCGACTCAAAGCGCGGGTCCGGGTGCTTCACGCTGACCACCGCGGCAAGCCCTTCGAGCACGTCGTTGCCGGTGATCGCCACGTCCTTCTCCTTCAGCAGCGAGTTGTTCTTCGCATACTGGTTGATCGCCCGCGTGAGCGAGCCGCGAAAGCCGGTGGAGTGCGTGCCGCCGTCCGGGTTCGGCACGGCGTTGGTGTAGCAGAGCAATTGCTCGTTGTAGCTGTCGTTATAGTGCAGCCCGATTTCGACGATGATCTTGTCGCGCGTGCCCTTGATCATGATCGGCTTTGGATGCACGAGCGTCTTGTTCTCGGAAAGCCGCCCCACGTATTCCTCCACGCCGCGCGGATGCTGAATCTGCGCGGGCCGCGAGCCCTCGGTGCGCTCGTCAATGAAGGTGAACGAGAGCGGCGCGTTGATATACGCGAGGTCGTTCAGCCGCGTGATGATGCGCTCCGCTTTGAACTCGATCGTCTCCAGGAAAATCTCCGTGTCCGGCATGAAGGTGATCAGCGTCCCGGTGTGCTTTTTCGACTGCACCTCCGCAATGACGTGCAGCTTCTGCTTTGTCGTCCCGCGCTCAAACGACATCGCGTGAATCTTCCCATCGCGCGTGACCTCGACCTTGAACCACTCGCTCACCGCGTTCACGCACTTCGCGCCGACGCCGTGCGTGCCGCCGGAATATTCGTAATTTCCCTGCCCGTATTTGCCGCCCGAATGCAGCTTGGTCAGCACCAGTTCCACGCCGGGTATGCCCTCCTCCTTGTTGATGTCCACCGGGATGCCGCGCCCGTTGTCGCGGATGGAAATCGACCCGTCGCTGTGGATGGTCACGTCGATGTGCGTGCAGTGCCCGGCGAGGAATTCGTCCACCGAGTTATCGAGCACCTCGGACACACAATGATGCAACGCGCGCTCGTCCGTTCCGCCGATGTACATGCCCGGCTTTTTCCGCACCGCTTCGAGCCCTTTGAGGGAACTCAAATCATCGGCGTCATACGTCGATTTCTTTGATGCGGTTTCGGATTTCGGAGCGTCGGATTCGGACATATTTTTGGGGTGAGAAAACTGCGTGCCGAAACTAGGGGGCGGGGCTTGGAGCGACAAGGTGTTTTTTACCCTGATTCCCACCCGTTTCCGCAATATCTTGGGCTCGGGAAAACCGGGGACCACAAGATATTGTTGGACACCGCCCGCCCGCTCCGAATTAAACCCCACCCGTGAAACGCACTCTCCGGCTCGCCGCGCTCGTCGCTTTTTGCGTCCTCACTTTCGCCGCGCGCTGCCACAATCTGCGCGACGTTTTCGTCGAGGGCCGCATCTACTTTCTCGACGCCGATTGCTACTCGCGGATGACCCGCGCCCGGATGGTCGCTGAGCACCCCGGAATGATCGTCCGGCATCACGATTTCGAGAACTTCCCACAGGGCGTGAACGCGCACACTACCGCGCCGCTCGACTACCTCATCGTCGCGGGAAAAAAGGTGCTCGACGCGGGCTTCGCAGTTTTCGATTCGGGCAAGGCGAGCGTGCTGCACGACCAGACGCTCGACCTCGCGGGCGCGCTCATCGGTCCGCTGCTCGGCGTGGTCGGCATGGTGTTTCTGGCATTGTGGGCGTGGGCGTTGCGGCTGCGTTTTTGGGGGATGGCGCTGCTGCTTTACGCGGTCAGCCCGATCCTCGTTCACGGCATGTCGCTCGGGCGGCCCGATCATCAGGCGCCGCTCATCGTGCTGCTCCTGGTCGCGCTCGGCGCAGAGTTCGCGCTCGCGCGGAAAATGGATGACGCCGACGAAGCGGAGGGCGCGTCCCCCCTCTCCCGTCATCCTGAGCGGAGCCCCCAAAGCGGGGCTCCGCTCAGGATGACGCGTCGTTGGGGGATGATCTCCGGCGTGGCGTGGGCGCTGAGTTTGTGGGTGTCGCTCTACGAACCGCTCATCCTGCTCGGTACGGTCCTCGTGCTGTGGCTCGCCGGCGATCGCCGGGCACTCTTCGCCCCCGCGCGCCGCCCCGGCTGGATCGCCTTCGCCACGATCCTCGCGCTCGCCTTTCTCCTCGAAGGCTGGCGCATCGAATTGCCCGACGCGGCGATGCGCGAATACTTCTCGCGCTGGCAGGGCCAGATCGGCGAACTCGGGCACCTCAACCTGCTCTCCCCGCAACTCTGGAGCTGGCTCGGGTGGACCGCCGCCGCCGCGCCCGTGCTGCTCTTCCTCACGCGCAAAACCGACCGCCGCGCGCTGCCCGTGCTCGCGGTGCTCGCTGTCGCCTTCGCCCTCACGCTTTGGCAACTCCGCTGGGGTTACTTCCTCGCCGCCGCCTTCGTCCTCGCGCTGCCGGTTTTCTTGCCCGCGCTGCGCCGCCCGTGGATCGCCCGCACTGCCTTCGCCCTCGCGCTCTGGCCGGTCGCGCAGGACTGGGATGGCCTCCTTTTCCCCGCGGAAGCCCGCCAGCAGCAACTCGCCGTGAAACGCGCCGAGGCCGATGCGCTGCGCAGCGTCGTCTCCACAAAAACCGGCACGCAGGGCGGAGCCTTCGTCGCGCCGTGGTGGCTCTCGCCGTCGATCGCCTACTGGACGCGCCAGCCGGGGGTCGCCGGCAGTTCGCACGAAAGCCTGCCCGGCATCGTCGCCGCCGCGCGCATCTACCTCGCCCGCGATACCGACGCCGCGCTGCCGCTCCTGCGCGAGCGCCGCGTGACGTGGATTCTCGCCGATGCCGCCGAACGCGTGGTCCCCAATGCCGCCAAGCTCCTCGGCGTCCCCGCGCCCGAGTATTGCCTCGCCACCGAACTCGCCCGCCCCTTGCACGAAGTTGGCGGCAGCGTGGAAATCGTCCGCGAGGTCACGGCCACGCATCCCTCGGGGCGCATTTATTACCAAATCTGGCAGGTCCACGCCGGGGCCGATACCGTCCCGACGCCATGACCGACACCTTCGATTTCCTCGTCATCGGCGGCGGCAGCGCGGGCTACGCCGCCGCCTCCACCGCCGCCGGACTCGGCCTGCGCGTAGCCGTCGTGGAGGGCGGCACGGAAGTCGGCGGGCTCTGCATCCTGCGCGGCTGCATGCCGAGCAAAGCGCTGCTCGAAAGCGCCCACCGCGCCGAGGCCATCCGGCACGCCGGGGAGCTTGGCCTGCGCGCGGAATTCCTCGGCGCGGATGCCGGCGCGATCCGCGCGCGGAAGCGGCGCCTCATCGGCGAGTTTGCGGACTACCGGCGCGGGCAGTTGGAAAGCGGGCGCTTCGAGTTCGTGCGCGGTCGTGCCGCGTTCGCCGAACCGCACACCATCGAGGTCCGCCTGCCCGACGGCGGACTCCGCCGGCTCACCGCGCGCGCCTGCCTCGTCGCCACCGGCTCCGCCGTGCAGCGCATCGACCTCCCCGGCCTCCGCGAAGTCGGCTCGTGGACGAGCGACGATGTGCTCGACGCCGACATCATCCCCGCGTCCGTGGTCATCCTCGGCGGCGGGGCCATCGCGCTCGAACTCGCCAGCTACTACTGCGGCATCGGCTCAAAGGTCACCGTCATCCAGCGCGGCCCGCAGCTCCTCACCGGCAGCGATCCCGACATCGCCGACGCGCTCGCCGACGCGCTCGAACACCGCGGCATCGTCATCCACCGCGGCACCACGCTCCTCCGCGCCGAGACCGCCGGCAGCCTCAAGCGCATCGTCTTTCGCCAGGGCGACGCCGACCTCACGGCCGACGGCGAGCGCATCATCTGCGCCCTCGGCCGCCACCCGCACCTCGACGGCCTCGCCCCGGAAAAAGCCGGCCTCACCGTCGAGCGCGGACGCCTCCGCGCCGCCGCCACGCAGCAATGCGGCGCGCCGCATCTCTTCGCCGCCGGCGACGTGTGCGGCCCGCACGAGATCGTCCACATCGCCATCCAGCAGGGCGAAATCGCCGCGCGCAACGCCGCCCGCGTCCTCGGCAAGCTCGACGGCCCGCTCGAAGAAATCGACTACCGCCTCAAGCTCCTCGCCATCTTCACCCATCCGCAAGTCGCCACCGCCGGCCTCAGCGAGCGCGAGTGCGCCGCACAAAACATCCCTGTCCTCACCGCGAAATATCTCTTCGCCGACCACGGCAAAACGCTCATCCGCGCCGAGCCCGACGGCTTCGTGAAACTCATCGTCGAGCGCGATTCGCGCCGCATCCTCGGCGCAGCGTGTGTCGGCCCCGAAGCCTCCGAACTCATCCACGAAATCGTCGTCGCCTTGCACTTTCGCGCCACCGCCGCCGACCTCGCCCGCATCCCCCACTACCACCCGACGCTCAGCGAAATCTGGACCTACCCCGCCGAGGAATTGGCGTGACGCGCTGAGGGTGGCGCAAGCCTCCGGCCTGCACGGCCACAAGCCGGACGCTTGCGCTACCGTTTACTCCAGCGCGAGTTCCTTGCAGCGCTTGAGGTCGAGCTTGCCGGTGCCCAGGACGGGGATCGCTTCGATCTTTTTCACGATGCGTGGGATCCAAAGGTTCGCCATGCCGCCGTCGGCGAGTTTTTTGCGCAGCTCGGCCTGGTCGAAATCGCGCGTGGTCAGCAGGACGAGCGCTTCGCCTTTGGCCTCGTCGGGGATGGCCGTGATGGCGCAGGTGCGTTCGCTTTCGCCGCCGAGG
>CAIQUL010000129.1 GCA_903874975.1 uncultured Chthoniobacter sp. | reverse complement strand
GGCGCTCAGCGTAGTCTGGGGAATCCGCGTGCCAATGCGAAATCCTGTGGCGTTGCCAGCGCGCCGCGATCCGCGCACGTTGCCGGGCGTGACTTTCATCCGCCCGTTTCATCTCGCGCTGCTCGCCGCCGTGCTCGGCGTGCTGGCGTGGTCGGGCGTTGCGCCGCACGACCGGCTCACGTGGTGGCTGGAGGTCTCGCCTACGATCGCCGGTCTGGTGGTGCTGGCCGTGACGTGGCGGCCTTTTCGCCTCACCGACCTCGCGCTCACGCTCATCGCGCTGCACATGACCATCCTCTGCGTCGGCGGGAAATACACCTACGCGCTCTGCCGCTGGCACGATGCCCGACTCGCCAAGTGCCCGCCCTCTCCCTAGGACCGCCGGACCGCCCGCGCTGCGGGCAAAAAAACAGTTTGCAATACCCACCTGCCCCGTTACTTTCCGCGCCCTAAAACTTATGGCAAAAACCTGCTGGCTCGAACGAGAAAAACGCAAATCCGCGACCGTGGCGAAATACGCCGCCATCCGCGCTGAACTCAAGAAAAAGGGCGACTATGTCGGTCTTTCGGCCCTCCCCCGCAATGCCTGCGCCGCCCGCCTCAGCCGCCGCTGCCAGGCCACGGGCCGCAAGCGCGCATTCATGGGCCGCTTCAAACTTTCCCGTATTACCTTCCGCGAACTCGCCTCGAACGGGATGATCCCCGGCGTGACGAAGTCGAGTTGGTAGCCGCGGGTTTCTGATCGTTTTTTCGAGCCGCGGGTTTTTCACCCGCGGCTCGTTCCTTTTGTGTCCACAATGAGCATTTTCCCGCTGTTTCTGGCCTCCACCGAGGGCGTGGCCAAGCACTGGGAATCGGGGGGCACGATCTTTTTCCAGCTCGCGGTCATTCTCTTTCTGGTGCTGCTCAACGGCTTCTTCGTCGCGTCGGAGTTCGCGATCGTCAAAGTCCGCGGCAGCCAACTCGAAGCGCTGGAGGAAAGCGGGGAAAGCCGCGCCGCCTTTGCCCGCCACGTCGTCGCACACCTCGACGCCTACCTCTCCGCCACGCAACTCGGCATCACCCTGGCCAGCCTCGCGCTCGGCTGGGTCGGCGAGCCCTTCCTCGCAAAGATGCTCCAGCCGTTCTTCCATCTCGCTGGCGTCTCCTCGGAGGGGATCATTCGCACCGTTTCCGTGACCCTGGCCTTCGCGGTCATCACCTTTCTCCACATCGTCCTCGGCGAACTCGCGCCCAAGTCGCTCGCCATCCGCAAATCTGTCGGGACCACCCTTTGGGTCGCGCGTCCGCTGGCACTCTTTCACATCACCTTCCGCCCCGCCATCTGGTTCCTGAACGGGGCCGCGAATCTCGTCCTCAAGCACGTCTTTCAACTCCAGCCCGCCAGCGAGCACGAACTCGCCCATAGCGAGGAAGAGCTGCGCGTGATCCTCGCCGAAAGCGAGCGCGCCGAGGAGGTTTCGCCGCTGGGAAAATCCATCCTCATTAACGCCCTCGACATGGCCGACCGTGTGGTCCGCGACATCACCACCCCGCGCGGCGAGGTCGTCTTTCTCAACACCGAGGACACCTTTGAGGAAAACCTCAAACGCGCCCTCGACTCCCGCCACACCCGCTTTCCCCTCTGCGACGGCCACCTCGACAGCACCATCGGCCTCGTCCACATCAAGGACATGCTCAAGCTCATGCGCGAGCCTGGGGCCGACATGCACAGCATCAAGCGCGACATCCTCCCCGTGCCGGAGATGATGCCGCTGGAGAAACTCCTGACTTTTTTTCTCGCCCGTCACGCCCACCTCGGCCTCGTCGTGGATGAGTTCGGCGGCACCGTCGGCGTCGTCACGCTCGACAACGTCCTCGAGGAACTCGTCGGCGAAATCCAGGACGAGTTCGATGCGGAGAACCCGGAGTTCAAGCGGGTCAACGCCGACGAGTTCACCGTCCAGGGCGGCGTCGGTCTTTACGAACTGCACGACCTCGCCGGCCTCGAGTTGGAAAGCGCCGACGTTAGCACCATCGGCGGCTACGTCACCCACCTCATCGGCCACCTGCCCAAGCAGGGCGAGCACGTCCGCATCGAGGACTACACCGTGACCATCAGCCAGAGCGACGGACGCCGCGTGGGGCAGCTTCATTTCAAACGCCTGACCGAGACTGAGATCAAAGCCGCGGCTGAGGAAAAGCGGGAGGGGTGACCTTGGGCGGAACCGGCCCGGGAGTGGGAGCTTTGAGTCACTACGGAAAACCCTTGGCGCGGGTTGATTCGCAGACGCATAAAACCGCCGCGCCGCAACCGGCGCATCTAATTCCTGCATGAACCTGCCTCATCTTCCCGCGCTCCGGCGCGGCAAACCCTACGCCAGCCTCGATACCGTGGAGGTGCTGAATCATCGCACCGGCGAGCCGATGGCGCGGGTGTCGCAGGTTGGCGCGGGGATCGTGCGGAAGGATCTCGGGCGGATCGGCGAGGCGCGGGCGGCGCTGAAGAAGTTTTCGACCGAGGAGCTGATCGCGATCTCGGCAAAGGCAGGCGAGTTTTTCCTCGGTGGCACGCTGCCGTTTGGCGACGCCGGGCACACGCAGAGCGCGGAGGATTACGTGCGCACGCTGAGCGCCACCAGCGGGCTGCCGCATGTGATGGTGCGGCGGAACATGGCGAAGATTCATTTCGCGCTGACCAACGTCCGCACGGTGCTGAACGGTCTGACGCGGGGCTTGCCGCTCGACGTGCTCGACCGAGGCTACGGCGAGCAGAGCGGCGCGGCGGTGTCGTTTTATCCGACCACAAACGCGCTCGGGCTGGTCATGCCGAGCAATTCGCCGGCGGTGAATTCGCTGTGGCTTCCGGCCATCGCGCTGAAGACGCCGGTGATCATCAAACCGGGCCGCGAGGAGCCGTGGACGCCCTACCGGCTGATCCAGGCGTTCATCGCCGCGGGCGCGCCGCCGGATGCTTTCGGCTTTTACCCGACCGACCACGAAGGCTCCGGCGAGGTGATGAAACTCTGTGGGCGCGCGCTCATTTTCGGTGACGCAAAGACGGTCGCGCAATACCGCGACAACCCGCGCTTTTCCGTCCACGGGCCGGGCTTCAGCAAGATCCTCATCGGCGACGACGAGATCGAAAACTGGCGCGACTACCTCGACCTCATCGTCAGCTCGATCTCGGACAACGGTGGGCGCTCGTGCGTGAACGCCAGTGCCGTGGTGGTGCCCAAATACGCCGCGGAAATCGCCGATGCGCTCGCGCAGATCCTCGGCCCCGTCGCGCCGCTGCCGCCGGAAGATGAAGGCGCGAAGCTGAGCGGATTTGCGAACGCGAAGATGGCGGAGTTCATCGACAGCGCGATCGAGGGCGACCTCGCGACGCCGGGCGCGGAGGACGCGACCGCGAAATATCGCGGCGGCCCGCGCCAGGTGGAGTTTGAGGGCGGCGTGTATCTGCGCCCGACGATTGTGCATTGCGATTCCTTCGCGCACCCGCTGGCGAACCGCGAATTCCTCTGCCCGTACGCCAGCGTGGTGCAGGTCCCGCAGGCGGAGATGCTGGAAAAAATCGGCCCCTCGCTGGTCGTGACCGCGATCACGAAGGACGCTGCTTTCACCGCGCAACTGCTCGACTCCCCGCTCATCGAGCGGCTCAACCTCGGCCCGGTTTCGACGATGAAAATCTCGTGGGATCAGCCGCACGAGGGGAACATGTTCGAGTTTCTCTACAAGCGCCGGTCCATCGAACGCGGCTGGTAGTGGACACTTTCCTAATGCACGCCACCGGCTTCGACGCCCAGCCCCGAACCCGCCTCATCTTCGGCGCGGACACCCTGGAGCGCGTGGGCGTGCTGGCGCGGGAGTTTGGCGGCAAACGCGCGCTGCTCGTGACGGACAAAGGGCTCGCCGCCGCCGGACATCCCGCGCGGGCGATTGGTTTTCTCGAGGTCGCCGGGCTGCACGTGACGACCTTCGACGAGGTGCGCGAAAACCCGACGACCCTCGACGTGGCGCGCTGCGTGGAAGTGGCGCGCGCGGCAGGCATCGACACGATCATCGGCCTCGGTGGCGGGAGCAGCATGGACACGGCGAAAGGCGCGAACTTTCTCCTGACCAACGGCGGCGCAATCAAGGATTACTGGGGCGTGGGCAAGGCGACGCGCGAGATGCTGCCGCTCATCGCCATCCCGACGACTGCGGGCACGGGCAGCGAGTGCCAGTCTTTCGCGCTGATCTCGGATGAAACCACGCACCAGAAAATGGCCTGCGGCGATCCGAAGGCGGCGGCGCGCGTCGCCATCCTCGATCCGCTCCTCACGCTCTCGCAACCCGCACGCGTGACGGCCTGCACCGGCATCGACGCACTTGCCCACGCCGTCGAGACCGCCGTCACGAAGAAGCGCAATCCGCTCTCCGCGATGTATTCGTGCGAGGCGTTCCGGCTGTGCTTCGGCGCACTGGAGCGCGTCCTGCGCGACCCGCACGATCTCGAAGCACGCAGCGCCATGCAGCTCGGCGCAGCGTTTGCCGGCACGGCCATCGAAAACTCCATGCTCGGTGCCGCGCACTCCGCCTCGAACCCGCTCACCGCGCATTACGGGATCGTCCACGGCCAGGCCGTCGGGCTGATGCTGCCGCGCGTGGTCGAGTTCAACGCACGCGATCCCGAGGCCCACAACCGCTATCTCGACCTCGCCATTCTCGCCGGGCTGGAGGACGTGAACGGACTCATCGCCGAACTCGAAACGCTGCTCGACGTGGCCGGCCTGCGCTCGGGCCTCGCGCAGCTCGGGGTGAAAGCCGACGCGCTCCCGCAACTCGCCGCCGAAGCCGCGCAGCAGTGGACCGCCGGCTACAATCCGCGCCCGGTGGTCGCGGCGGATTTCGAGCAGCTCTATGCGGAGGCGCTGGGGCTGTGACCTGGCGCGCGGCAGCAGTGCACCGGGGAGCGCGCGCGTCCCGCGTGCTGGTTTCGGCGTCCCGCCGAAACGAACTTCCTGCGGCGTGTGGAGTGATAGCGCGCGCTTTCTGGGTTTTACGCGCAAGGAAGTTCGCGATGGCGGGACGCCCTCGCCAGCACGCGGGACGCGCGCGCTCCCCGGAATTCGCAGCGACCCTCCTCGCGATCCTCCTCCCGCTTTTCTCCCATGCCGCCGATTGGCCGATGCACCGCGGCGGGCCGGAGCTGCGCGGCCTCGCGCAAATGGCCGCGCCGGTGAAAGCCGAGTTGCTCTGGCAGTTCAAGGGCGACAAGCCCGTGAAAGGCGCGGCGGCGATTGCGGGCGGTCGCGTCTTCTTCGGCGATGACGGCGGCAAGGTCCACGCGCTCGACGCCGCGACCGGCAAGGAGCAGTGGGCTTTCAAAACCGCCGCCGGCATCGAAGCCACCCCACTCGTGCTCGCCGGTACCGTTTTCATCGGCTCCTCCGATGCCTTTCTCTACGCGCTCGACGCCGCGACCGGCGCGCTGAAATGGAAGTACGAAACCGGCGACAAAATCCTCGGCGGCGCGAACCACGCGAAATCGCCGGACGGCAAGAGCGCGTGGATTCTCATCGGCAGCTACGACGCGAATCTGCACTGCGTCGATGCCTCGACCGGCAAGGCCGTCTGGAAACACGCGACGGACAATTACATCAACGGCACGCCCGCGCTCACGCCCGGCGGCGAGATCATTTTCGGCGGCTGCGACAGCTTCATCCACGTGCTCCAACTCGCCGACGGCAAGGAACTCCGCCAGATCGAAAGCACCGCCTACATCGCGTCGTCCGTCGCCACCGCCGACGGCCTCGGCTACGTGGGCAACTACGGGAACATCGTCCTCGCCTTCGACCCGAAAGGCGGCGAGGTGAAGTGGAAATACCGCGACCGGAACTTTCCCTATTTTTCCTCCGCCGCAGTCACCGCCGACCGCGTGATCCTCGGCGGTCGCGACAAGCGCCTGCACTGCATCGACCGCGCTTCCGGCAAAGGCGTGTGGACCTTTCAGACTCGCGGCGAGGTGGAAAGTTCGCCCGTCGTCTGCGGCGACGCGATCATTGTCGGCTCGGCGGATGGCCGGCTCTACTGCGTCGCGCTCGCGGACGGGAAAGAGCGCTGGGCCTACGAAATCGGGGCGCCCGTCACCGCGTCGCCCGCCGTGGCGGATGGCCGGATCGTCGTCGGTGCGGAGGACGGGAGCGTGTATTGCTTCGGGGTGAAGTAGCCTTACCGCGGAGCTCTCTTGCTGCCATCGTCCGCGCATGAATAGCGTCACCGCCGCACCACCCAAGTCGTGCGTCGCGAGGAATCAATCGCCCCCCTTGCGTTCCCCGAGACGCCGGTCGCTTTCGGCGAGTTGCTGCCGCCTTGATTCGCGTCCCGCGCGCGTTGGAAACGAGTTGGGCCCGCGGCGGTGGCTCGCATCAGGCAGCGAAGTCGAAGCGTGGCGCAGGCTTCCAGCCTGCGACCGTCCGCCTGGCATCCCTGCCCGGCGTGTCGCCATTTAATACGCACACACACTAAATCGTTGCGCTCCATCCGGCGCTGCGCGACGCTCGAAACCGTTCCCCGCAGCCCGCGCATGAAGACCGAAACTTTCGACCGACTCCTCGCCGATGGGGATGAAACCACGGCGGGCAACTACTTCGTCGCCAACTACCCGCCGTTTTCGTTTTGGCAAAAGGAGAAGGCCGGTGAAGTGGAGCGCGCGCTCGCGCAGCCTGCGCCGGCAGGAGTGCCGCTCGGCGTTTATTTTCACATCCCGTTCTGCCGGAAGCGCTGCCACTTCTGCTACTTCCGCGTTTATACCGACAAGAATGCCGACGAGATCAAAGGCTACCTCGATCTCGGCATGCAGGAGTTGGCGCGCTACGCGGCGACGCCGCGCATCGCGGGGCGGAAGCCGAAGTTTGTCTATTTCGGCGGCGGCACGCCGAGCTATCTGTCGGTCGCGCAGCTCAAGGCGCTGACGGATCGGATGAAGGAACTGCTGCCGTGGGACGAGGCGGAGGAGGTCGCGTTTGAGGCCGAGCCGGGCACGCTGACCGAGGCGAAGCTCCAGGCGATTCGCGACCTCGGGGTGACGCGGCTTTCCCTGGGCGTGGAGAATTTCGACAAGCATCTGCTGGAGATCAACGGACGGGCGCATCGCGAGGACGAGATCTACCGCGCTTACGACTTCGCGCGGAAGATCGGGTTCCCGCAGATCAATATCGATCTCATCGCGGGGATGATCGAGGAGACGGACGAAAACTGGCAGCGGAACATCGCCAAGACCATCGAGTTTCAGCCGGACTCGGTGACGATCTACCAGATGGAAATCCCGTTCAACACGACGATCTACCAGCAGATGAAAGCCGCAGGGAAACTCGTCGCGCCCGTGGCGGACTGGCCGACGAAACGGCGCTGGGTGGACGAGGCTTTCTCCGCGCTGGAGCGCGCGGGCTACACGGTGACGAGCGCGACGACCGCAGTGCGCGATCCGCAGAAGACGAAGTTTCTCTATCGTGATTTGCTCTGGCAGGGCGCGGATTTGCTCGGGCTCGGCGTGGCGAGTTTCAGCCACGTCGCGGGCGTGCATTTTCAAAACCTGCCGGACTTTGAAACCTACACCGCTGCGGTGCAGCGGGGTGATTTGCCGATCGGCCGCGCATTGGTCACGACCGAGGAGGAGCGGATGATTCGCGAGCTGATCCTGCAGCTCAAACTCGGGCGCGTGAGCCAGAGCTATTTCCGCGAGAAATTCCACGTGGTCATTGCCGAGCGCTTCAATCAGCAGATCGCCGAGCTGACCCGCCGCGGGTTGCTTTCCGGGCAAGGTGATTGGCTGGTGCTGACCCGCCCGGCGCTGCTCAAAATCGACGTGATTCTTCACGCGTTCTTTTTGCCGCAGCATCAAAACGCCCGCTACACATGATCGCCGCGGAGCCCAGCGCCGACCTGCTCTTTCCGCTGTCGCACTTCTGCCGCGCGAGCGCGCATCCGCTGCCGGCGTGCGAAGTCATCGACGGCGCGGCGATGCCGGAGCCGTTCCGCACGTTGCTGGTCCACCATGGCGACATGACTTCGCGGTTGGAGGAGTTTCATCGCGCGCCGATGACACTGCGCGTGCTCCATCGCGAGACGGGCGGCGACGCCTACCGCCGCGAGGTGCTGCTTTGCAAAGCGGACGACGGTTCACCCGTGGAGTACGGCGCGATCGAGATCAACCTCGCCGCTTTCGATGAACCGCTGCGCGCGGAGATCCTCGAAGGCCGGCAGCCGCTCGGCGGGCTGCTCAACCGCCGCGGAATCCGCTATCGCAGCGAGCCGCGCGGCTTTTTGAAACTCGCGCCGGACTCGGCGATGGGCGCGCACTTTGGACTCGCCGGCAGCCATACGCTTTACGGGCGCAGCAATGTGCTGCTCGGCGACGGCGGCCGCGTGCTCGCGCGGATCGTCGAAGTCCTGCGTCCGTGAAAGGCGAGCAGACGAATTCGTTGGCACGCGTATGAATAGCCCGATCCATTCCGCAAACTACGACGCCATCATCATCGGCGGCGGCCCGGCCGGGAGCACCGCGGGCGCGCTGCTCGCGGAGCAGGGGCGACGGGTGCTGATCCTCGAAAAGGAAAAATTCCCGCGTTATCACATCGGCGAGTCCCTGATGCCGTTTTGCTGGTTCACGCTGAACCGACTCGGCCTCGTTCCGGAGATGGAGCGCATCGCTTACACGAAGAAATACAGCGTGCAGTTTGTGACGCCGGACGGTCGCCAGTCGCAGCCGTTCTATTTCTTCCAGCACTACGATCACCCAAGCGCCGTGACGTGGCAGGTGGAGCGTGCCGACTTTGATCTCATGCTGCTCAACAACGCGCGGGCCAAGGGCGCGGACGTGCGCGAAGAGACGCCGGTGAAGAGGGTGCTCAAGGATGACGGCGGGCGCGTGATCGGTGTCGAGGCTGTGGGGCCGGATGGAAAAGCGCGGGCGTTTTTCGCGCCGGTGACGATCGACTGCTCGGGGCGGGAGCAGGTGACGACGGCGCGCGAAGGCTGGCGGGTGAAGGATCCGCAGCTCAACAAGCTGGCGATCTGGACTTACTTTCGCGGCGCGAAACGCGACCCGGGCCTCGACGAGGGCAACACCACGGTGGCCTATGTCGAGGGGCGCGGTTGGTTTTGGTACATCCCGCTGAAGGACGATGTGGTCAGTGTCGGGATTGTGGCGGAGAAGGATTACCTTTTCTCCGAAAGCAAAGATCCCGCTGAGATCATGTGCCGCGAGATTGGCCGCAACGCCTGGATCAAGGACCACCTCAGCATCGGGAAGCAGTTTGGTGAGTATTGGGTGACGAGCGAGTTTTCCTACCGATCGAAATACTGCGCCGCCGACGGCCTGCTGCTTGCGGGTGATGCTTTCGCGTTTCTCGATCCGGTGTTTTCCAGCGGCGTGTATCTCGCGCTCAAGAGTGGGGAAATGGCCGCCGACGCGGTGGACGCCGCGCTGACGGCCGGCGACACGAGCGGCGCGCGCTTCGAGGAATACGGGCGGGAGCTTTGCCTCGGGATCGAGAACATGCGGAAGCTCGTCTATGCATTCTACGATCAGAATTTCTCCTTCGCGCGGATGTTGAAGACCTATCCCGAGCAGCGCGGGCGGCTGACGGATTCGCTGATCGGCGACCTGTTCTCGGCGAATTTTGCCGAACTGCACGC
>CAIQUL010000128.1 GCA_903874975.1 uncultured Chthoniobacter sp. | reverse complement strand
TGACCTTCGTCGGCGGGGCGGATCGCGGGGGCAGCAGCCAGATGAACAACAACGGCCAGATCGCCTACGCCGCCACGCTCGTCAACGGCAACACCAGCGTGCTCCTTTTCACGCCCAAGCTGCATTTCCGCAACGCCGCCGGCGGCACGTGGGCCACGCGGAGCAACTGGACGGTCGGAATCCTTCCCGCCTCGGTCCATGACGTGGCCCTTGATCCCGCGGGTGTCCTGACCGTGACCGGACCGCTCCTGCCGACCACCGTCAAGAGCCTCGCCGTCGGCACCGGACTGGGCCTCGCTGATTTGGACCTGAAATCCAGCGGGATCATCACCGCTCCCGCCGGTGTGACCATCGGCAATAACGGCAAGGTCCGGGGCAATGGCCGGCTCGTCGGAAATCTCACGAGCACCGGCACTATTGCCCCCGGTCTCCTCGCGGCCGCCGGGTCCATCACCATTACGGGAAACGTCACGCTGCAGCCGACATCGCTCCTCGCCCTGGACCTCGGCGGACTCACGCGCAAGACGGCTTACGACTGCCTCACGGTCAGCGGTGCGTTCACGCTGGGCGGCAACCTTGCCGTCAGCCTGCTCGGGGGCTTCACCCCGCTGCTCGGCCACACTTTCGATCTGTTCGACTCCGCCAGCACCAGCGGCACCTTTGCCGCGCTCAATCTCCCCAGCCTCACCGCCGGCCTCGGTTGGAACACCTCGCTGCTCGCGACGACGGGCGTCGTCAGCGTCATGAGCACCGGTCCCGGCAGCGCGACTTGGAACCTGCCGGGCAGCGGTTCGTGGTCCAATGCGCTGGCCTCCAATTGGAGCCCGGCCGTGCCCAACGCGAGCGGGGCCGTCGCGACTTTTGGGACTGCCATCACCGCTCCGGCGACCCTCTCGGTGGACAACGCGAAGACCGTGGGCAGGATGGTCTTCAACAACGCGAACAGCTACACCATCGCAGGCGGCGTGGCGGACGTGATCACGCTCGCCGACGGTGCCGGCACGCCGGAAATCAGCGTTACTCTTGGCAGCCACACGATCTCGGCTCCGGTCGTCCTGGGGCAAAATGCCAACGTCAGCGCGGGGGTCGGCACCACCCTCACGATCTCCGGCGGGATCAACGGTGGCTCGAACAGCCTGACGAAAACGGGCGCAGGCACCGTGAATCTCGACGGCTCCCAAAGCTACGCCGCGCTCAATGCCACCGCCGGAACGACCACCGTGGATGGAGCGGTCGGCAGCGCTACCTCGGCCGTGAGCGTGACCGGCGCGGGCACGACTTTGAAGTTTGGCACCGTGAGCCAGACCCTCTCATCGCTGACCATCGGCGCGGGCTCGACGGTCATATTCACCAGTGGCGCGGCTTCCTTCACGGGCGATGAAGGCAAAGCGTTCGGCGGCGGTGCCGTGGTCCCGGAGCCCGGTTCGCTCGGGCTGTTGCTGACCGGCGTCCTCGGCCTGCTCGCCCGTCGGCGGCGCTGAAAAAGCACGCGCCGTGGCGCGGATCACGCCGGCTTGGCGAAGCGCCCGAGCTTTCGCCGCACCATCGCGGCCACGTCGTCGATCTCCTCGATGCGCAGGAAAAACGCCACGCCGAAGAACGCCGCGCCGGCCACCGCGATCGTCGCGAAAAGCGCGCCCGCTTTTCCCGCCACACCCGCCTGGCCCGCCAGCGGCAGCACCCACACCAGCGCCGCCCAGCACACCGCGGCGAGCGCGGTGCCGGCGAGCGCGAGCTTTGCGAGCGTCGCCGCCATCTGGCGCGTTTCGAGCCGCTCTACCTGCCGGTGCATGAGCGCGTAGAGCAGCAGGAAATTCGTCAGCGCCACCAACCCCGTCGAGAGCGCGAGGCCCTTGTGGCCCCAGCCGAGATGGAACGTGAAATACTGGTTCAGCCCGTAGTTCACCGCGATGGCGAGGAAACTCACGAGCATCGGGGTGTTCCGTTTGCCGAGCGCGTAAAAGGCCGGCGCGAGCACTTTGATCCCCGCGTAGGCGCACAGCCCGATGGCGTAGAACTGCAGCGCCTCCGCGGCGTGCAGCGTGTCGAGCGCGGTGAATTTCCGCCGCTCGTAAATCAGCGCGATGATCGGCCGCGCGAGCAGCACGAGCCCGATGGTGCTCGGGATGGTGAGCACGAAAGCCAGCCGCATGCCCTTGGCGAGGATCGAGCGAAACTCCGCGGTGTTGCCCGCCGCCGCGCTGCGCGCGATCACCGGCAGCGTCACCGTCCCGATGGCCACGCCAAAAATCCCGATGGGCAACTGCATCAGCCGGAACGCGTAGTTCAGCCAGCTCACCGGACCGTCGCCGAGATGCGACGCGAAGTTGCCGTTGACCATCACATTGACCTGCACTGCGCTCGCCGCGATGACCGCCGGGCCCATCAACCAAAGGATCCGCTGCACGCCGGGATCGCGCCACGCAAAGTCCGGGCGGAAGCGAAAACCCACGCGCCGCAGCGCGGGAAACTGCACCACGAGTTGCAGCGTCCCGCCGAGCAGCGTGCCGATCGCCAGCCCGATCAGCGAGCCGGTGCCGTACTGCGCCGTGCCAAATGCCGGGTCGAGCAGCCAGGCCAGGCCCACGCCGCCGAGGATCGAGCCGATGTTGAAAAACGTGGACGCCATCGCCGGCATCCCGAAGACACTTTTCGCGTTCAGCATGCCCATGACCAGGGCGGCCAGCGAGACCAGCGCGATGAAGGGAAACATGATTCGCGTCAGCAAAATCGCCGTCTCCATTTTCACCGTCCCGACGCCGAAACCCGCGGCCAGCACGTGCATGAGCTGCGGCGCGAGCCAGATGCCGAGGAGCGTCACACCCGACATGAAAACCGCCGTCAGCGTCGCCACCTTGTTCGCCAGTTGCCACGCGTTGGCCTCGCCCTCCTTCGTGATCTTCTCGGAAAATATCGTCACGAAGGCCGTCGAGAGCGCGCCCTCGGCGAAAAGGTCGCGTAGCAGATTCGGCGCGCGGAACGCCGCGATGAACGCGTCCATGCCCGCGCTCGCGCCAAACAGCGCGGCGAAGACCTGCTCGCGCACCAACCCGAGCAGCCGGCTGCACATCACCGCGAGGCTCACCAACCCGGCGGCCTTCGCGCTGATTTTGTTCGGCGGGGCAGCCATCGGCTACTTCGGGTGCGCGGCCTTGCGCAGCCGGTCCATGATCGCGATCCCGAGTCCGGATTCCGGGAGCTTTTCCGCGAGGATCACATCCAGCCCCGCGTCGTCGAGCCGCCGCATTTTGGCGAAAAGGCCCGCCGCCGCCTCGCGCAGATCCTGCCGTTCGCTGAGCCACTCGGCGTGCGCGAATCGCCCATAGCTGTGGTTGGCCACGCGCTTCCACCCGAGCAGCCCGGCGCGCACGCCGCTGCCGGGTGTCAGCACCGTAGCGTCGTCGATGAGGTGCAGCGGCGTGCCCGGCGCGTAGTGGCTGGCGAGCTGGCCTGGCGCTTCCGGGGGCGCAGCGGCGGCGGACGCGGGCGCGAAAAGGCAACCGCCCGCCGCCGCGAGTTCATCCGCCGCGATCGGGCCTGCGCGCAGCATCCGCAGCCGCCCGCCTTCGACCGCGATGATCGTGCTTTCCACGCCGTGCAGCGCCGGGCCGCCGTCCAGGATCAGCGGGATGCGCCCGGCGAGTTCCGCGCGGACGTGTGCCGCCGTGGTCGGGCTGATGCGCCCGAAGCGATTCGCGCTCGGTGCGGCGAGCGGCCGCCCGAAGCGCGCGATCACCTCGCGAAAAACGGGATGCGCGCTCATCCGCACCGCCACGGTTTCCAACCCCGCCGTCACGATGTCCGGCACGACCGCGCGCCGCGGCAGCACCAGCGTGAGCGGTCCCGGCCAGAAGCGCTCGGTGAGCACCGCGACCACGGCGCGGCTCTCGGAAGGGATGTCCGCGAGTTCGTCCAGCCAGCCGCGCGAGGGCAGATGCACGATCAGCGGGTCGAAAAACGGGCGCTCCTTCGCCTCGAAAATTTTCACCGCCGCGGCGGGCCGCAGCGCATCGGCGGCCAGCCCATAAACGGTTTCCGTCGGCAGCGCCACCGGCTCGCCCGCCGTCAGCACCGCCACCGCCCGGAGCACCGCGGCGTCGCGGTCGCGCGGCGTCGCGGTGGACAAAAGCGCGGTCTCCATCAGCGTCGCGGATATCACGATTTGGTCAGCGCGGCGCGGGCTGCGAGCGCGCGCTGCCCGGCCTCTGCCGTCGTCGCGCCAAAGGCCACGAGGTGCCCCATCTTCCGTCCGGCGCGGGGCTCCGCTTTGCCGTAGAGGTGCAGCTTCACGTCGGGCAGCGCCAGCACCGCGGCCCAGTTCGGCTCACCGCCCGCCCACTCGTCGCCAAGGAGGTTCACCATTGCCGCGGGCCGCAGCGAATCCGTGTTGCCGAGCGGCAGGCCACACACCGCTCGGAGCTGCTGCTCAAACTGGCTCGTGACGCTGGCATCAAAGGAATAGTGCCCGCTGTTGTGCGGACGCGGCGCGAGTTCGTTGATCAGGATGCCGCCATCCGCGAGCAGGAACATCTCCACTGCGAGCAACCCGACGAGGTCGAGTTTCTCCGCGATCTCCACCGCCCGCGCCCGCGCCTTTTCCGCCGTCTCCGGCGCGATGTTCGCGGGCACGAGCGTCACGTCGAGGATGTGCTGGCGATGCACGTTCTCGCACACCGGATACGTCACCGTTGCGCCATCCGCCCCCCGCGCGACGAGCACGGAGATCTC
This sequence comes from uncultured Chthoniobacter sp., assembly GCA_903874975.1. Classification (GTDB taxonomy): domain Bacteria; phylum Verrucomicrobiota; class Verrucomicrobiia; order Chthoniobacterales; family Chthoniobacteraceae; genus Chthoniobacter. Next base: position 2,457 of record CAIQUL010000128.1, on the reverse strand, counting down.
CTTTTCAAACCGCACAAACTGCTCCAGCACCGCGCCCGTCCCGACGAACGGCGCCCACGCTTCCGTGAGATTGTCGCCCGGCGCGATCTTGCGCTGGCCCTTGCCGTCGTAGCCAAACGCCGCCGTCTTCAGCACCGCCGGCAACCCCAGCTCCGCCACCGCTGCCGCGAGATCGCCCGCACTTCCCACCGCCATGAAGCCCGGCAGCGGAATACCCGCCTGATCCAGAAATTCCTTCTCCCGCAACCGGTGCTGGCAGACGTGCAGCACCTGCGCCGACGGGCGCACGACACAATGCTCGGCCGCCCACTCGACGGTCTGCACGGGGATGTTTTCAAACTCGAACGTCAGCACGTCCACGCCGCGCGCGAAGTCGCGCACCGCCGCCGCGTCGTCGTAGCGCGCCGCCACTTCGCGGTCGGCGAGCTGGCCGGTCGGCGTGTCCTCATCCGGCGAGAAAGTGTGGACGCGATACCCCATGCGTCGCGCCGCGATGGCCAACATGCGCCCGAGTTGCCCGGCGCCCATTACGCCGATCGTGCTGCCCGGTAAAAAAACGCGCGGCTCGCTCATTCCAGTTTCTGCGCGAGCACTTCGGCGGTCTGCTTCGCGCGGAATTCATCGAGCGCAAAACGAATCGTGTCATTGCGCAGCGCCAGGATGCTCACCGCCAGCAGCCCGGCATTCCGCGCGCCGGCGGTTCCGATCGCCATTGTGGCGACCGGCACGCCGCCGGGCATCTGCACGATGGAAAGCAGCGAGTCCAAACCGCGCAAAGTTTTCGACTCCACGGGCACGCCGATGACGGGCAGCGCCGTCTGCGCAGCGATCATCCCCGGCAGATGCGCCGCCCCGCCCGCGCCGGCGATGACGACCTGCAATCCGCGGGCCGCCGCGCCCGTGGCAAACTCCGTGAGCAGCGCCGGCGTGCGATGCGCCGAGACGACCTGCTTTTCATGCGGAATGTGGAATTTCTCTAGAATCTCCACAGCGCAGCGCATCGTCTCCCAGTCCGATTTGCTGCCCATGACGACCGCCACGAGGGGTGCGTTGGGTTTCATAATGCGGACATAGGAAGGGCGCGGCGCAGAAAGGGAAAGTGGAAATTGCGGCGGGCTTCCGGTCGGGCTGCGAATCCTGGGTTTATCGCACCGGCGGGAGACTGGGCAGGACAGGATTCGAACCTGTGAAGGCGTAAGCCAGTGGATTTACAGTCCACCCCGTTTGGCCACTTCGGTACCTACCCGTTTTTGAGGGACGCGCTTTATACGTGTGCACGCTCAGCCTCGCAAGCGTTTGTGCTTAGAATAATTGCCACCACCGTTTCGGCGGCGCGGGCGCGGGTTTTGCCGCCGGCACGGGCGCGGCCGGCAGTTCGGCGCGCGGCATGATTTTCACGGACTGGATGACGATCCGGTCGATCGGGTAGTCATTGCTGTCCACGGGCTTCGTGCTGATGGCGTCGAGCGTGTCGAGTCCCCAGAGGACGTGGCCGAAGACGGTGTAGAGGTCGTCGTAGCTCGGCATGGGCGCGAGGCAGATGTAAAACTGGCTGCCGCTGGAGTGGCGCGAGGGGTTGATCTTGTCGGGGAGTCGCGCGGCGGCGACAGCGCCTTTGCCGTGTTTGCGCCGGATTTCAGCGGGGATGGTGTAGCCGGGGCCGCTGGTGCCGACATTGGAGCGGTCTTTTTTCCGGCTGAGCGGGTCGCCCATTTGCACGAGGAGGTGGGGAAAGGTGCGGTGGATGGTCTGGCCTTTGTAGAATTTCTTGCCCGCGAGCTTCTTGAAATTCTCGACGGTGCGCGGCGCTTCGGTTTCGTAAAACTCGATGGCGAATTGCCGCGGGGTCTTGTCGCTGCCGATGCGGAGGGTGACGAGCGCGACGTCGTCGGCCCGGGCGGCAGCGAGACTCGCGGCGAGCGCGAGGGCGGTGAGGAGGTGCTTTTTCATGATGAGAGAAATGGGAGCGGACAGGCGGTGATATGGACGTCCGCGCTGGTCGGTGCGGCGGCGCGCGCGCGCAGTCCGCTGGTCGGCGAAGCGCGCCTGAGATAGCCGAGCGCGATCGGCTTCTCCAAGGCAAAACTGAACGCGACGCTGGTGATGATCCCAACGGGGCGATCGCTGTCGGGTGAAAAAATGGCGGCTCCCGCGACGGGCGGCGCGCCGTCTGCGGCGATGAAGCCGGTGAGCTGGCGGTTGACGTGGCCCACGCTTTTCAGCCGGGAGATGACTTCCTGCCCGATGTAGCAGCCTTTGTGGTAGTCGATGTGCGTGCGGTCGAGCCCGGCTTCGGGCGGGAGGGTGTCCTCGCCGAGTTCGGCACCCCAGCGGGGGAGGCCGGCTTCGATGCGGAGGGCTTCGAGGAGCGTGGTGTCGAGGCGGAGGTGGTCGGAAAAAAGCGCGGTCCTTTTTTCGGCGAAGTCGGCGGCGGGCAGGCGCACGTCCCAGCCGTCG
>CAIQUL010000127.1 GCA_903874975.1 uncultured Chthoniobacter sp. | reverse complement strand
CAGGCAAAGTCATCCGTCTCGCCAAAGGTCGTGCCGGCTTTCACGCCGGCTCCGGCGAACCACATGCTGTAGGCGCGGCCAAAGTGGTCGCGACCGTTTGGCTTTGCCGGGTTGCCCTGGCCGAACGGCGTGCGCCCAAATTCGCCGCCCCACACGACGAGCGTGTCTTCGAGCAGGCCGCGCTCTTTGAGGTCCTGCACCAGCGCGGCGCTGGGTGCGTCGGTGTCCTGGCACTGCCGCTCGAGCTGGGTGAAGAGGTTGTTGTGCTGATCCCATCCGCTGTGCATGAGCTGGACGAAGCGCACGCCGCGTTCGAGCAGCCGCCGGGCGATGAGGCAGTTGTTGGCAAAGGTGCCCTTGGTCAGCGCGTCGGGGCCGTAGCGCTCGATGACGTATTTCGGCTCGCTGGAAAAATCGAGCAGGTCGGGCACGCTGGCCTGCATCTTGTAGGACATTTCGTATTGCGCGATGCGCGTGTCGATCTCCGGGTCGCCGTAGTCCGCGAGGTGCGCGGTGTTCATCTCCTGGAGGTCGTCGAGCAAGGCGCGGCGCTGCTCGCGGCTCATGCCGGGCGGGTTGTTGAGGTAGGGCACGAGCGAGCCGGCGTTGCTGAAGCGCACGCCCTGGTAGCGGCTCGGCAGAAAGCCGCTGCCCCAGTAGTAGTCGAAGAAAAGCTGGCCGCAGGTCTTGCCCTTGTCCGACGAAGTCATGGCCACGAACGCCGGCAGATCGCTCGCGTCGCAACCCAGCCCGTAGCTCAGCCACGCACCCATGCTCGGGCGGCCCGGCACCTGCGCGCCGGTCATGAACAAGGTCACGCCTGGCGCGTGGTTGACCGCCTCGGTGTGCATCGAGCGCACCACGCAGATGTCATCCGCGATCGCGCCGATATTGGGCAGCATGGAGCTGAGTTCCATGCCGCATTTGCCGTAGCGCTGAAAGGGTTTGATCGCCGGCGTGATCGGCCACCTTTTGTAACCCGACGACATCGTGGAGAGCCGCGTGGTGCCGCGGACGCTGTCGGGGATGTCCTGCCCGCCCATCTTTTGCAGCGTGGGTTTCGGGTCAAAAAGATCGACGTGCGACGGACCGCCACCCTGCCACAGGCAGACGACGCGTTTTGCCTTTGGCGCTGCGTGGGGCAGCTCGGGGAGGCCGCGCTGCGGTGCGGCGCTGGCGGTGCGGGAGCCGAGCAGCGAGGCGAGTGCGATGCCGCCGATGCCGGTGGCGGCGGTGCCGAAGAGCTGGCGGCGGGTTACGCGGTGATGATTGGTGAGGAGTTCTTCGAGCATGGCAGTTCAGTGTTCAGTGTTCAGTCGCTGATGGGTCGATCACTCGCGGGTGAGGGCTGAGTCGAGGTTGAAGATGGCGAGGCACACGGCGGTCAGCGCGGCGTGCTCAGGAGCTTTGAGGTTTGGCTGCGCCGGGGCGGTTCCGATGGTCACGACTTCCGCTGCGGCTTTGGGGTCGGCCTGGTAGATGGCGCGCTGCTTTTCCAGCGCGCGGCGGAGCGCGGCGAGATCGCGGTCCGCCGGCTTGCGACCGAAGACGCGGCGAAAGGCGAAGGTCAGTTGCGCGTCGGCATCGCCGCCGGCCTCGATGGCGTGGGCTGCGAGCACCCGCGAGGCTTCGGCCCAGGTCGGGTCGTTCAAAGTGGTGAGCGCGTGCAGCGGCGTGCTCGTCGCGGTCTGGCGCACCCGGCAGGTCTGGCGGTTCGAGGCGTCGAACATATTCGCCGGCCCGATCGTGCGCCGCCAGAACGTGTAAAGGCTGCGCCGGTAGAGGTCCGCGCCGGTTGACGGACGGTAGGTGAAGTCGCGCTCCTTTGTGATCGCGAGCGACTCCCAGATCGCGTCGGGCTGGTAGGGATACACCGGTGCGCCGCCGATGCGCCGGTCGAGCAGCCCGCTCGCCGCCAGCGCCACATCGCGCAGCACCATCGAGGGTGCGCGGAAGCGGGCGGCGCGCGCGAGGAGGCGGTTCTCCGGGTCGCGCTGGAGCAGCTCGCGGGTCACGCGGCTGCTCTGCCGGTAGGTCGCGCTCGTGGCGATGAGCCGGTGCATCTGCTTCATGCTCCAGCCGCGTTCGCGGAATTCCACCGCCATCCAGTCGAGCAACTCCTGCTGCACCGGCATCTCGCTTTGCACCCCGAAATCCTCCGCCGTCCGCACCAGCCCTGCGCCGAAGAAAATCTGCCAGATGCGATTCACCTGCACGCGCGCGGTCAGCGGGTGCTCCGGCGCGAACAGCCACTGCGCAAAGCCCAGCCGGTTCTTCGGCGCGTCGGCCGGCGGTGCGGGGAGAAAGGCGGGCGTCGCGAAGCCGACCTTCTCCTTCGGAGTCAAATAGCCGCCGCGGTCGAGGATGGAAGTCTCCCTCGGCTTGTCGTCGCGCATCACCATGACGCGCGGAACTTCGCTCCTCTTGATCCCCGCGATCTCCTTCCGCACCGCCTCAGCGGTTTTGGCCGCGGCCTCGCGCGCCGCCTTGCCCGGCCAGAACTCCGGCTCGTAAAGCGCGCGCAATCCCTTTTCCAACTCCGCCTTTTGCTCCGCCGTCCGCGCGTCCGGCGCGACCTTCAGCAGCTCGCCGAGATTCCCCGGCAGCGGCTGGTCTTTGGGACGCTTCAGCTCCGGCGTCACCGTCGCCATCCACGCGGCGAAATCCTTTTCCAGCGTCTCCTTGTTCTTCCCTTCGGCATCCGCCTTCGCGGCCTTCTCCTCCAGCGCCGCGATCCGCTTCGCCTGCTCCTCCGTCGGCAGTTCCACGAACGGCGCCGCAACGCGTTTGGGGCCGGGGCCACCGCCGGCCATCCCGCTTTCCGAGACCTGGTTGAAAGCGTGCAGCAGCCCGTAAAAATCGCGCTGCGTGAGCGGGTCGTATTTGTGATCGTGACACTGCGCGCAGGCCATCGTCAGCCCGAGCCAGTTCGTGGCCGTGGTGTCCACGCGGTCGAACATCGCCACAAAACGCTGCTCCTCGGCAATCGCGCCGCCCTCGCCGCTGAGCAGGTGGTTGCGGTTGAAAGCGGTCGCGATGAGCTGGTCGTTCGTCGGCGTGGGCAGCAGATCGCCGGCGAGTTGTTCGATGGAAAAACGGTCGAACGGCATGTCCGCGTTCAGCGCCCGCACCACCCAGTCGCGCCACACCCACTGGTAGGTGTCGCCGTCCTGCTGAAAGCCGTTGCTGTCCGCGTAGCGCGCCGCATCCAGCCACGGCAGCGCCATGCGCTCGCCGTGATTTGGCGACGCGAGCAACCGCTCCACCACCCGCTCATAGGCATCCGGCTTCGTGTCCGCCACGAACGCATCCACCTCCTCCGGCGTCGGCTGCAAGCCCGTGAGATCGAGCGTGAGCCGGCGGATCAGCGTCGGGCGATCCGCCTCCGGCGAAGGCTGCAAGCCGCCTGCCTCGATCTTCGCGAGCACGAACCGATCGATCGGATTCCGCACCCAGTCCGCGCGTTTCACCGCCGGCAGCGCCGCCCGCACCGGTGCCACGAACGCCCAGTGCGCCTGATACTCCGCGCCCTCCGCGACCCACTTTTTCAGCACCGCCTTCTGCTCCGCCGTCAGCGTGCGATTCGCCTTTGCCGGCGGCATCTGCTCGTCCTTGTCCGTGGAAAAAATCCGCGCCACCAGCGCGCTCGCCGCCGGCTTGCCCGGCACCACCGCGATCTCCCCCGACTCCGCCTTGCCCACCGCGCCTTCCCGCGTATCCAGCCGCAGTTCCCCCTTCCGCTTGCTCGCATCCTGCCCGTGGCATTGGAAACAATTGTCCGCCAGGATCGGCCGGATGTCCCGGTTGAAGTCCAACGTCGCCGCCAAGGCTCCCGGCGCGCTCAGCAGCGCGAGGATACATACGGTGTGGAGTGGGCGACGCAGGAAAAACATAGGGCAGTTTCATAACCGCTCATGCCGGGTTTGTCTTAGCCAAAGTGTGGCGACGGTCCGGCGGGGGAGATGAACCCGCATCTTTCACACTTTGCAGAAAACGCAGCGCCACTTGATCTGGGGAGCACGCTCGTCCCGAGTGTTGGTTTGGGCGTCCCGCCAAAACGAACTTCATCCGGCGGAGCCCAGCGTCGGCGCTCGTCGGCCCTGGCCGGGAGGCTGCGGGAAGTTCGTCTCGACGGGACGCCGCGACTTCTCGGGAGCGTGCAATGTGCGGACCCCAATCCCGTTTCTCAGTTTTAATCACGCCCGTCCGGCTGGCGACGGGCGGCCTGCGCTACTCTCCGCCGCTGCGTGGCCATCCGCTTCCAGTAGCTCCCTCCAGGCCTGGCGACCACGACGAAAATTCCGTCGCTTCATTTTCCCCGGGCCGCGCCGAGGTCGCGGGCGTTTTTCACGGAGTGCGCGGTGGCGAGGTCGCGCGGCAGAGCGCTGGCCGTTCCGAGGCCCGGGGAACCGGGGGCGAGGCGGAAGTCGTCGCGTGGCTCGTCGGTGAAGCCGGGGGCGTCGCCGGTGAGCGAGGTTTCCGCGCCGGCGATGCTGCCGCCGGTGAAGCCGTGCGTTTTCACCCAACCGCGCGGGAGCCAGTTGCGGTGGAGTTCGATGCGACCGGGGCCGTCGCAGATGGCGAGCTTCGCCCCGCCGGCGCGGACCCAGACGATGTTGTTCCGCGCCTCGACGCGTTCGTCGTCGGTCGAGAGGCCGAAGAGGGTCGTACGGCTGGTCCGGCGCGAGACGACGGTATTGTGAAAAAAGTGCAGCGTGCCTTTGCGATACCACTCGGTCTTCCCGCTGTCGCCGCCGTAGTGGACGACTTGGTTGTTGGGCGCGTCGTCGAGTTTGACGAGCACGTTGCCATAGACCCAGGTGGCGCGGTAGGCGGGCGCGTCGCGCAGCTCATCGGAGCCTTCGGCATCCACGAGGTCGAGGGCGCGGTTGCCGCCTTCGATCCAGTTGTCGCGCACCACGAGGCCGGCGCTGCGGTCCTTGATGTTGTTGCCGGGGCAGCCCGCGCGGAGCGGTCCGAAGCGGTTGTTTTGAAAAACGCTGCCCAGCGCTTCGGTGTAGCTGTTGTGGGTGTAAATGTCTTTCACGTTGCCATTGTCGAAGATGTGGCAGCCGTCGATGAGCAGGTCGCGTGAGGCTTTGCTGGCGAAGAGTCCATTGCCGCTGTCGTGCAGCGCACAGTTGCGGATGACGATGTGCTCGCCCTTTTCGATGAAGATCGCGGCGGCGTTGAGCGCGTATTTCTGCACGCCTTTGCGCCCGGTGAAAGCGAACGGCGGTCGGGCGCTCCGCACGTCGAGATTTTCGACGACGAGGTGGGCCGGCATGGTGTCGGCGGGTTTCGCCGCGCCGCCGATCTTGATCACGCTCCGCTCGCCGCCCCAGTAGTCCAGCGCCTTCGGCGTCACGGCATCGCTCCCATCGATGACCGGCCGCGCGCCCTCCGGCCCCGCGATCCCGCGCACCGTGATGGGCTGCCCAGCCGCGCCCCGCACGCAGAGGACGAATTTTTCCCGATACGGCTCGGCCCGCCAATGGATGGCGACAACATCACCTGGCGCGAGTTTTTCCCAAGGCACCTCAGCGAGTGAGGTCAGTTCTTTCCCCGGTCCGACCGCGAACTCCGCCCCCCGCGCCGCGCCCGGCACCCACACGAGGAGCAGGATGACAAGCAGTTGGCGGCGGACTCGCGGGAGAGGAGGCATGGCCCGAGTGAAGTGCGCGGGACGCGGAGCCGCGACTGCAATTTCGCTGCACCATCCGGGAACGCCCGGACGTCGCGAAACGGGATTCAAAAGAAAAACGGCGATGGGCCGTATCGCACGGGCGAAAACACCGATCGTCCGCCAGCCCCACCGAATGCCTGAGTGCGCCGCGGATCGCCAAGGCCTGCCCTCCTGCGAAATTCGCGTCATCTGCGGTTCCTGTATTCGGCTCGAGATGCAAAAGATGCCGGAGAGGGGACTCGAACCCCTACTCCTTGCGGAACCAGATCCTAAGTCTGGCGCGTCTGCCAATTTCGCCACCCCGGCTT
>CAIQUL010000126.1 GCA_903874975.1 uncultured Chthoniobacter sp. | reverse complement strand
TGCGCCGCGAGCTCACCACCACGCTGCACAAGGCCGCCGCCACGAAGGAAACCTCTGCCAGCCCCGGCCTGCGCGTGAAGACGAACGGCCACTTCACCACCGTCAATCTCACCATTCGTCCGGTGACCACCGGCCCGGGCGCGTCAACCGAGTCGCCGCTCTTCCTCGTCATTCTGGAAGAGGTGCCGGAGGGCCGGGCGGGCAGTGATCCGGCATCCGCGCCGGCCGACGCCGGGGTGGACGTTGATGCGCGTGTGGTCGCGCTCAGGGGGGAGTTGCTCGCCAAGGAGGAATCCCTCCAGAGCACCATCGAGGAGCTGGAGAGCTCCGCTGAAGAGCTCAGGTCTTCCAGCGAGGAAATGCAGTCGGTCAACGAAGAGCTGCAATCCACCAACGAGGAATTGGAAACCTCCAAGGAAGAGTTGCAGTCGGTCAACGAGGAGCTGGCCACGGTCAACACCGAGTTGCAGACCAAGGTGTTCGACCTGTCGCGGGCCAATAACGACATGAACAACCTGCTCGCCGGCACCGGCATCGGCACGGTGTTCGTGGATATTCAATTGCGCATCCTGCGTTTCACCCCCGCCGCCGGCATCATCATCAATCTGATCCCGACCGATGTGGGACGGCCCGTGGCGCATGTCGTCACGAACCTGGTCGGCTACACCAGCCTCGTGGCGGATGTGCAGGCGGTGCTGGATTCGCTGCTGCCCAAAGAGGTGGAGGTGCGTTCCCTCGCGGGCCGGCATTACACCCTGCGCATCCAGCCTTATCGCACGCTGGACAATGTGATCGAAGGCGCGGTCATCACGTTTCAGGACGTCACCGAGCTCGTCGAATCGCGGGAATCCTTGCGCCGCCTGGCCGTGGGGGTGCGGGATTCATATGATGCCATCACCGTCAAGGATCTGGAGGGCCGCATCCTCGCCTGGAACCCGGGCGCGGTGCGGATGTATGGCTGGACGGAAGCCGAGGCGCTGCGCATGAACGCGAGCGACCGCGTCCCGCCGGCAGCGCAGGAGCTGGAGGTCGAGCAATTGCTACAGCTCAGTCGCACGAAAATTCTGGCCCCCTTTAACACCCAACGCCTGACCAAGTCCGGAAAGATCGTGGAGGTTTCGATGATCTTTAGCGCCTTGGTCAACGAAGCCGGGGAGATGTATGCGGTCGCCACCACGGAACGCGCGAGAACGGGAGACCCGCCATGAAACCAACGGAAGGCTCCTGGGTCACCGCCGCCGAACTCCGCTCCCGGGCGGAAGCGGCCTTCGCGGCCCAAGTCGCGGCGTCGCCGGAAACCCAGACGGCACCGACGCCTGAGACGGAGCGCGCGCTGCTGCACGAATTGCACGTTCACCAGATCGAGCTGGAGATGCAGAACGAGGAGCTGCGCCGGTCGCAGGGGGAGCTGGAAGCCTCGCGAGCGAGCTACTTCGATCTCTACGACCTCGCGCCGGTCGGCTACTGCACCGTGGGCGCGAAAGGAGTCATCCGCGAGGCGAACCTGACCCTCGCCACCTTGCTGGGCGTGGCGCGGGGTGCGTTGGTCGTTCGCCTGTTCTCCCACTTCATTCTCCCGGACGACGGGGACATCTTCTACCGCCTGAAGAAAAAGGTCTTGGAGGCCCACGCGACGGGCGCGGATCCCGCCGCACCCTCCTGCTCGTGTGAACTGCGTTTGAAACGGGGCGACGGCACGCCCGTCTGGGTCGGCCTCGAGGTGACCGCGGCCACGGGCGAAAGCGGCGAGACGGTGCTCCGGGTGGTGGTGACCGACATCAGCGCACGGCGGGCTCGTGAAGTCGTCGAGCTGCGGAAGGCCGAGATCCAGCGGGCGATCCTTGATGCCATTCCCGCCCACGTCGCGCTGCTCGATCCGGAGGGCATCATCCTCGCCACGAACGAGCGCTGGCAGCGATTCGCCAAGGCCAACCTGCTGCAAGGTCCCGAATTCTCCCTCGGCCAGAACTACCTGAAGGTGTGCGAGCGCGCCACCGGACCTTGCTCGGAGGAAGCCAAGGGCGCCGCTGGCGGCATTCGCCGGGTGCTGCAGGGCGAAGTCGGTGAGTTCACCATCGAATATCCCTGCCATTCCCCCACGGAGCAGCGCTGGTTCCGGCTGATTGCCACTGCGCTGCATGCGGGGTGCGGGGGCGGGGGCGTGGTCATGCATCTGGACATCACCGAGCGCAAGCTGGCGGAGGTGAAGCTCGCCCAAGCCGCCGAGATGCTCGAGCGCACCGGTGAATTGGCCAAAATCGGCGGATGGAGCGTGGATCTGCCGACGATGAAACTCAGGTGGTCCCGCGAGACCTTTCGCATTTCCGAGCTCGAGACGTTGGAGGAGCCGGATCTCGAAGGCGCGATCAATTTCTACGCACCCGAGGCGCGACCGGTGATGGTGGCAGCGGTGCAAGCGACCATCGCCACCGGCACGCCCTACGACCTGGAGCTGCCGCTGATCACCGCCAAGGGGAACCACCGCTGGGTGCAGTCCCAGGGCTTCGCCGACATGCAGGACGGCAAAGCAGTCCGGATCTACGGGACATTCCAGGACATCACCGAACGCAAACGTGCGGACGTCGCACTGGCCAAGGCCGAGGGCAGCCGCCTAGCCGTCTGGCAGTCCTCGATCGACGCCATCATCACGATGGATGAACTGGGCAAAATCACGGATTTCAACCCGGCGGCGGAGAAGATGTTTGGCTACCCGGCGGCAGACGTCGTCGGTCAGTCGCTGGCCGACAAGATCATCCCACCCGCCCTGCGCGAAGGCCATCGGCGCGGGATGGCGCACCTGCTCGCCACCGGACAGGGTCCGATCATGGGGCGGCGCATCGAGGTATCGGCCATGCGCTCGGACGGGACGGAATTCCCCGTGGAGCTGACTATCGTCAGGGTGGTGGGAGCCGATCGTCCCGTGTTCATCGGCACGATCCGCGACATCACCGAGCGCAAGCTGGCCGAGGCCCGTCTCCTTGCCTCGCAGAAGGACAATATCGACCTGCGCGCGGCGCTGGATCAGCACGCCATCGTGGCGCTGACCGACGCCCGGGGCCGGATCACCTACGTGAACGACAAGTTTTGCCGCATCTCCCAATACTCCCGCGAGGAGCTGCTCGGCCAGGATCACCGGATGATCAACTCGGGAGAGCATCCCAAGGAGTTCTTCCGCGAGATTTGGGCGACCATCCAGTCGGGGCGCGTCTGGCAGGGCGATATCTGCAACCGGGCGAAGGATGGCACGCATTACTGGGTGGACACGACCATCGTTCCGTTCCTCGACGAGCACGGCGCCATCGACCGATACCTGGCGATCCGAAGGGACGTCACCGCACGTTGGAAGGCGGAGGTGGAGCTGCGCGCGAGCGAGGAGCGCTTTCGCCAGTTGGCGGAGAATATCCAGGAGGTGTTCTGGATCACCGACCCCGCCAAGAGCCAGATGCTCTACATCAGTCCCGCCTACGAAAAAATCTGGGGGCGCACCTGCGCGCAGCTTTATCAGGACCCGCGCAACTGGCTGGAGGCGATCCATCCCGAGGACCGCGCACGGATCCTGGATGCGACGGAGAGCAAACAGGCGCTGGGCTTGTATAATGAGACGTATCGCATCCAGCGGCCGGACGGCGGGGTGCGCTGGATTCACGACCAGGCTTTTCCGGTGGCGGGCCCGACTGGGGAAGTGCAGCGCATCGTCGGCACGGCGGAGGACATCACCGAGCGCAGGCAGGCGGAGGAGGCGCTGCTCGCCAGCGAAGCGAAATCCCGCGCCATCGTCGAAGCGTCCCCGGTGCCCATGGCGTTAAACGACTCGGCTGGTTGCATCACCTTCGTCAATCCGGCCTTCACCGCGACCTTTGGCTATGCACTGGCGGACATCCCCGCGCTCGCCGACTGGTGGGTCAAGGCCTACCCGGACCCCGCCTATCGGCAGCAGGTGGCGGAGCAGTGGCACGCGGAACTCGGCCGGGCGGCAGAAACCGGAGCGGTGTTCGCGCCTTTGGAACTCTCCATCCACTGCAAGGACGGAACCCAGCGATTTGCCATGGCCAGCGCCGCCCCGCTCGGGAAAATCTTTACCGGCATCCACCTCGTGGTGCTGCACGACATCACCGAACGCAAACAGCTCGAGCAGCAATTCCTCCGCTCCCAGCGCATGGAGAGCATCGGCACCCTCGCCGGGGGCATCGCGCACGATCTGAACAACATGCTCTCGCCGATCATGATGGCGCTCTCGGTGCTCGAGATGCGCTTTACCGACAAGGCGAGCACCGAGCTGCTCTCGATCATCTCGGCCAGCGCCCGCAACGGCGCCGAGATGGTCCGCCAGATCCTCTCCTTTGCCCGCGGGGTCGAAGGCCGCCGCGTGGAGCTGCAATTGCGGCACCTCATTCGCGAAGTGGAGAATCTGATCAATGAGACGTTCCTCAAGAATATCCAGGTCCAGACGATCGTCCCCCACGACCTCTGGACGGTCGTGGGCGATCCTACTCAATTCCACCAGGTGCTGGTCAATCTCTGCGTCAATGCCCGCGACGCCATGCCGGAAGGCGGCACGTTGACGCTCTCCGCGGAGAACGTCACCCTCGACGAACACTTTGCCGGGCTGGACGGCGAGGCGCACCCCGGAGCCTATGTGCTGCTCCAGGTCGAGGACACCGGCACGGGCATTCCGGCGGAGGTGATCGCCCAGATCTTCGACCCCTTTTTCACCACGAAGGAAGTCGGCAAAGGCACCGGGCTCGGACTTTCCACCACCCTGACGATCGTCAAGAGCCACGGCGGTTTTATTCGCGTCGAGTCGAAGCTGGGCCGGGGCTCGAAATTCAGTATTTATCTCCCGGCCGAGTCCGGTCCCGGCCCCGGAGCTGGCCCCGAAGGCGCAGCGGAGGCCCAGGCCGAACTGCCCTGCGGGCATGGTGAATTGATTCTCGTGGTGGATGATGAAGCCGCGGTGCGCCAGATCACGGAACAGACGCTGCAGCTCTTCGGCTACCGCGTGGTCCTCGCGGCCGACGGGATTGGAGCGGTCGCCACCTACACGCGGGAACGCGGCGAAATCGCGGCCGTGATCACGGATCTGAACATGCCGGTGATGGATGGCTTTGCGACCATCCAAATCCTGCGCCGGCTGAACCCGCAGCTCCCGATCATCGCCACCACCGGACTCGCCGTGGAAAACCAACTGAGCCGCATGGCCGAACTCGGGATTACCCACTTTCTGCGCAAACCCTGCACGGCCGAGGCCCTCTTGAAAGTCCTGCGGGACGTCGTGGGCACCGCTGCGCAAAAGCAATGACACAAAACGGCAAGAGGATGTGCATCTTCAACGAGAGAGCGCTGCGACCACCGGTGAGCCCCGCCGCCGGCCATGCTCCGCGCGGCCTGGTGCTCATCCGCCAGTGATCCCATGAAAAAAACTCGGATTCTCATCGTCGACGATCACGAAATCGTGCGGCGCGGCTTGCGTCCCCTGATCGAATCCGAATGGGGCTGGGAAATCTGCGGGGAAGCCAAGAATGGGCGCGAGGCGGTCGAACTGGCCGCCAAACAGAAGCCGGACATCGTGGTCCTCGACATCGGTATGCCGGAGCTCAACGGGATCGAAGTCACCCGGGAGATCCGGCGGATTCTTCCGGGCACCGAAGTGCTCGCCTTCACCGGCACGGAAAACGAGACGCTGGTCCATCAGATCTTCGCGGCCGGCGCCCGCGGTTGCGTGCTCAAGGGCGAAGCGACGACGCATCTCATCCCGGCGCTCAAGGCGCTCTGCGAGCATCAGCCCTATCTCGGTTCCCGCATTTCCCGCATCGTCTTCGAGAGTTACCTGCAAGGGGGCGTCGCGGCCGCGGAAGTCGCGCCCGGCGGGTTGACCGTGCGCGAACGCGAGGTGGTGCAGCTTCTTGCCGAAGGCAAAAGCAACAAGGACGTGGCGACGGCCCTCGCCATCAGCGTGAAGACGGTGGAGACGCACCGGGCGACGATCATGCGCAAGCTCGGCTTCACGGCCTTCGCCGACCTGGTGCGCTACGCGGTGCGCAATCAGATCGTGCAGCCGTAGCGGGTCCTGCCTCCGGCTGGGACTTCCACGGCTGGGCGCCCGGAATAATCCCGGGCCAAGCCGGGGTTTTCACTGCTGGCGCTGGCATGGTCGCGGCTGCCCCTTGTGGCATCATGAAGGCCGCTCAAAACTTCCCCGCGCCCGCGCTGGAGATCGTGGAGCCGCCCCCGAGCGAGGCGCCGACCCGGCCGGATGCGCCGCGACCTCGCCGGATCAGTGAACCAGCCGAGCCAGGTGCAGAATCTCTTGAGTCGAAGCTCGCGCGCAACCCATGACTCCCAACTTCAAAAGCAACCGAATCCTTGTGATCGACGACAATCGATCCAGCCACCCGGACATCAAAAAGATCCTGAGCAGCGAGGGGATCGATGCGCAGGAGTCCACTCGCACCGCTCTTTTCGGCGCTGCGCCAGGTGCGCCGAGAGCCCGCGCCTTCACCATCGATTCCGCGCACCAGGGGGAGCAGGGACTGGCCCGCGTGGAGGCCGCACTCGCCGAGCGGCAGCCTTATGCGCTGGCCTTTGTCGATGTGCAGATGCCGCCGGGCTGGGATGGCATCGAGACCATCGCGCGGCTCTGGAAGGTCGATCCCCACTTGCAGGTGGTGGTTGGCACCGCCTTCTCCGACTACTCGTGGGACGAGATCATCGAGAAGCTGGGCGCGTCCGATCGTCTCGTGATCCTCAAGAAACCCTTCGACAACATCGAAGTCGTGCAACTGGCCCACGCGCTCACGGCCAGGTGGCAGCTTGCGCAGCAGGTGCGCGCCCACATCGGCGACCTCGAGCGGACCGTCGCCACGCGCACCGCCGAATTGCACAAGAGCGAAGCGCACTTCCGCGTGATCGCGGAAAACATCGCCGACCTGATCGCGGTCGTCGATGAGCGCGGCGCCCACACCTATCACAGCCCGTCCTTTGAAAAAGTGCTGGGCCTTTCACCCACGGAACTCAGCCAGATGCCGGCGGCAGCGCATATTCATCCCGAGGACCAGCTCAAGGTCCTGCTCGCCACCCAGGGCGTCTTCGAGACGGGGGTGGGTCGCACTCTCGAATACCGGATGAAGCACCGCGACGGCTCGTGGCGCGCGCTGGAGGCGCACGCCAACCCGGTGCGCAACGATCTCGGGATGACCGAGCACCTCGTGATGGTAGCCCGAGACATCACGCTGCGGCGGCAGATGGAAGTCCGACTCCAGCACGCGCAGAAGATGGAATCCATCGGGCAGCTCGCTGCCGGCATCGCCCACGAGATCAATACGCCGACCCAATACATCGGCGACAATTCCCAGTTCGTGCAGGACAGCTTCCGCGATCTGACCGCCTATCTGGCCGAGCAATCGCGGCTCCTCCTCGCCGCCGCGAGGGAAGGCCGGATCAGCCCGGAGCTGGTGGCGGAGATCGCTGCCGCCGCCCTTGCCGCCGACCTGGAATACGTCCTCACCGAGATCCCCCGAGCGATCGAGCAATCCCTCGAAGGCGTGCATCGCATCGCGAAAATCGTCGGAGCGATGAAGGAATTTTCCCACCCCGGCAGCGGGGAGAAGACGACCATCGACCTCAACCGCGCGATCGAGAGCACCCTCACCGTGGCTCGCAACGAGTGGAAGCACGTGGCCGACCTCGTCACCGACTTCGAACCCGCGCTGCCCCTCGTGCGGTGTTTCCCCGGCGAGTTCAATCAGGTCATCCTCAACCTCGTGGTCAACGCCAGCCACGCCATCGCCGATGCGCTGGCCGCGGGCCGCGGCGGCAGGGGCCGGATCACCGTCACCACCCGCGCGGACGGTGACTGGGCGGAGGTCCGCGTGGCCGACACCGGCACGGGCATTCCCGAGGAGATTCGGCGGAAGATCTTCGACCCTTTCTTTACCACCAAGGGCGTGGGCAAAGGCACCGGGCAGGGTCTCGCGATCGCGCATTCCGTGGTCGTGGACAAACATGGCGGCGAACTCCGGCTGGAAAGCGCAGTGGGGCAGGGGACGACCTTCATCATCCGCCTCCCGCTCCGCCTGCCCGCCGCCGACGGGAGGACCGAATGAAGAAGCGCCTGCTCTTTGTCGATGACGAGCCGATGGTCCTGCAGGGCCTCCAGCGCCTGTTGCGCCCGCTGCGCGAGGAGTGGGAAATGGAATTCGCCGGGAGCGGCGCGAGCGCGCTGGCGCACACCGCCGCGGCGCACTACGACGTGGTGATCACCGATATGATGATGCCGGGCCGGGACGGCGCCGAGTTCCTCGCGCGCGTCAGGGAGCACTCGCCGAAGACGGTGCGCCTCATCCTTTCCGGCCACACCTCGCCGGAGCTGTCGATGAAATGCGTGGGCCTCGCGCATCAGTTTCTCTCCAAGCCCTGCGATGCGGGGACGCTCCGGGCGACCCTCGCCCGGGTGACGCAGGACAGCTTCGCGGAGGGCAGCGCCCGGATCATGGAGCTCGTCGTCCAACTCGAGGATCTCCCGAGCCTGCCCTCGATCTTCTGCGAAATCGTCCGTCTGCTCAAGAACCCGGAGGCTTCGCTGGAAGAAGCCGGCGCGCTGATCGCCCGCGACATCGCGCTCACGGCCAAGCTGCTGAAGATCGTCAACTCGTCCTTCTTCGGCCTCGCGCAACGGGCCTCGCGGCCCGCCGAAGCCGCGGCTTATCTCGGCCTCGAGACGCTCAAGGCGATCATCCTCGCGACGAGTGTTTTCGGACAATTCGAGGGCAAAGAGACGCCGGGCTTTTCCCCCACGGACGCCGCGGAGCACAGCCAGCGCGTGGGCACGCTCGCCCGCGCCCTCGCCCGCGCCGAAGGAGCGTCGCGGACGGTTTGCGACGAAGCGCTGACCGCCGGTTTTCTCCACGAAGTCGGCACGCTCATTCTCGCGAGCAATTTACCGGAGGATTTCCAACGACTCGCCCGGAGCGCCGCAGGGACCCCGCTCGAGGCGGAACGCGAGGTCTTCGGGGCCACCCACGCCGAGGTGGGCGGGTATCTGCTCGGGCTGTGGGGATTGCCGCCTCCGGTGGTCGAAGCGATCAGCCAGCACCACGCGCCGGGCGCAACGCCGAACCCCAATTTCTCCGCGCTCACCGCCGTCCACATCGCCAGTGTCCTGCTCGCCGGGGATGCGCCCGCCGCCGCGACCCTCGACCTCGACTATCTCTCCCGCCTCGGCATCGCCGAGCACCGCCCCGCCTGGGACGCCGCCGCGGACGAGCTTCTCGCTGCCCCCGCCCATTGATCCGGACTCCGCCATGACCACAAAAATCCTCTTCGTCGATGACGACAATAACCTGCTCGATGCCATTCAACGGGCGTTGCGCAAAAAGTTCAGCATCCACTGCGCCCTCGGCGGTGAGGAAGGGCTGCGGCGGCTGGCCAGCGATGGTCCCTACGCCATCGTTGTCGCCGACATGCAGATGCCGGGGATGACCGGCTTGGAATTCCTGCGCGCCGTGCGCACCCAGGCGCCAGACACCGTGCGCATCATGCTCACCGGCAACAGCGACCAGAAGACCGCGGTGGATGCCGTGAATGACGGCCACGTCTTCCGCTTCCTGACCAAGCCCTGCCCGCCGCCCACCCTCACCCCCGCGCTGGAAGCGGGACTCGCGCAGCATCGGCTGATCACCGCGGAGCGCGAGGTGCTGGAAAAGACCCTCGGCGGCACGGTGAAGATCCTCTCCGAGATCCTCGCCATAGCCGATCCCGAGACCTTTGAGCGCAGCAATCTGCTCACCGACCACGTCCGCGATTTCATGCGGACCTCAAATGACGAAGTGCCGTGGGAACTCGATCTCGCCGCGACGCTCAGCCAGATCGGGCGCATCACCATTCCGCATGTCGTCTTCGAGAAAGCGCGGGATGGCGTCGCGCTGTCCGCCGCCGAGCAGGGCCTCCTCGATCAAGTCCCAGCCTTCGGCGCCGACCTGCTGGAAAAAATTCCGCGCCTCGAAAATGTCGCCGCGATCGTGCGCTACCAGCATCAGCGCTTCGATGGTTCCGGCGGTCCCCTCACGGGCACCGCCATCCCCATCGGGGCCCGCATCCTCAAGGTCCTCGGCGATCTCGTGGACCTGGAAGCGCGCGGCGTCGCGCAGGGTGCGGCCTTCGAGCAGATGCAGGCAAGATGGGGCTCCTACGATCTCGAAGTGCTCTCCGCCGTTCGCCGCTGGTGCGACTTCTCCCTCGCCCGTCCGAGGAAAAGTTTCTCGAATCCCCAGATGCGGCGCATCGATCAGCTGCGGAGCGGACAGATCCTGGCCCAGGATCTGTACCTCAGCGGTGGTCCGCTCCTCCTGCCGGCGAACACCGCGTTGACTCCGATGCTCCTCGGGCGCCTGCTCAACCTCGAAACGCTCAGCAAGATCGATCCCGCCCTGCCGGTTTACGAGGAACCGGCAGCGGCCTGAGGAGACTCCGGCGGGAAGGTGCCGGAGACGGCTTGGAAAAAGGCGCGACGTCGCTTCCGTGGCCTGCCCCACCGCTCGCAGCGAGGCGGAAGATTCTTTCGGCAACCCGAGCTACCGGATGGTGCCGTGATCGAGGAGGCGCAGCGTGCGGCGCTGCGGCACCACCCGCAGGGCCACCTGCTGGCTCTCACCGGATTTGAGGGTCAGCGTGCGCTCCGGGTTCTCGATGGTGTGCAGCGCGGGCAGGTCGCTGCCGGCAACGCACAATTTCCAGGGCCCGCTGGGCAGGCGATCGAAAGACGCGCGGCCGGTGCGATCGGTCTGCTCCCGCCACACCTCTCGCCCGTTGGTGATCTCGACGGTGACCGCTTCCTGACCTCCCACTTCATGGAGCACGCTGGAAGCGTTCAGCGCGTTGCCGCCGGCGAACTCGTAGCGCATCACGCGGACCGCAATCGACCCCGCCGGCGTGGCGGCCAGTTCCACGCGGGTCGTCTCCGCGGGACGGATCCTGAGCTTCATCGGCAGCGGCGTCTCCATGGCCATTCTCGTCCCCAGGGAATCCTGCACGACCATGAGTTCGCACGGACCGGGCTTGAGCGAGGGGAACTCGAAGAGCCCCGCTTCGTCGGTGACCGCGAACTGCTCGCCGACTTGCAGGACGACCCGCCGAAGCCCGGCCTCGCGCCCTTTCGTCCCGTCGCAGACGCGCCCCTGGAGCATGCCGATGCTCCGCTTGCGCGTGACGGGGAGACTGAGCGGAATGGAATAGGTCACGAGGAGGGCCGCTTCATGGGAGGGAACGGCGCTGGTCGCTTTCGTGACGGCGCGCGACCAGCGACCGACGAGGGACACGGAGCTTTGGTTTTCCATCTGGTAGCGGAGGGAAACGAAGGCCTGGTCCTGGTCGCGGCCGATCAATCCGTCGTATTGGTTGCGGGCATAGCTCAGGTTCGCGGTGAGGTATTCTTTGACCTGCCAGCGGGCGGAGACCCCGGCGCTCAACGATTGATCCATCGAGCCAGTGAACGCGCTCGGGCCATAACTCGCGAAGACCGAATAAGTCTGGCTCGTCGTCGGATGCCAGTTGGCAGTGATGCTGGAACGCTGGAACGGACCGCTCGCGCCGGTGAGCGAGTTGTCGAGCGTGCCGAGGTCGAGGAAACTCTGCAGGTTGAGTTTGCCAAAATTGTGGCCGAGGCCGAGGCGCACCGAGTCTTCGGTGAAGTCGTAAGCGGCCGGCAGAAGAATATCGGTGCGTTTCATATGCTGCCAGGCCAGGGACAGTTCGGTGTCCTTGGTCAGCGCGTAGCTGGCGCCCGCGGTCGATGAACTTTCGCGATTCACGACGGTGCTGCGCACATCGTTGAGCGCAAGGTTGCCGGCATAGTGGTTCAGCGAGGCGTGGACGCGGAACTTCGGCGTGAGCTTCTTGGTGACGGTGGCGTAAGTCGTGTCGGTGTCGCTGTAGTAACCGTGGAAATTGGGCCCGGCGTGAGCGTGTTCGAGCGCATAGTGGAGCTGGCCCGGCAGCTCACCGTGCGCCTCCGCGCGCCAGGCCCCATCGGTCACGCCATCATCGCTGCGGCTCGCCGCCGCTTCCAGCCGCAGATCGAGCAGCTTCCGCAGGCGGTAGGGAAGGAAGCGTGATCCAATGGCGTGGCAGCCAAAGGGCGTCGAAGCTGGCGTGGCCGCGAGCCGCCATCCATGTCCCGGAGGGACTGCGGAAATTAGCCGGTGACGTCAGCCCCCGGACGTTCAGGCAGAACAGGACCGCGCCCCGACCGGGGCGGCAGGAACTCCTTCGCCCCTGCTCCGGTGAAGCGTGTGTTCCGGTGAAGCGTGTGTTCCGGTGAAGCGTGTGTTCCGGTGAAGCGGTGGCTGACGCCACCGGCTAATCTCCCCCGGCCCTGCCGGGCCGCATCGTCCGGAGTTCAACTAAGTTTGGGATCAGGAGTTGCCTGCGATCCAGCTAGATGCTCCGGTCTCTGGCCAGAGCAGGGTGGCCGGCGAAATCTTCTGGAGATGGGCTC